>NZ_JBHOFD010000029.1:0-104140 GCF_046543445.1 Paenibacillus nanchangensis
CGGAACTGGAATAAGTAAATATATTGGAATTGTTGCAACAGGGTATGATGCAAATAATAAAGCGATTGAAACTAAAGCAACAAGTGCATATGTTGGGGGGGGCAATAGCGCATATTTCAATGTTGTCCTGGATGCAGGACCCCAAATTACCAGGGTGGAAATAAAGGCAGTTGGAAACGCCTCGGAAGTAGTCCTATTATCTAAGGGTTATCGAATAGATGCTGGAAAAGTTATCGCTACCGGTTCAGTGGAAAATGGTGAGGTAAGTCGTACAGTAGGGATTGTCGCCACGGGCTACGATCATAATAACAGGCCTGTGGAAACCGGATATGCAACCATGTATACCGCGGGAGGCAGTAGTCAATCCTTTAAGGTTGAATTAAACTCTGGATCACAAATTTCCAGAGTGGTATTCAGAACTATTGGGACTGCCAAAGATTTAAGACTCTTATCTTTGGCTTATAGAAATATAAATACTACGATTTCAGCAACCGCAATACTTGAAAACGGGACAAGTTCTTCTACGAATGTAACCGCTACATTTACTGGGTACGATAGCAATAATCAACCCGTTGAAGTAAAAGCCGCTAATGCTACAATATCAAGCAAAGCGACTAAAGAGATGAGTGTCACATTCAGTTTGGGGAGTCAAATAAAACGTGTTGATATTAAGACTTCACCTGAAAGTAGTGGTACCGGCGTTGAAAATCCTGATCCTAGTAACTTCAATCAATTAGATTTAAATACAAACTCTAAGTACGAATTACCGGGTGACCTAGTTTCCTATTATTCGTTTACCGCTCCTTCGACTAGCTTGTACCGATTCTATACTTCATATGTTGATGCAAAGTCGGAAGAGGAGCAACCCACCACACATATTCAAGTTTTCAGCGATAGAAATCTGCAAAATCAGTTGGCGTCAAATGACACAACTGGGGGTACTCCAAAAGTCGATTATGTTCTGACTAAAGGAACGACTTATTATGTCAGAGTAACACCAAGTGACCTAAGTTCTGACTTTCCTTATGTGAGAGTTTCGGTAGAGCAGGATGCTGACGTTTCTTTGGATCGGGCCAATATTCTAGAGGATTGGGACCTAAACACCTCAGAGTTATCTTCGAGGTTTGATGTTGATTATTACAAATTTGAATTAACCGAACCCACTGTGGTGTATTACAGTATTCCGGATACTACGGTTGTGATCAAAGGTACAAACGGAAATGACCTAAAGGAAATGCTGCCAGGTAATAAAGATGGTTTCTTGTTGCAAGCAGGAACGTACTATCTGAAGACATTTCTATATTTAGGGTACAAAGATAGTGATGGCGATGGACTGTCGGATAGTCAAGAGCAAACTGGATTTAGAATTTTATCCAATGGTCAAGTTAAGCTTGTGAAAACAAATCCTTTAACAAGCGATTCCGATCAGGACGGTATTTCTGATGGGACAGAAATGTTAGAAGGAAGGTTTAGAACGGAAGAAGGGTACTATCAAGTAATAGATGACCCTTCAGCACCTGGGTTTGGAAGCACCGAAGGTACATCTTTCGATCTCCCCCCTGGGTATAACTGGGATACAACGGACCTTTTAGAGATTCGAACAAACGTACTTGCTGCAGAAGAATGGAAAAAGAAACTTGCAGTCTATTACAACAAAGTTGAGCAATACTCCACTTCAGAAGTATTGGGCGACGTCACAAAAACAGAATTGTCATATTTATCTGAAGAAGTCGGAAATGCAATTATTAATCATAATTCTTTGATTGAAGACATGATTATGTATATTAGAGAAAACGGAACAGATTCAGACAAACTATGGTTGCTAGAGAATACTAATAATATTGAGTTTCTTGCCTACGAGTTGGAGGATCCTGATAAAACAGGCGGAGCTAACACTAAGATGTCAATCTCCTCTCAGAGTTATGATTATAAATATTGGATGAGAGTGGGGACCTTGGTTCATTCTGCGGTTACTGATAGATTTAAAAGAGAGAAAGGAAAGGCTGCTGATTACTCTAATACAGCAATACCCCGGACAGTTCAGGTTCTTAGGCCAGATCTAGTGGAGGATACTAAAAGAATAAATGATAATAGTCCAGATAGTGCAGGGGATGCATATCTTTTTGAATTAAAGACTCACAATAATACACCAGCTAATCGGCCGTACTATTTAAAAGCGCAAAGACAGTTGAATCGGTACGTTTTATTTTATCAAAATGCTTTTAAAAAGAAGACGGTGAAAAAAGGAAGAACAGGAATTACGATGGTTAATGGAAGTATAGTTCAACCAAATTGGATTCCTGACGGAAAGGTTGTACCGGATATCGGCACCATACCTGGAACACCATTCAAAGCTGTGCTATTTCATGTACTGCCCGATGATGGGATGGTGTATTATAAATTAATCAAAGACACACAGAATCCCAGAGATGTCGAGCCATTAATTCAAAAATTAAAAGGCAAAGAGCGAAGACAATATGAGGTAGAGGTTGAAGGAAAGAAACTAACGGTCACCTCTGTAGTTAAAGATAAAAAAAGTGGTAAAATTGCTGCAGTTGCTAAAGTAGGTGCAGCAATTATAGTATTGATACTAACAAACGTAGATAACACGACGGGCGTAGGTGTAGCTGATGACCCAGTTGCTTACGCTACTGCAGGACGATTACTTAATGCAGCCATTAGAGCATGGTAAGAATTATTATTATAGAAAGCCCGGTTCAACCGGGTTTTCTGCTATTTTTATAGGGAGAGGTGTTCGATGAGTGAATTAACAACGGCTATTTTAGTGCACAATCTTGAACTGTCCGTCCTCAACCGATGGATTTGTAAGAAGAAAAAGGACGCCTATCTGACTCAAATCAACCCAAACTGGGTTGCTTTGTTTATAGAAAATGACCTGCGGAGTGCAGATAAATGGGCTGGAAAAGCAGCAGTTGAGCTGAAAACGGAAGTTCTATTTTTCGGGAATTATGACGAGTGGGGGTGGAGAGCCGACTTTTGGGAAGATGGAGTCCTTAAAATTCATATCGATATTCCCTTTCATAAACCTAAGAAAATAAAGCTCGAACCATTGCATACGGAGGCTTGGATTCCTTTTGCGGCAAACCGAGAACCCCTAGATCATTTAAACGCTTTACTTCAATCCACTCCATTGAACCCGGAGGGAGTCGATTATTTAACACAGGCGTTCGCGCTGGAGTCCCTAACTTTTTTGTCTTTCGATAATCTCTCTATGCTGGATGATAGCTTACTGGAGGAAAAAGGAATTTTTGCGGTACAGGGGAACACCAAGAAATTAAGAGTCAACGAAGTTATATTGGATGTGATAAGAGAACCTTTGGAACAGTTCGGATATATCCTCTTGCCGGCTGTAGAAGGAGGTTATAGTGAAACTGGAGTTATTTTTTATAAAATGATAGACTCCTATCGATATTTGATTAATCTCAGCAGAAGTGAAGATATATTATCTAAACGAATCCAGTTATATTACATTCCACCTTACTATACACACGATACACATGTCTGGATGTATGAGAATGGGTATGAGCCAATCTATAAATATGGCAATGAAAGTGAATTAAGAGCCTCTCTACAAGATATACTGCAACACATCATTACCAAGGGGATTCCATGGCTGGAGTCTCAGCGGATCGACCCGATCAATGTGGAAGAGGTCTATTACAGCATTCTTAGCCCTTATATGAATGAGCATGGCTTTTATTTAAGGGAGGAAGGAAAAAGCGCTGGCTCTGACATCGATAAAAAAGAGTTTATTTATCAGACTCCAGATCAAAAATGGCGTATTTTATTTCAGCATCAGAAGAATTTCCCTAATGTTGATATTTACATGAAAAGATATGACGAGATGATTAATTCCAGCCTGTATGATCCGGATTCAGGGAAAACAATAGATGGAGGAACTTTTCCTTATAAAACATCACAAGAACTAGGCGAGCAACTTATTGTGGCTGCAAAGGGTTTTTTCAACTTAATGCAATACGAACTTACGTTGAAATACAGCACAAATCTGCGTGGCACTTCCTTTTGACTATCCTCTCTATACTTTTATACCGTCTCCTCGAAACAGTAGCAATTTTGTAAGTCCCACTTTAACCCGCGCCCATCGCGGGTTTTTTGTGTTAAGGGAGTAGGTGAATTCTAAACAGCAAGAGATAGATCGATATAACCGTACAATAACTGCAGATATCAATGGGGATAAAAAAAGATGATCCCTGTGTAATACAGGAATCATCTTTTGTCTGCTGTCTAAATCGGAATCCTCTTTTTTAATGTGTCCTTGACACAGAGTCAGATTAAGCCGGACAGCTCCTTCTTCTTTATGAGTTACGTACAACGACAGATTAAATTTTCAGGATCGCGCCGTTGCTGGCGTTGGTGACCAGTTTGGAATAACGGGCCAGGTAGCCGGTTTTGACCTTCGGCTCAAAGCCTTTCCATTGGCTACGGCGGGCGGCCAGCGTTTCTTCGTCAACCAGCAGTTCGATCTTGCGGTTGTTCAGGTCCAGCTCGATGATATCCCCGTCTTCAACAAAAGCGATGGGTCCGCCTTCAGCCGCTTCCGGCGAGATATGCCCGATGCTGATGCCGCGGGATGCGCCGGAGAATCGGCCGTCCGTGATCAGGCCAACCTTCGCGCCGAGACCCATGCCGACGATCTGGGAGGTTGGAGCGAGCATTTCCGGCATACCCGGTCCGCCTTTAGGACCTTCGTAGCGGATAACCACCACATGGCCTTCTTTGACTTTGCCGTTTGCAATGCCTTCCAAGGCCTGCTCTTGCGAATCAAAGCAGATTGCAGGGCCTTTGTGGTAGCCGCCGACGGAAGCATCAACCGCTCCCACCTTGATAATCGATCCTTCCGGAGCCAGGTTTCCGTAAAGCACGGCCAAGCCGCCTTTTTCAGAATACGGGTTATCCAGTGTATGAATAACGGAGGTATCCAGGATCTCGTGGCCGCGTACATTTTCGGCCAGCGTCTTGCCGGTAACGGTCATGCAGTCGCCGAAGAGGGCGCCCGGTTTCTTCAGCAGCTCGTTCAGCACGGCGCTGACGCCGCCGGCCCGGTCCACGTCCTCGATGAAAATGTCGGAGGCAGGAGCCAGCTTGGACAGGTAAGGGACGCGGTTAGCCACTTCGTTGATACGTTCCAGCGGGTAGTCGACGCCGGCTTCCTTGGCAAGCGCCAAAGTATGCAGCACCGTATTCGTGGAGCCGCCCATAGCCATATCCAGCGCAAAAGCATTGTCGATCGACTTTTCCGTCACGATATCGCGCGGTTTCAGATCAAGCTTGATCAGCTCCATCAATTGGGTGGCAGATTTGCGTACAAATTCTCTACGCTCTTCAGCAACGGCCAGGATCGTACCGTTACCCGGCAGAGCCAGGCCAAGCGCTTCGGCCAGACAGTTCATGGAGTTCGCCGTAAACATGCCGGAACAGGAACCGCAGGTTGGACAGCCGTATTGTTCCAGCTCAAGCAGCTCGGCATCGTCGATTTTGCCAACCTGATGCGCGCCTACGCCTTCAAATACGGAAGTAAGCGACAGCTTGCGTCCTTTGCTGTCCACGCCGGCCTTCATCGGTCCGCCGCTGACGAATACAGTCGGAATGTTGACGCGCAGTGCGCCCATCATCATACCCGGGGTAATTTTGTCGCAGTTAGGAATGCAGACCATGCCGTCGAACCAGTGCGCGGATACAACCGTCTCCAAAGAGTCGGCAATGATTTCGCGGCTTGGCAGGGAATAACGCATGCCGATGTGGCCCATGGCGATCCCGTCATCTACGCCGATCGTATTAAATTCAAACGGGACGCCGCCGGCTTCGCGGATGGCTTCTTTGACGATTTTGCCGAATTCCTGCAGGTGGACGTGTCCCGGTACGATATCGATATAAGAGTTGCACACCGCGATAAACGGTTTGCCGAAGTCCTCTTCCTTAACGCCCGCGGCGCGCAGCAAGCTGCGGTGCGGAGCACGGTCGAACCCTTTTTTGATCATGTCTGAACGCATTTTCTTAGCTGGCATATTGGTGGTCCCCCCTAAAAGTTGTTGGCATGCGCCCGGGTGAATGTGCTTCGTACATCCCCGCATGGAACATAACCTGAAATGACGAGCAAATATAGTGTCGCATTAACGCACTGCAATCCCAAACAGCACATGTCTGCGGTTTATAGAAAAAACGGGGTCCAGCTTCTTGCAGCAGAAGGAGGGCGGAGCCGTTTCTATAAAACAATGTCTCGTTAACATTAGTAGAGCCTGCTTGATCTAAGCGGCCAGCCATTGTTATTAGAGAGTCTATCACAAAAGACCTGTTTTTTCTACCGGACAATGTGAAGTTTGTCGGCTTATGCAGAGGCTCCGGGCGGCCTAAAAATCTTTTTGCAGACAGGAAAGTGCTTTATCTGGAAGGAGACCCGGGATGAAGCGCCTTTGTCCTATATCTTCCTGCCCCTATAGACAATGCTGCCCGGCCTGAGTATGATGAGACTTAACTTTTTTCCGGGAGGTGCTGAAAGGCCGGGGTTGTATACTACATGCTTATGGAACCGGTACGGAGTGCAAAGGAATAAAAGAACAGGGAGGACAAAAGATGTTAGAGCCTGCAACCTTTTTGAATCCGATTGTTGAAAAAGCGGCTGATCCTTGGGTGCTCAGGCACACCAACGGCTGCTATTATTTCATGTCAACCAAAGGCAGCTATTTGGAGCTTACGGAATCCGCAACCTTAACCGGCCTTGCTTCCGGGCGCAAAAAAACCGTCTGGTCGCCTGAACCCGGAGGCAGGTACAGCTATAACCTGTGGGCACCGGAAATTCACCGCTTGAATGGCAAGTGGTACATTTACTACACCGCTAACGACGGCGGGGGCGATGAAACGCGGCGGATTTGTGTGCTGGAAAATGAGGAGGAGGATCCGCTGGAAGGGCAGTGGGCATGGAAAGGATCCCTGCAGACCCCTGTTCCCGGATTGGATGGCACGGTGCTGTGCCTGCGCGGTGAACTGTATTTCCTGTATGCCGGATATGGACATTTTCCCGATTATGGATCTGCCATATATATTATGGCCATGAGTAACCCGTGGACGCTGGAAGGAGAACATCAGCTGCTCACCGCGCCGACATTGCCCTGGGAAAAGCAGGGCGGCATGGCCATTAACGAAGGGCCGGTCATTCTGCAGCGTAATGGCCGCGTGTATCTCGTGTATTCGGCAAGTACAACCTGGTCTGAGGACTATGCGCTGGGCATGCTCACCATGAGTGAAACGTCCGACCCGTTGAAACCGCTATCATGGGAAAAATCCATGCAGCCTGTTTTCCGCAAAAGTGCAGAAAACGGGATTTACGCTACCGGGCACAACAGCTTTACCCGTTCGCCTGATGACAGGGAGGACTGGATCGTGTATCATGCGCTTCCCGCTGCCGGGGCAGATGTCTCCCTGCGGGCGACACGCATTCAGAAATTCGGATGGAATCCGGATGGAACACCGGACTTCGGGGTCCCTCACAGCGATAGCGAGCCGCTAGCCGTACCTTCAGGGGAGTAAGAAAAGCTGCAGGACATCGCCAGTTTAGAAACAGAATGCAGGATAATAAAGTCGTTTGTTACAATTTATTTGTAATAAACGACTTTTATATTTTACCGGACGCCTATTATCAGCAATGTGAAAAAAACCGCATAATGACGGTGTTTTTTCGACCGAAACTCAGCCGGGATAACCTGGTTTTCTACCGGAATATAATTTCGTTTACATAAATCCGGTTTAAATAACACCCGAATTGATACAAATATTTTGTTTGAAAGCGTTGACAATTAGGGTGGGGATCTCTATAATTCGGTTTGTAATACAAAAAGTGTGTATCAAATGTGTTTTTTGGATGTAACCAGTTAACGGCATAAGGGGAGTATTCAGCAGCATGCAAAGGGGGAGTGCGGTTCCGCCAGCTTGGGTTGGTTTCGGTTTTTGTACACAACATTTTATAGCGGGAGGTTAAGTATGAAAAACAAAACAATGCGGCTCCTTAGTCTTTTGTTTGTGGCCATACTGATCATTTCAACTGTAACTGCATGCAGCGGCAATAATGCTGGCAATGGTGCCGACAATAAAGTATCTAACGAATCGAACGATGGAAACGCGCCTAAAGAGAACAACGATATTGCTTTTACAGATATGAGCGCCGATATCCGCGGGAATACCGCACCGTCGCAGGAGTTAATGGACGAAGTCAATTCCACCCTCAACGATACCTACCTCGGAGATGTATACGATCAAGCTATTCCAGGCGATTATTCCGCTTACCCGGTCAAAGGCGACGTTACGCTGGATGTCTGGATGCCCGCCAACTCCAATATCCCCGACATGAACAATCATCTGATACAAAAACAGGTAGAGAAATTAACCGGAATCAAGGTGAATTTTATTACTCCGCCGGTCGGCCAGGAAGCGGACGCGTTTACCCTGATGATCTCCTCCGGGGATCTGCCGGACATTATTATTGAGCCGGGACGATATCCGGGCGGCCTTGAAGCGGGTGTAAATGACGGTGCTTATATCGACCTCACGGATCTGATGGAAAAAAACGCCCCGAACTACACGCAGTGGCGGAATTCGGATGAGACCCGAAGAAAAACCACCGTAACGGATGACGGCAGGCTGCTCGGTTTTTACGGAATCGCTCCTTATTCAGAATGGATTTGGTTTGGCACGCTGATCAAACAGGAAGCGCTGGACAAAACCGGGCTGGAAATCCCCGAAACGGTGGATGAATGGCATACGTTCCTGACGAAAGCCAAGGAAGCCGGCTACAAAGCGCCGCTTAACTACGGATCTTCCTACGGGCAGATTTTTACCGGCATTATTAACGGCGCTTATGGCGTATGGGATTGGACCTTCCTGAATAAGGACGGCAAAGTGGGCTGGGGACCGGCGCAGCCGAAAGCCAAGGAGTACCTCGCAACGATGCAGCAGTGGAACAAGGAAGGTTTGCTTAACCCCGACTGGGCGACCGCCGACTTTAACCAGAGAATGGCCAGCGCCATTTTCGGCGATACGGCGATTATGATGGACTCCCCGGATACGATGTGGAGCTACTGGAAAGAGCAAAGCAATATCGATTTTGTCGGCGCGTTGAATCCGGTGCTGAACAAAGGGGAGAAATCGGCAACCACCTACAAAAACTTCAAACGGACAGGAACGGAAGCGGCGATCACGACCCAATGCGACAATGTGGAAGCAGCGATGGCCTGGCTGGATTTCAGCTACAGCAAAAAAGGCTGGGAGCTGCTTAACTTTGGCGAATACGGAACCGTGCATCTGATCGATGACAAAGGAATGCCTTATTATCCTGAAAACAGCTACATTTACAACGATCCAGACGGACAGCCGGTATCGACTACGTTATGGAAATACCGCTACCACAGCTGGCCGAACATCCGCGACGAGCATCATGCCAACCCGCTGATTGCAGCCAAAGGCAGCTATTCCGGCGATATCCGCCAGTATTGGACCGAAAACATGGATACAAGCGCAGCGATGCCGCCGATTACTTTCACCAAAGAAGAAGCCTCGCGTGAAGCCGAACTCGGGAACCAGCTGTCGACGCTGCGCGGAGAATATTTTGCCAAAATCATCAAGGGAGAGCTCCCGGTTGATGCCTACGACAAGTTTTTGAAGGAAGCGCAGAGTATGGGACTGGAGGAGTTTTTAAGTATCCATCAGGCAGCCTTGGATCGATATAACAAACGATAGGTGGTTGTTCTATGGGAACGTTGCAAAAAAACGGACACGCAGCGCCTATACGCAAGCGCGTTAAAACAAAACATACCCGGATCATGATTAAAAAGGATGTAAAAAAGAACTGGTTCGTCTACCTGCTGGCCGTTCCTGTAGTGGCATGGTTCCTGATCTTTTGCTACGGGCCGATGTGGGGCGTAATGATCGCTTTTAAGGATTTCAAGCCCCTGCTGGGGTTTGGCGAAAGCGAGTGGGTGGGGTTTAAGCATTTCGTTGATTTTTTCCAGGGGCCGTATTTCTGGAGAGTTGTGAAGAACACGCTGCTTCTGAATGTCTGGGGGATCGTTTTTGGCTTCACGGCACCTATCATCCTTGCTTTGATGCTGAATGAAATTCGCAGCACTAAGTTCAAAAAGACCGTACAGACCATCACCTACATGCCTCACTTTATCTCACTGGTGGTTGTATGCGGAATCATTCATATTTTTGTCGCCGATGAAGGTGTCGTTACACAGCTGGTTCAGTTCATTACCGGAAAAGAGTATTCATCCCTGCTCGGATACCCGGATTTGTTCAGACCGATCTATACGTTCTCCGGCATCTGGCAGAGCATTGGCTGGGACAGCATTATCTATCTGGCGGCAATGAGCTCCATTGATACTTCTTTATATGAAGCTGCCGATATCGACGGGGTAGGGCGGATTAAAAAGATGTGGCATATTACCCTGCCTCAAATCAGTCCGGTGATTATTATTTTGTTTATTTTTGCGATTGGCGGGCTGATGTCCTCCGGTTACGAAAAAATCATTTTGCTCTACAATCCGCTGATCTACGATACGGCCGACGTTATCGCTTCTTATGTCTACCGCCGCGGTTTGCGGGAAGCCAGCCTCAGTTATTCCACGGCTGTCGGATTGGTCAGCTCCGTCGTAAACTTTGGTCTGCTTTGGATGACGAACCAGATTGCCAAACGCAAATCCGAGGCCAGCTTATGGTAAGAAAAGAGGGACAGCCATGACAGAAACCCTGCAGCCTGCAGTCAAACGGATCCGCAAGCGTAAATCCGTCTACGACAGAGTATTCGATTTCATGCTGTATACGCTGCTGACCGCGTTAACCCTGGTCTGCTTTTATCCGATCCTGCATATCCTGTTTGCTTCCGTCAGCGACCCCAGCTCCTTAATGGCCCATAAAGGCATTATGCTGAAGCCGCTTGGATTTACACTTGATGGATACAAGCTGGTATTCAAGGATAAC
The DNA here is from genome assembly GCF_046543445.1 of Paenibacillus nanchangensis. NCBI lineage: Bacteria > Bacillati > Bacillota > Bacilli > Caryophanales > Paenibacillaceae > Paenibacillus > Paenibacillus nanchangensis. The sequence continues at coordinate 11,011 of NZ_JBHOFD010000029.1, forward strand.
AGCCTGCTGAACGGATACAAAAATACCATTATATATGTAGGGCTCGGCACATTGGTCAATATGATTATGACTGTACTGGGAGCTTATGTGTTATCCAGAAGGGATCTGTATTTTAAAAATTTCATTATGATTCTGATTACGGTCACGATGTTTTTTGGCGGGGGACTGATCCCGTGGTTCTTATTAATGAAGGACATCGGGCTGTACAACAATCTGTGGGCCATGATCCTGCCGACGGCGCTGAGCACCTGGAACATTATTATCCTCCGGACCAGCTTTCAGGCGATCCCGCAGGAACTGGAAGAAGCGGCTACCATTGACGGTGCAAGCCAGGCTCAGATTTTGACGAAGGTGATTTTACCTCTCTCCAAAGCTACACTGGCTGTGATTTTCCTGTATTACCTCGTCGGCAACTGGAACTCCTGGTTTAATGCGATGGTGCTGCTGAAGGACAGAGAGCTGTTCCCGCTGCAGCTGTTAATGAAGGAAATCTTAGTCGCCAATGACGCTACAGCCACCTCCATCGGCAGTGCCGGCGGGGTGGTCATTGACAGCGCCCAGAGCCAGACGGCTTTCCGGGAATTGGTCAAATACTGTGCGATCGTTGTTTCGACGCTTCCTATATTAATGGTGTATCCGTTCCTGCAAAAATACTTCGTCAAAGGTGTCTATGTAGGTTCAATTAAAGGCTGACAGACTAGAAATCAACTCATAGGAGTGAAGGAATCATGTTGAAAGAAGCAGGCAGCACACCCGTTCCGCGTCCGGAATACCCTAGGCCCGATTTTGTCCGCAAGGAGTGGCTCAGCTTAAATGGAGCGTGGGAATTTGGTTTTGATGATGAAGACGCCGGTGAAGACGAACAATGGTTTCTTGCGGATCACCCTGCTGCATTAAACCGGACGATCCAGGTGCCCTTTGCGTTCCAAAGCAGGCTGAGCGGGATTGAAGATCCTTCTTTTCACGATGTGGTGTGGTATAGAAGAAGCTTTGAGGTTCCGGAGCATTGGAGCGGGCAGCGGATTATACTTCATTTCGGCGCTGTGGATTACGAAGCGAAGGTTTGGGTGAACGGGCAGCTTGTGGCGGTGCATACCGGCGGGCATACGCCGTTCCAGGCGGATATCACGCCTTCGCTGGTCGAGGGAAGCAATGTGATTATGCTGCGGGCCGAGGATTTCAGCCGGGATGTCACGCTGCCGAGGGGCAAGCAGTATTGGCTTGAGCAGTCTGAAGCTATTTTTTATACCCGTACGACCGGAATCTGGCAAAGTGTGTGGCTGGAGCCGCTGTCCGCTGTACATCTGAAGAAGGTGAGGATGACACCGGACATTGACCGGAATGAAATCCGGCTCCGGACATTAGTTAGCGGATTTAAGGCAGAAGATCCTCTTGTTTTACGTGTGACTGTGACTTACAGCGGTGAAGTGGTTGCAGAAGATCAATATACGGTAAAAAGCGCGGAGCAGCACCGGACCATCGGACTGGGCGATTTTACGGATCATGGACTTGGGCGTCTGTGGAGCCCTGAACATCCCAATTTGTATGATATCCGGTTCCGGCTGTTCCGCGAGGAGCACCTGCTGGATGAAGCCGCCGGTTACTTCGGCATGCGCAAGGTCTCGATAAAGGATGGCAGGCTGTGCCTGAATAACCGACCGTATTACCAAAGGCTGGTGCTGGATCAGGGGTACTTTCCTGACGGGATTTTGACTGCGCCATCGGATGAAGCCCTGAGACATGATATAGAGCTGACCAAGGAAATGGGCTTTAACGGCGTACGAAAGCATCAGAAGACGGAAGACCCGCGGTTCCTGTACTGGTGCGACAAGCTTGGCCTGGCGGTATGGAGCGAAGCGGCCAATGCTTATGATTATTCCGAGGTTTACGTCCGCCGGTTTACGCAAGAGTGGCTGGAGATTATAGAACGCGACTATAACCATCCCAGCATCATTACCTGGGTGCCGCTGAATGAGAGCTGGGGCGTGCCTAATGTGCAGATCGATACACGGCAGCAGCAGCATGGCTTGGCGATGTATCATTTAACGAGATCGCTGGATGAAATGAGGCCGGTTGTGTATAACGACGGCTGGGAGCATATGACCACAGATCTGGTAACCATTCATGATTATGAGAGCCGTCAGGAAGTGCTGGAAACCCGATACGCCTCGGCGCAATCGACTGTCAGCGCAATGCCGGCGAACCGCAGCCTTTTTGTCGGCGGAGCTTCCTATCAGGGCCAGCCGATTCTTATCTCGGAGTTTGGCGGGATTGCGTTCAAGAAAAGCGAGTGGGAAGGCTGGGGGTATTCGGGGGCGGAGAACGAAGAGGATTTTCTGGCCAAACTCAAAGCTGTAGTTGGCCCGATGTTCACTTCACCGGTGATCCAGGGCTACTGCTACACCCAGCTGACCGATGTGGAGCAGGAGATCAACGGGCTGCTGACTTACGACCGGACACCCAAAGCACCGCTTGAAGCGATCCGCAGCATTATGATGAATAAGAAATGAAAATGAAATCATATCAGGTTCCATTTTATAAAAAAAAGGAGCTGTACCATGGCACAACCTTCAAGCATTCCCCGTCCTGAATATCCCCGTCCCGACTGGGTCCGGCCGGAGTGGATGAATCTCAACGGCGAGTGGAAATTTGAAATTGATCATGGCAAAAGCGGAAAAGACCGCGGATACTGGGGCAGCGCTCATGAGCTCTCGGGAACAATTACCGTACCCTTTTGCCCGGAAAGCAGACTGTCCGGCGTAGGATATACAGACTTTATGGCAGCCGTCTGGTATAAACGGGAATTTGTTCTTCCGAAGAACTGGACGGCAGGCAAAACGCTGCTGCACTTCGGGGCGGTTGATTACATGGCAGAGGTATGGGTCAACGGAGTATCCATAGGCTCGCACCGCGGTGGATACGCCCCGTTTTGTTTTGATATTACTGCCCAGCTTGTAAGCGGACCTAATGTGATCACCGTATATGCAGAGGATGATGTCCGGTCAGGACGCCAGCCGCGCGGCAAGCAGAGTGAACGGTTTTATTCCCACGGCTGTGACTACACACGCACCACCGGGATTTGGCAGACGGTATGGCTTGAGCAGGTAGCGGACACTTATCTGTCAAACATGAAGGCCGTAGCCGATCCAGACAACGCCTGTGTGCATCTCGAAATCAAAGTGCGCGGAGATGCGGCCGGGAGCACGCTCACTGCTTCTGCGCTGTACGCCGGCGCTGATGCCGGAGAGGTTAGCGTGCTTGTTGAGGGACCCAATGTTAAATTGACCCTTCCGCTAAGTGAAGTTCATCTGTGGGAAGTTGGCAACGCAAGGTTGTATGATTTGAAGTTAACCCTGAGCAGACAGGGCGTTCAGACCGACAGTGTCCGTTCATATTTTGGACTTCGGACGGTCCGGCTGGACGGTATGGCGTTCCGGATCAACGGCAAATCTGTTTTTCAGCGGCTGGTGCTGGATCAGGGTTTTTATCCGGATGGCATCTACACCGCTCCAAGCGACGAGGCGCTGCGCCGGGATATCGAAATTTCTATGGGCCTCGGCTTTAACGGGGCGAGACTTCACGAGAAAATGTTTGAGCCGCGGTTTCTGTATTGGGCGGACCAGTTAGGTTATCTTGTATGGGGAGAGCATGCCAACTGGGGGCTGGATATAACCACTACCGAAGCGGTTGCCCGGTTCCTTCCTGAATGGCTGGAAGGCATGGAGCGGGATTATAATCATCCCGCGCTGATCGGCTGGTGTCCGTTCAACGAGACCTGGGACCGGGATGGTGTGAAGCAGGACAACGCCGTGCTGCAGCTTATATATGATGTAACCAAACGGATAGACCCTACGCGGCCCGTAATTGATACCAGCGGCAACTTCCACGTGGCGACGGATATTTTTGACCTGCATGATTACGACCAGAACCCGGAGACCTTCCGGAACAGATATGAACCGATGAAGGACGGCGGCGAGGTGTTTAATACTTTTCCTGAACGGCAGACGTATGGAGGTCAGCCTTATTTCATCAGTGAGTATGGCGGAATCTGGTGGAATCCGCAGCAGCAGGATGAGAAGTCATGGGGTTACGGGGACAGGCCGGTTTCCGAACAAGCTTTTATTGAACGTTATGAGGGGCTCACTAATGTGCTTCTGGATCATCCGATGATGTTTGGCTTCTGCTATACCCAGCTGTACGACGTGGAGCAGGAAGTAAACGGGCTGTATACCTATGACCGGCAGCCTAAGTTCGACCCGGAAGTCATCCGCCGGATCAATTCGCGGAAGGCGGCCATTGAGGAGTAGCGCTGCTGTTAACATCACCGGGGGAAGGTGAGAGGTATGAGGAATTTCCGGCGAAGCTGGCTGATCGCTTTGTGTGCACTCGCGGTGTTCCCGGCATGTAATGAGACCTATGCTGGTTCCAGCCATAATAATTTTTACAACATCATCACGCAGGATGGAGCCGACCCGTGGGTTTATAAGCATACAGACGGCTTCTACTATTTTATCAAAACAACCGGAGTTAACGTGACCATCTGGAAGTCGCCCCAGCTGACAACGATTGATGCGGCCCGGCCGAAAGTCATTCAAACAGGCGGCAGCGGGATATGGGCACCCGAACTGCATTATATTAACGAAGCTTGGTATCTCTATTACGCAATGGATGACGGGGACAATGTGAACCACCGGATGTATGTGATGGAGAATACCGCAGCGGACCCGACGGAGGGAACCTGGCAGTTCAAAGGACAGATTACCGATCCTACGGACAAATGGGCGATAGACGGCACTGTGCTGCAGGTGAATGGCGAGCTGTATTTTATCTGGTCAGGCTGGGAAGGCGACATGAATGTCCGGCAAAATCTATACATCGCCCATATGAGCAATCCATGGAGTATCGACTCCGGACGTGTGGAAATTGCGAGACCGGTTCACAGCTGGGAAACCAATCATTCCCCGCATGTGAATGAAGGCCCGCAGGTCATGATCCGGGACGGCCTCATCAACCTGGTTTATTCCGCGAGCGGCAGCTGGACCGACGATTATTGTTTAGGTCTGATTACAGCGGAGACGGGGAGCAATCTGATGGATCCCGCTTCATGGACGAAACGCAGCCAGCCTATATTCAGTTCGGGGAATGGAATGTTTGGACCGGGACACCATTCATTTACCCAGTCGCCTGACGGGACAGAGGACTGGATGATCTACCATACCGCCAAATACCAAGGGGCCGGGTGGAACCGCGAGGTGCGGGCACAGCCGTTCACCTGGAACAGTGACAGAACTCCGAAACTCGGTGTGCCGGTCAGTCCTGACCTGCCGATCCCGCTTCCTTCGGGTGAAGCTCCCCGTTTCCGGTATGAAGGCGAACATGCTGTGTTCGGCGGCGAAGCTGCCGCCTTATCCAGCCCAAACGGTTCGGGAGGACGCAAGGCGGGGCATATCGATACTCCGGACAGCTATGCCGAATTTACGGTCCAGGCTCCGGAGGAAGGAGAATATGTTCTGCTTGCCCGGACGGCGAACGGAACGGCCGGCGGGGAATGGAGCAATTTTCAGCTCAGCATCAATTCCGGAGCAGCCAAGCCTTTTTATATTACCCATAAGGGCTGGGAGAATTGGGGGCTGTCCACTGCCCGGATTCAATTGAAGGCGGGAGCAAACACGATCCGGTTTGTCAAAGGCGACGGCTTTGGGGAGATTGATTTCATCGATATCAAGCCTGGGATGTAATTGTTTTTCCATTCATTACGAAGTAGTATTAGTGTAATATAACAGGAATAAGGAGAACTGAACCCGTGCTGGAACTAAGCTTTAACGACCCGGACAAACTGGTCACAGTGACCCATGCCTTATCTACCCGTTCCAGGGTGGATATTCTACGGCTCTTAAACTCCAGGAACCTGAATATTATTGAGATCGCCGAGAAGCTGAAGCTTCCGGTTTCGACTGTAGCCAGCAATGTCAAAGTGCTGGAAGCGGCAGAGCTGATCCATACCGAGCTGCTCCCCGCCTCCCGCGGGGCGATGAAAGTCTGCAGCAGGAATTATGATGATATCCATATTGAACTCAATCTGAGAAAAACTGTGCCCACCGGAGAAGCGCATGTCTATGAAGTTGAGATACCGATAGGGCATTATAGCGATTGCGAAGTATCCCCAACCTGCGGAATGGCCAACAGCGAAGGGCTGATTATTAAGGAAGATGAGCCGGCGAGCTTTTATCACCCGAAGCATATCAATGCCCAGCTGATCTGGCTGCGCAAGGGATATCTCGAATATCTGCTGCCTTTGGATCTGCCTGCCGGGGCGAAGATTGAATCACTGGAGCTGTCAATGGAGATCTGTTCCGAAGCGCCAAATTATGATCAGGACTGGCCGTCGAATATTTCCGTCTGGGTCAATAATACAGAAATCGGCATGTGGACCAGCCCAGGGGATTTTGGTGACCGGCGCGGCAAGCTGAATCCAAACTGGTGGTGGGACGGCTCAACGCAATACGGGTTCCTGAAGACGTGGCGTGTGGATCATGAAAAGACAACGCTTGATATGGAAAAGGTGTCGGGTGTCACCCTGAAGGATCTGCAGCTGGAGCTAAGCCCCAAATTGCGGATGCGGATCGGCATTAAGCCTGATGCGGTTCATCAGGGCGGGCTTAACCTGTTTGGCCGCCACTTTGGTGATTATGACCAGCATATAATTATGCGGGTGAAGTACACGCTGGAGCAGGACGAAAATTGAAGCACAGGACGGAGCGCAAACAGGGCTGTCCCATAAAGTTGCAGTGTGACGGGGGACAGCCCTTGCTCCGTAATACCTTGGCTCATTTCATGGGGAGTCTGCACTTACGTATCTAAACAGGCCGTAAGGTGAGATCTAGACCAGCCTAGTGTGAATAATTGACACGGTGGGTCAGCAGCGGCCTAAACGCGAGACTCAATCGCAGGGTTTGGTACGATTTTTTGTACAAATCAGCTCCGTGTTGCAGCGATCGGAGTGATTGTCTTTTATGCGCTTGAGACCGCTCTGCTGAATCATCACTCTTTAAATGTTACAATCCGATGGTAACGCCAATAAAGTAGCCGGACTGTACGAGGAAGCTCCACTTTCCCCTCTACGGTGCGGCTTTCTTTATTGGCTACTCGTGTAACTTGGAAGCTGTCTTTTTTACGTAAATCACTTCTGGGGCAGCTCCTTCTTTTATTCGGACTCATTCGTCAGAGTGTACGGCGGAGGGCTGCACGCTGCAGCGTAATCATCCAGGACACGGACGGCTCCACAATCGGATGAAGCCAACGCTTGACGGCAGGCTGGGCCAGCGCTATCGTCAGCAGAACCGCGCACAGGATAACCAGCCCGGCCCCGGCCGGTCCAGTAATCTGTTCATACACGCCGGAGAATACCGCAAACCGGACGATTAATCCGTGCAGCAGGAACACGTACAGCGTGCGCCGTCCCCAATCGGTCAGCCGGGTTTCCGCAAACGGGACCCAGCCCAGAAAAGCGGCCGATGCCGCGATCTGGAGGGCATACATCCCAAGACGGTACAAACCGGCGTACCACTGCCCGGCTCCAAGTTCGGCGTAGGTCATGCTGCCCAGCAGCCAGCCGAACGGGATGGCGCCCCCAAAGGCGGCCAGCGCCGCAAACAATGCAGCCGAGACAGCGAGCGCCGCCCGTTTGATGCGAAGGGAATAAAAGCGGGCCAGTGTGCCAAACGATAAATGATAACCGATAACGAAGTAGGGAAGATAAACAAAGGTTCGGCTGATGCTGAACCAGACGCCGTCAAGCTGCAGATAGCCGACCAGGACACCGGCCAGAACGGACACAGCGATCTGCCGGGCCGGGGACCAATGCCGCATGGCAAGCATCAGAAGCCGCCAAAAGAGATGGCTGGCCAGAAACCAAAGCAGTAAATAAGGGGCAAAAAAAGAGCGGTGGATGTCTTCTACATGAAAAAGCAGCGAATCGAGGGCCGAATACAAGCTCTGAAAAATAACATACTGCAGTCCGATCTGCATCAGCACTTTCCGTCCGGCCGCCCCCGCAAGATTGGAACGGGCGAAATAACCGGTGACCAGCACGAACAAAGGCATATGGAAGCTGAAAATCCAGACATACAAATGTTGAAGGACGGCCATTTCGCGAATTAAGGGTTCCATAGCATTGCTGACAAAGACGGTCAAAATCAAGAGGAAGCGAAGGTTCAAAAAAAACGTCTCTCCACGTTTCTCAATCGGGTTGTCGATCGGCATGGTTCTCCTCCGGCATCGTCGTTTATTTTAATTTTAAAATACTAAGTTTGCGGCAGATATATTGTGAAAAAAGTCACTTTTGCGCGTTCCCAAAGCCCGGAATTGTGGCAATGTAATGAAGAGAGGCCGGAAGAACCTGTCATCGTTTTGATTAGACTTCAAACCATGATTCCTCTATAATTTTGTTAGTGGTTCTGCCGGATTTTGCCGGGCGGTTTCCGCTGGAACAAAAGAACCCGGAAACCGCATGGTGGGAGTGACAGAGTTGAGAAACAAGCGGGTAAAACGAATAGCGGCTGTCGTCCTTGCAGCACTATTGACAGGAGGGGCGCTGTTCCTCTGGAATTATTTAAAGCCTTACCCGCCGGAAGGGGCTGCTGAGTCCGCCCTGGTCTCTTCCGGCGGCATATCCGTAGAGACAAACGATAACTGGATTTCGTTTGAACCCGCCGCGGCTGCCGGACCGGGAATGATTTTGTATCCCGGCGCGCTGGTGGAGAGCGAAGCTTATGCGCCGCTCGCCAGACAGCTGGCTGACGCGGGATACCCGGTCTACATTGCGCGAATGCCGCTGAATCTGGCGGTGATTGACCCGTCCGCTGCGGAAGACATTTTGCGCGTGCATCCAAACCAGTCGTTTGTGATCGGCGGGCATTCGCTGGGCGGTGTGATGGCTTCCCGTTATGCTTCGGAGCATGCGGACCGCTTGAAGGGTGTTTTTTTTCTCGCTTCTTATCCGGATGCCAAAGGCAGTCTGAGAAAGACGACACTGTCGGTATTGTCGGTGCTCGGAACGGAGGATTCCGTTATCGATAGAGAAGCTTACCGGGAAGGGCGGAATTATTTGCCGGATAATACGGTGTATTACACGATTGAGGGAGGAAATCACGCCCAATTCGGCAGCTATGGCCCGCAAAAAGGGGACGGGGAAGCCCGGATTCCCGAAACGCGCCAGCGGGACATTACCGTCCGGACGCTGCTGGACTGGATGGGGAATTTGCAGTAGGGCGAGACGGAACAGGCAAGATGGAGCAGACACTCAACCGCCGGAGCTGAATATCAAGGACGGATAAAGGATACATAACGTTTATATGGATCGGAGGTGGCCGGGATGGCTGTACTGCGGGCCGGACAGATAACCGTTCCCTGCAGCGGAATTCTGTTCGACAAGGACGGGACACTCATGGATCTCATGTCCATGTGGGGGGTCTGGGCGGAGATCGTACTCCGGGGCATGGAGGATCAGTTGCAGCTGATCGGCGCGGGACTTGGCGGGATTTCCCCCAAGCTGCTTGGCACCAGGCATGACGCATCCGGCGCGGTCACCGGATATGACCCAAACGGGCCGCTGCCGATGGCAACGGTGGAAGAAACCCACGGCATTCTCGCCTGGCAGCTGTATGCGGCGGGAATGCCGTGGAATGAAGCCGTCGCCCACGTTATGCATCTGGGCAAAGAAGCGATGAATGAGGTGCGCCGAAGACGTGAGGCGCGGCCGATTGCCGGGCTGCTGCCTTTTCTGGACAGGTGCCGGGACGCGGGGCTGAAGCTGGCCGTGGTCACCTCCGACATCGCGGAGACCACAGCGGAGCATTTGGAATGGCTGGGGATTACGGACCGTTTTCACGCCGTTGTTACGCGCGATATGGTAACCAAGGGTAAACCGGCCCCGGAGATGGCGGAGACGGCCTGCCGCCTGCTTGGCCTTCGGCCGGAGGAGACGGTAGTCATCGGCGACAGCAACGGCGATATGCAGATGGGCAAGGGCGCGGGCGTGCGCCTGGCTGTAGGATTGTCGGCCGCCGCGGGGGATACGGGACATCTGGCCGATGCGGATATCGTTGTTCCCGACTATAACGATCTGATTCTAATTCCTTAATCCGGAGTAAGAAAGGATGAGCGGCATTATGGATTCATTGCAGACACTGGCTTCCTGGATCAAGGACAGCGAGTCGGTTGTATTTTTTGGAGGAGCAGGCACTTCGACGGAAAGCGGCATTCCCGATTTTCGTTCGGCGGCCGGGCTGTACAGCGCGGAGCATGCGTTTCCTTATCCGCCGGAGGTTATGCTCAGCCGGAGCTTTTTTCTCCGTTCGCCTGAGGTGTTCTTCGATTTCTACCGGAGCAAAATGCTGCATCCCGCAGCGGAGCCAAACGGCTGCCACCGCCTGCTTGCCCGGCTTGAGGCCGAAGGCAAGCTGAAGGCCGTCATCACACAAAATATCGACGGTCTGCATCAGCGTGCTGGGAGCAGGCGCGTGCTGGAGCTGCACGGCTCTGTACACCGGAACCGCTGTATGGACTGCGGCCGGCATTATGAGCTTGAGGCGGTAATCGGGAGCGAGGAGACAGTGCCGCGCTGCACGTCCTGCGGCGGCATCATCAAGCCTGAGGTGGTGCTGTATGAAGAGGAGCTGGACCAGCGGGTGATGCTGGATGCGGTGCAGCATATCGCATCGGCAGACCTGCTGCTGATCGGCGGCACCTCGCTCACCGTACAGCCGGCCGCGCATCTGGTGACGTATTTCCGGGGCAAGCGGACCGTGCTGATGAACGGAGATGCAACGCCGTACGACGATCAAGCCGATTTGATCATCAAAGGCCGGATTGGCGAATGTATGGACCAGGTGGGGGCGCTGCTGGATTAACAACGGCAGCCGGCCGGTTGGTATGAACGGAATGAGGGCGTATTCTATGGAAGAGATTACGGCGTATATAGCGGGGACGGAATGAATGATTATAACTTTACCGCCCCTGGTAGATACGCACACTAGAACCGAGAGGCTGGGATCAAGCATGGTGTATGTGGCAAGCGATGCGCGATACGAAGCAATGAAGTATAACCGCTGCGGGCGTTCAGGTCTGAAGCTACCGGCGATTTCTCTGGGACTGTGGCATAACTTCGGCGGAATCGATACTTACGAAAACGGCCGGGACATGATTACCCGCTCGTTTGACCTTGGCATTACTCATTTTGACCTCGCCAACAACTACGGCCCGCCCGCCGGCTCTGCGGAAGAACTGTTTGGCCGCGTGCTGGAGCGGGACCTCCGCCCCTACCGGGACGAGCTGGTGATCTCGACCAAAGCCGGCTATTATATGTGGCCGGGTCCATACGGCGACTGGGGTTCAAGAAAATACCTGCTGTCCAGTCTGGACCAAAGCTTAAAGCGGCTGAAGGTCGATTATGTCGATATTTTTTATTCGCACCGGCCTGATCCGGATACCCCGCTGGAAGAAACGATGATGGCGCTGGATCATGCCGTGCGCTCAGGCAAAGCGCTTTACATCGGGCTTTCCAATTACACGGCGGAACAGACGCGGGAGGCGGCAGCCATTTTGAAATCGCTGGGAACGCCGCTGCTGATCCATCAGCCCCGCTATTCGATGCTGGACCGCTGGATCGAGCAGGGGCTGCAGGATGTGCTTGCGGAATACGGGGCCGGCAGCATCGCGTTTACTCCGCTGGCGCAGGGGCTGCTGACGGGCCGCTATCTGAACGGCGTTCCGGAAGATTCACGGGCGGCGAAACCTTCCACGGCGCTGAACGAAAGCCGGATTACACCTGAGGTGCTGCGGCAGATCCGGGCGCTCAACCAGATGGCGGCTGCACGCGGCCAGAGTCTCGCCCAGTTCGCGTTGGCCTGGGTGCTGCGCGGCGGACGGGTTACGTCCGCGCTGATCGGCGCCAGCCGGTTCAGCCAGATTGAGGAGAACGTGGCTGCGTTGTCCAATCTCGACTTTACGCAGGAAGAGCTGGAACGGATCGATACGATTTTGCAGCCGCCCGCCGGAAATTAGATCACACCTTACCCAATCATATAAGCACAGTCAGGGCTGTCCACTGCCGGCATTGAAGCGGTTGGGCAGCCCTGGTTGTTATCAGGAAGCGCTGATAAGAAGCGCATACGGCATGACGGAGGGCCTGCTGCGAGTTAATGCGCTAGGCACAGAATCAGCCGCATGCAGTCAAGCAGATAGGGAGCGCATACGGCATACGGAGGGCCTGCTGCGGGTTTAATGCGCTAGGTACAGGATCTCCGCATGCAGTCAAGCAGATAGGGAGCGCTTACGGCATGCCTCGCCGCTATGTGCAGCCGAAGCGTTCGTCAGCCGGATCACATGCCGGTCGGACATCAACGTCACTGCCGGAGGCCCTGGGCCTGCTGCCCGTTTAGCGCAGTCTCTTGCCGCATGCAGCCAAACGGTTACCGCGGCCTCATGGCTGCTGCGGCGCGTTCCGCTGCGAGCGGGCGGTCGCCTGCCGGTATGCCGTGGGCGACTGGCCGCAGAAACGCTTGAACTGGCGCGAAAAATATAACGCGTCCGTGAGTCCAACCGAAGCGGCAACCTGCTCGACGGATAACTCCGGCCGTTCGCGCAGCAGCCTTCTTGACCGGTCGATCCGCAGCTTGAGCAGGTAGGTCACCGGCGCCACGCCGGTCTCCTGCTTGAAAATCCGCGAGAGATAAGCGCGGTTGTAGCCGAGGCTTCCGCACATTTGCTCAATGGAGACCGGATGGGCCAGCTGGGAAGACATGTAATGGATCATCTGCTTAACGGTGCGCTTCACCTGGGAATCGGCTCCGCTCGGCCGCTCCGGTTCACCCAGCCGGTCGGCGGCTTCGCCCAGAATCAGATACAAACAGCCGAGGGAGGTAAAATGGGCGCTATCGCTGCCTGTAGCGAACGCCTCTTTCATCCGGGCCAGCGCCCCGGGGATGCCGGTTCCCTCCCCGGCGGACAGCACGGCCCGTTCCGGCAGCAGCCCGGAGGCTGCAACAACAGCGTCCGCCCGGCTGCCGGTGAACGCCGCCCAGCGGTAGCGCCAAGGGCGTTCGCCGTCCGAACGGTAGCTGACCAGCTGGCCGGGGTGGATCAAAAAACAGTCGCCTTCCCCAAGCTCATAGGTCTGGTATTCCGTCCGGAAGGTGCCTGCGCCCGATTCGACGCAGTGCAGCAGATAATAATCGTAGATTTTGGGACCGGCCTGATGCAGCGGCCGGGTCTGGCTTTCGCCGGCAAACAGGACGTGCAGCTCCTGCTGCCCGTAGTAGACGGGATTGGATGAAACGGAATAGGTCGGTTCCATGCGGGACTCCTTTCCAAGGCGCACATGAGGCTCCCTCCCTATTATTATAGGGTTCGAAGTCACATTTATCCATACATTGCGCACATGATTGCATTATCGGGCGAAGTCTGATTTGATTATAATGTAAGCGTAAAGGAACTGTTCCCTACCCCCGGCAGCGGGGAGGCGAAAGGATGGAGTGGCATTTATGAGCATACAGGAAGTTTACCGGACCTTCTCCGGCAAGTACGGGACGAGCGGGCGGAAGGCACGCGTGTTCTATGCGCCGGGCCGCGTCAATCTGATTGGCGAGCACCTGGATTATAACGGAGGTTATGTGCTGCCGGCTGCTCTCGATTTCGGCACAACGCTCATTGTAAGACCAAGAGAAGACGACAAAATCGTGTTTGCTTCGACCAATCTGCCTTACGAGACAACGGTTGCCCTGGCGGATCTGGGCAAGGCCAAGACGGGCGAATGGGTGGACTACCCGATCGGGGTCATGGCTGAGCTCCGCGAGAAGGGGCGTCCCCTGACGCAAGGCTACGAGCTGCTGTTCCATGGCGACATCCCGAACGGGGCGGGCTTATCCTCCTCCGCTTCCATCGAGGTGGTGACGGCGTACGCATTTTTGACGCTGGAAGGAGGAGACACCGACACGGTGGAAATCGCCCTTTTGTCCCAGCGGGTGGAGAATCACTACGTCGGCGTCAACTCGGGCATAATGGATCAGTTTGCCGTAGCGAACGGACGCAAAGACCATGCGATTTTGCTGATGTGCAATACGCTGGAATATGAGCTGGTCCCGTTTGTAGGCGGCAGCTACAAGCTGGTGATCGGCAACACGAACAAACGCCGCGGCCTGGTGGATTCGGCCTACAACGAGCGGCGGCAGCAGTGCGACGAAGCGCTGGCTATTTTGAAACGCGAGCTGCCTTCGCTGTCCTATTTGGCGGAGCTGAAGCCGGAACAGCTGGACGATCTGCAGAACAAGATCGAAGATGAGACGGTCCGCCGGCGCGCACGGCATGTGGTGGAGGAAAATCAGCGGGTGCTCGATTCGGTGGAAGTGCTGAAGCAAGGCGACCTGAAGCGGTTTGGCGAATACATGAACGCTTCGCACGTGTCGCTGCGCGACTTGTATGAAGTCAGCTGTACGGAACTGGACGTGATGGTGGAGGAGGCGCAGCGCATTCCGGGCACTCTGGGGTCCCGGATGACCGGCGCAGGTTTTGGCGGATGCACAGTGTCGCTGGTTCATGAAGACGATGTTGAACGTTTTATCAAAGAAGTCGGCGAAGCGTATACCCGGCGGACCGGTCTGACCGGTGACTTCTATGTATGCACTATCGGCAATGGCGTTGAAGAACGGGAAGGAGTGGAGTAAACATGGCTATTTTGGTAACGGGCGGAGCGGGCTATATCGGCTCGCATACGGTAGCTGAGCTGCTTGAACGCGGGGAAGAGGTCGTTGTGATCGACAATCTGCTTACGGGGCACCGCGAGTCGCTGCTGGGCGGCAAGCTTTATGAAGGGGACCTGCGCGACAAGGGACTGCTGGACAGGCTGTTTGCGGAGAATGAGATCGACGCGGTAATTCATTTTGCCGCCAGCTCCCTGGTAGGCGAAAGCATGAAGGATCCTGTGAAATATTTTGACAACAATGTCTATGGTACCCTCTGCCTGCTGGAAGCGATGCAAAAAGCGGGTGTGGACAAAATCGTCTTCTCCTCGACTGCGGCCACTTACGGAGAACCTGAAAAAGTGCCGATCGAGGAAGGCGACCGGACCGAGCCAGCCAATGTGTACGGCGAAACGAAGCTGACGATGGAACGTATGATGGCCTGGTTCGACAAGGTGCTTGGCATGCGTTATGTCGCGCTCCGCTACTTCAACGCCGCCGGTGCCCACGACAGCGGCAAAATCGGCGAAGACCACCGTCCGGAAAGCCATCTCATTCCGCTGGTGCTGCAGACCGCTTTGAAGCAGCGGGAGTCGATTGCGGTATTCGGCGACGATTATCCGACCGAAGACGGCACGTGCATCCGCGACTACATCCATGTCAGCGATCTGGCTGACGCCCATGTCCGCGCGGTTCATTATCTGCGCAGCGGAAGCGCAAGCGGCGTCTTTAATCTGGGTAACGGAACAGGCTTCTCCGTGAAGCAGGTGATCGAAACCGCCAAGGAAGTGACCGGCCGTGAGATTCCGGTAACGATCCAGGAGCGCCGGGCCGGCGATCCGGCGGTGTTGGTCGCTTCGTCGGACAGAGCCCGCAGCATACTGGGCTGGAATCCGTCCCGGGCTGACTTGAAGGACATCATTCAAAGCGCCTGGAACTGGCACGTAAACCACCCTGACGGTTACGGCGCATAATCCGGTCAATATAGTACGATTATACGGGGAGGCCCGGCCATTCGTCGGCCGGGCCTCCTTCACAGATGAAGGAGAATGGACATGATGAACGGGAAGCAAGCGCAGCCGGACGGAACCGGCGCTTTATTGGCCATAGAGCGGCTGGTGTCGTTCGCTTTGCGCAGCCGGTTAATCGAACCGGCGGACGAAGATTACTGCCGCAACCTGCTGCTGGACCAATTCGGGTTCACCGAGCCTTACGCGGGAGAACCGGGAGAGCCTGCGGCGGAAACACCGGATAGTCCCCAAGAGCCGCTGGATGCTTTGATCGATTACGGATCTGAAACCGGGCTGATTCCGGAGAACACGGATACGTACCGCGACCTGCTGAACGCCAAAATTATGGGTCACCTGATGGCCCGCCCCTCGGAGATCAACGCCGAGTTCGCCGCGCTGGAAGCGGAGCAGGGAATCGCGGCCGCCACGGACCGGTTTTACCGGCTGAGCATTGACTCGAATTATATCCGGATGGACCGTGTCTCCAAAAACGTCTACTGGCTGCAGCCGACCTCGTACGGGGACATTGAGATGACGATCAATCTTTCCAAGCCGGAGAAAAATCCGAAAGAAATCGCCATGGCCCGGCTGCTCCCGCCTCCGGTGTACCCGAAGTGCCAGCTCTGCCGTGAGAACGTGGGTTACGCCGGACGGCTGAACCATCCGCCCCGCCAGAATCTCCGGACCGTTCCGCTTACGCTGAACGGGGAGAAATGGCTGTTCCAGTATTCGCCTTACGTGTATTACAACGAACATTGTATCGTCTTCCATCACGACCATGTGCCGATGAAGCTGACGAAGGACACGCTGAAGCGGCTGCTTGGATTTGTGGAGCGTTTCCCCCATTACTTCCTGGGCTCCAATGCGGATCTTCCGATCGTTGGCGGTTCCATCCTGACGCATGACCACTTCCAGGGCGGACGGCATACGTTTCCAATTCAAAAAGCGCCCATCGAGACGTCGTTCGCCCATCCGGACTATCCGAATGTCCGGCTGGGGATCGTCAAATGGCCGATGTCGGTGCTGCGCCTGACCTCGGGATCACCGGATGAACTGCTGGAATGCAGCAACGCGCTGTATGAAGCCTGGAAGGCGTACAGCGACGAGAGTGCGGATATTTTGGCCTTCACGGAAGAAAACGGCGAGCGGCAGCCGCATAATACGGTAACGCCGATTGTCCGGCGCTCGGCGGACGGCGGATATGAGATGGACCTTGTGCTCCGGAACAACCGGACCAGCGAGGAATATCCGGAGGGTATTTTCCACCCGCACCGCGAAATGCACCATATCAAAAAAGAAAATATCGGCCTGATCGAAGTGATGGGGCTGGCGATTCTTCCGGGCCGGCTGAAAGAGGAGCTGGAGCAAATCGCGGCGATTCTGTCCGGCGATCAAACGAATCTGGATGCGTCGGTAAACGACCCGGCTCATCCGCTGGCGCAGCACGCTGCATGGATTCAGGACCTGTGCACACGTTTCGGAACGAACCTGTCCTACGAGTCTGCGGTGCAGACCGTCCGGAATGAAGTCGGGCTGAAATTTGCCGTCATTCTGGAGCACGCCGGCGTTTATAAGCGTACGGCAGAAGGCCAGGAGGCTTTCCGCCGGTTTGTTGCGGCCTTCGGAGCCAGATAAAGGCGGGATTTGCCGGCTGTCCCAGTGCCGTTTGAAGACGGCGTCCATGAGGACTATAATAAGATAGCCGCACATATCCATGACACTTGGGAGGTATTCCGAATAGATGCGTACATTTGAGTTTTACAATCCGACCAAACTGATTTTTGGCAGAGATACGCTGGAAGCGCTGAAGACGGAAATTCCAAAATACGGCACAAAAGTGCTGCTGCTCTACGGCGGCGGAAGCATCAAGCGCAGCGGGCTGTACGATAAAGTTACATCGCTGCTGTCCTCGATTGGGGCGGAGGTGACCGAACTCGGCGGAGTTGATCCGAACCCAAGGCTGTCCACAGTCCACAAAGGGGTGGAGCTGTGCCGTGAGCACGGCATCGAACTGGTGCTGGCCGTCGGCGGAGGCAGCGTGCTTGACTGCGCCAAAGCGATTGCGGTTGGAGCCAAATACGACGGGGACATGTGGGATATCGTGGAACGCAAAGCACAGCCGACCGGCGCGATTCCGCTTGGCACCGTGCTGACGATGGCCGCCACCGGCTCCGAGATGAACAGCGGTTCCGTAATTACAAACGGCAAAACGATGGAGAAAATGGGCTGGGGTAGCGTCTACGCGTTTCCCGCATTTTCCATTCTTGATCCGGTGCACACCTTCTCGCTGCCGCGCGAGCAAACGGTGTACGGCATTGTGGACATGATGTCGCACGTGCTGGAGCATTATTTCCACCAGGATACCAACACGCCCGTTCAGGACGGTTTTTGCGAAACGCTGTTGCGCACCGTGATGGAAACCGCGCCGAAGCTGGTCGACGACCTGGAGAACTACGAGCTCCGGGAAACGATCATGTACTGCGGAACACTTGCGTTGAACGGTATGGTCAGCATGGGCTTCGCCGGCGACTGGGCGACGCACAATATTGAGCACGCCGTCTCCGCTGTATACGACATTCCTCACGGCGGCGGTCTGGCGATTCTGTTCCCGCAGTGGATGAAATACAACCTCGGCACGAATCCGGCCCGGTTCCGCAAGCTGGCCGTCAACGCGTTTGGCGTGGATGCGGCCGGACTGAGCGACGAGGAAGCCGGCCTGAAAGGCATCGAAGCGCTGCGCGCGTTCTGGGATTCAATTGGAGCGCCTGCCCGTCTGGCCGACTACGGCATAGACGACAGCCAGATCGGCGTGATGGCCGACAAAACCGTCCGCTTTGGACCGTTCGGCAATTTCCGCAAGCTTGACCGCGAAGATGTGGTCGAAATTTATAAAATGTCGCTGTAAGGCGGAGCTTGGCTCCTGCCGCAGAACAGACTGCTTTTTTTGGCCGGATCAACGGCTGAGAGAAGCAGTCTTTTTGTTAGGTGCGGATGGAAAAACAGCGAAAGTAACGATTTATGAGCAAATTTACGTGAAATCCCCTTATTTTGGAACCATAACCGGAGTTATCCGTAAATATAATTGAATACGTCAGCATCGGAAACGGAGGAATGCGCATGGAGACGCTGTACATGGGGTGTCTGGTGCTCGGGGTCATTTTCGCCCTCGTCAGCCTGCTGCTCGGCGATGTGATCGGGAACGCGATCGACGGAATGTTCGATTTCAGTTCCGTACATATGTTTAATCCGACTGTGATCGCGGGCGGGGTAACCGTGTTTGGGGGAGCGGGGCTTTTGCTGACCCGCTATACGGAAATAGGGAACGGAGCGGTGACGGTGTTGTCGCTGCTAACGGCGGCTTTTATGGCAATGCTTGTCTACTTGGGTTTCGTGAAGCCGATGGACCGGAGTGAAATGTCCACCGGGTTCTCGATGCGGGAGCTGCCCGGCCGGATCGCCGTCGTAACCGTTCCGCTCCCTGCGGCAGGTTACGGGGAAGTAATGATCTCCTTCGGCGCCGGCAACAGCCTGCACACGGCGGCCAGCTTTGACCGGAATCCCATTCCGGCGGGCGTCCGTGTGGTGGTTGTGGAAGTAAAGGAAGGCGTGGCCATGGTTTCCGAGCTGGACGACAGAAAAGGAGATGAGGCATAAATGCAGGGAATACTGGATTATGACTATTTGCTAATCCCGGCCATTGTGGTGGCGGTCCTGCTTGTGCTGGGCCTGGCGTTCTGGGCAAGGTACAAGACGGTTGGCCCCGACGAAGCGATGATTGTGACGGGGTCGTTCCTCGGCAGCAGTCACATATCGGATGACGGATCCGGACGGAAGATCAAGATTGTGCGCGGCGGGGGCGCGTTCATCCTGCCGATTTTTCAAAAAGCGGAGTATATGTCGTTACTCTCCCATAAACTCGATGTAACGACTCCGGAGGTGTATACCGAGCAAGGGGTGCCGGTTATCGCCGACGGGGTGGCGATCATCAAGGTCGGCAGCTCTATTGAGGATGTTGCGACGGCCGCCGAGCAGTTCATGGGCAAGCCGATCGAGTCGCTGAAGAGCGAAGCGCAGGAAGTGCTGGAAGGCCATCTGCGGGCGATCCTGGGGACGATGACCGTAGAGGAAGTGTACCGCAACCGGGACCGCTTCGCGCAGGAGGTCCAAGGCGTTGCGGCCCGTGATCTGAAGAAGATGGGACTGCAGATCGTCTCGTTTACGATCAAGGACGTACGCGATAAACACGGTTATCTGGATGCGCTGGGCAAACCGCGGATCGCAGCCGTGAAGCGGGACGCGGAGATCGCGGAAGCCGAAGCGGTCCGGGATGCGCGGATCCAGAAGGCGAATGCCGAAGAGCAGGGCCAGAAGGCCGAGCTGCTGCGCGATACGAATATCGCCGAGGCGTCGAGAGACAACCAGCTGAAAGTTGCCGCGTTCAAACGGGACCAGGATACGGCGAAAGCGGAAGCCGACCAGGCGTACCACATTCAGGAGGCCCGGGCGAAGCAGACGGTGGTCGAGGAGCAGATGAAGGTCGAACTCGTCCGCAAGATGAAAGAGATCGACATTCAGGAGAAGGAAATCCAGGTCCGCGAGAAGCAGTATGATGCGGAAGTGAAGAAAAAAGCGGAAGCGGACCGATACGCCGTGGAACAGGCGGCCGAAGCCGATAAGGCGCGCAGAATGCGCGAAGCGGACGCGCTGCAGTACAGCATCGAGACGCAGGCCCGGGCGACGGCGGAGCAGAAGCGGCTGGAAGGCCAGGCGCTGGCCGACGCGGAGCGGGCCAAAGGTACCGCCGACGCCGAGGTTATCCGGCTGCGCGGTCTCGCCGAAGCCGAAGCGAAGGAGAAGCTGGCCGAAGCGTTCCAGAAGTTCGGCGAAGCGGCCGTGCTCGATATCATCGTAAAAATGCTGCCGGAGCTGGCCGGCAAGGTTGCGGCCCCGCTTGCGTCGATCGACAAGCTCACCGTGGTCGATACGGGCAACGGAGAAGGCGCGGCGCGCGTCAGCAATTACGTTACCCAGCTGATGGCCACCGCACCCGAAATGCTGAAGAGCGTATCCGGTATTGATGTGGAAGGGTTGATCAAGAACCTGACCCATAAATCAACCGGGGGAGTTGGTCTGCCAGCCCGCGTAGCCGAGTCCCCGGCTGCAGCGGCGAGAACGGAAGCGGCGGTTACGGCGGAGCCGATCCAGCCGAAGCCATCGCCATCGCCTTCATCACCGTCGCCAAAAGCACCGCAGGACTGATAATCAAGGAATGATTGGTTTATTTGCTCTATAGCTATTCGCTCCATACTGCTGCCGTCCCGGGCAGCGGTATAGAGCGTTTTTTTACGAAGAATCCTGGTAGGCGGAACATGCTGCGTCAGCAATCACATCAAAAAACAGTGTTCACAGGGTTGCTGGCAGCAGAACGCGCAAGTATAATTACGTAATACCGCCCCGCAGGTGACTGGTGTTGCCTTGGGATTCGTTGATATAGAAGAGGTGTCCACAAGGTGAGCAGCATAACCGTATCGAAGGTGCTGAACAATAATGTCATCATCGCCAAGCACCCCCAGTACGCCGAAGTAGTTGTGATCGGCAAGGGAATTGGCTTTAACCGTAAATCAAACGACCGGATCCAGTTATCGTCCGTCGAAAAAATGTTTATTTTGCGCAGCCAGGAAGAACAGGAGCAGTATAAGCAGCTTGTCCCGCAGGTGGATGAGAAGCTGATTGAGGTCGTTCAGGAGATCGTACTGCAGATTATTCAGGACAGCCGGCAGACCGTCAACGAACATATTCATATTGCGCTGACCGATCATATCGCTTTTGCCATCCGGAGGTATGAACAGGACTTATCTATCCTCAATCCATTTTTATTCGAAACCAAGGAAATGTATCCCGAAGAGTTCCGGATGGCGGAGAATGCGATTAGCCGGATCAATCAGACGATGGGAACGAAGCTTCCTCCAGACGAAGTCGGATTTGTTGCCCTCCACATTCACAGCGCGCTCAGCAACCGGCATATCACTGAGGTGAAGCAGAATTCGGAGCTGATCGGCGACCTGGTCAACCTTGTCGAGGACAGCCTGGACTACCGCATTCCCCGGCAATCGCTGGATTATTCGCGGCTTGTTACGCATCTTAGGTTCCTGCTTGAACGGCTGCGCAGAGGGGAGACGGTACAGGAGACCTCCTCGCTGGACGGCTTGATGAAACGGGAATACCCCGAGATGTATTCGCTTGCTTGGAAGCTGACGAAGGTGATGGAGAACCGGCTGCGGATTCCGGTGTATCCGGCGGAGATCAGTTATTTGACCGTCCATCTGCAGCGGCTGGCCCAGCGGAAGGAAGACGATCACGCGATTGGAGCGGGTTAAAGCTTGAGCAAGCGGCATTCTTGCTAATAGACAGGAATAACAGCAACCGAAAGTCCCAAATTGGCCGCAGTGCCAGCTCCGTTCCCCTTGTCTGCCTCCAATTCAGGTCTAAATCAGCCGATTTTGTGTGAAAAAAGGGCTTGCAGCTCTCCGCAAACGATGCTACAATAGGCTACGTTATTTACCGAACAGAATATAAACGTGTAACTGATTCGATCAGGCATGAGTGAATTACAGTATTTTGGTTTTCTTCCCCCCTCTTGGGGTAATCTAACTTTAGAGTTAGGGGAGAACCGGCGTGCTGTATTGCTCATGCCTTTTTTGCTTTCTGTTTGGCAGCTGTAGGCACCATACCTTTAACTAAAAGGAAGTGAATTCGATGTTCAAAAAGCTGTTCGGCGTCCTGCAGCGGGTAGGCAAGGCGCTGATGCTGCCGGTGGCGATTTTGCCGGCGGCAGGGCTGCTGCTCGGCATAGGCAACATGCTGGTTAACGAGGATTTTCTGCAATATGTGCCCGCACTTGAAAATGGGGTCGTTCAGGCGATCGCCAACGTTCTGATGAACTCGGGGGATATCGTGTTTGCGAATCTGCCGCTCCTGTTTGCGGTCGGGGTCGCCATCGGACTTGCCGGCGGGGAAGGGGTTGCGGGTCTGGCGGCGATTATTGGTTACCTGGTCATGAATGTGACGATGGGGACTGTGGTTGGCGTTAATGACTATGTGCTGTCATGGGGAGATTATTCCTATGCCAGCATATTGGGGATTCCGACCCTGCAGACCGGCGTGTTCGGCGGTATTCTTGTCGGGGTACTCGCGGCGTCCATGTATAACCGGTTTTTCAAAATTGAGCTTCCGTCGTACTTAGGTTTTTTTGCGGGCAAGCGGTTTGTCCCGATTATGACAGCCGTTACGTCCCTGCTGCTCGGCCTGCTGCTCACCTTGGTCTGGCCGCCGATCCAGCACGGACTGAACTACGTCTCGCAGAGCATGATCGACACGAACAAAACGCTGGCAGCGTTTATCTTCGGTCTGATCGAACGCTCGCTGATTCCGTTCGGGCTGCACCATATTTTCTACTCGCCGTTCTGGTACGAGTTCGGCAGCTATGTCAGCCAGGCGGGCGAACTGGTCCGCGGCGATCAGCGTATCTTCATGCAGCAGCTGCGCGACGGCGTGGAGTTCACTGCCGGTACGTTTACAACCGGTAAGTATCCGTTTATGATGTTCGGCCTGCCGGCCGCAGCCTTGGCCATTTACCACGAAGCCAAGCCTCAGCATAAAAAAGTGGTCGGCAGCTTGATGATTTCCGCGGCGCTCACCTCGTTCCTGACGGGGATTACCGAGCCGCTCGAATTTTCGTTCCTGTTTGTGGCGCCGCTGCTGTTTGCGGTCCACGCGGTATTTGCGGGTCTGTCGTTTATGACCATGCATATTTTGAACGTCAAAATCGGCATGACCTTCTCCGGCGGCTTTATCGACTACGTGCTGTTCGGCATCATTCCGAACCGCACCGCCTGGTGGCTGGTGATCCCGGTCGGTCTGGTCATCGCGGTGATCTACTACTTCGGTTTCCGGTTCGTCATCCGGAAGTTCAACCTGAAGACGCCGGGACGCGAGGAGGAGACGGACGACGCGGAGGAGACGAAGAACACCGCCGCCGTCTCGAAGACAGGCGACGATCTGCCGCGCAATATTCTCGGCGCACTGGGCGGCAGCGAAAACATCGTCCATCTCGACGCTTGTATCACCCGCCTGCGGGTTGAGGTGAAGGACAAAGCGAACGTCGACAAAAACCGGCTGAAAAAGCTCGGCGCTTCGGGCGTGCTCGAGGTCGGCAACAACGTACAGGCGATCTTCGGTACCCGTTCGGATACGATCAAAACCCAAATCCAGGACGTAATGAGCGGCCGCACACCGACAGCTGCAGCCGCGCCGGTGCCTGAAGCCGAACAGCAGGCGGGCCAGGAAGGGGAAGCGATTATTCCTGAGGATATCGTCTCGCCGGTTAATGGAGAGCTGATGGACATCACCGAAGTTCCGGACCAGGTCTTTTCGCAAAAAATGACCGGAGACGGATTTGCGTTCCTGTCAAGCGACGGCAAGATCGCATCGCCTGTTTACGGCAAGGTGTTCAATGTCTTCCCGAGCAAGCACGCCATCGGCATTATGTCCGACGGCGGCAAGGAAGTGCTCGTGCATATCGGCGTCAACACGGTGAAGCTGAAAGGCCAAGGCTTTAATGTGCTGGTACAGGAAGGCGACCTGGTTGCCGCCGGACAGCCGATTATGGAAGTGGATCTGGAGTACGTCAAGGCCAATGCGCCTTCGGTGATTTCGCCGGTGATCTTCTCGAACCTGCCGGAAGGCTCTTCGGTTACGCTGAAGAAGCCGGGCAAGGTGTCGATCGGAGACAAAGACATCATCTCCATCCAGTAAGGTTAGTGCCCCGGTAAACCTGTTTATCCCGGCGCAGCAAGACCTATGCTGCGCTGACCTGCTCTCAAGTGTAAAAGGGGCGGCGGCTTCGGTATAATGGAGATAGAACCGCCGTTTCCTTTTCATCATAATAAACTTTATACAGAAAGCGAGTTGGATACTAATGCAAAAAACATTCAGAATCATCGACGAGGATGGAATTCACGCACGTCCGGCAACTGCCCTGGTAAATACGGCTACAAAATTTAAAGGAACCGAAGCATTTGCGGAAGCAAAAGGCAAAAAGGTAACGCTGAAATCGATCCTGGGCGTCCTGTCTTTGGGTCTTGAAGCTGGCGATACGCTGACTTTGATTACGGAAGGCGACGAAGAAGAAGCTGCGCTGAACGCTCTTCAGGAGGTTATGGTTTCGGAAGGGCTGGGAGAAGTTCATGAATAAGATTTCAGGAATCGCGGCCTCCGCTGGCATCGCAGTCGCCCGGGCCTTCATCCTGGAACATCCTGACTATTCCATTTCCAAGCGGCAAATCGCCGATCCGGAAGCTGAAATTGCCAAGCTGAACGACGCGCTAGACAAATCCAGAAGCGAACTTCAGGCCATTAAAGCCCGGACGCTTGCCGAACTCGGTGAAAAAAAAGCGGAGATTTTCGAATCACATCTGCTGATTCTGGATGATCCTGAGCTGATCAGCCCGGTCACGGATAAAATCCGCCAGGAATCGGTGAACGCTGACTTTGCGCTGAATGAAGTGTCCGCCCAGTTCGTGGAGATGTTCGAGAACATGAAGAGCGCCTATCTCCAGGAGCGGGCTGCGGATATGCGCGACGTAACAAAGCGGGTGCTGAACCATCTGCTTGGCATTCATTACATCAGTCCGGCTGAGATCAGCGAAGAAGTGATTGTTATCGCTGAAGATTTGACGCCATCGGATACGGCTCAGCTGAACCGCCAGTATGTCAAAGGCTTTACAACTAACATCGGCGGCCGCACCTCGCACTCGGCGATTATGGCCCGTTCGCTGGAAATTCCGGCTGTTGTCGGCACAAAAAGCGTCATGTCCCAAGTCAAAGCCGGCGATCTGGTGATCGTGGACGGTCTGAGCGGGGAAGTGCTGATCAATCCGGACGAAGCCGTAACTGTGGAATATGCGCAGAAGCAGGAAGCGTACAGCAAGCAGGTGGCGGAGTGGAAAAAACTGCGCGATCTGCCTACGGTATCGGCGGACGGCAAGCATGTGGAGCTTGCGGCCAATATCGGCACACCAAACGATGTGGCTGGCGTGCTTGATAACGGCGGTGAAGGCGTCGGATTGTACCGGACTGAATTCCTCTATATGGGCCGTGATAAGCTGCCTTCCGAGGATGTCCAGTACAACGCTTACCGCACCGTTCTGGAAAAAATGGCTGGCAAGCCGGTCGTCGTCCGCACGCTGGATATCGGCGGCGACAAGGAGCTGCCGTATCTTGATCTGCCGAAGGAAATGAACCCGTTCCTGGGCTTCCGCGCCGTCCGGCTTTGTCTGGACCGGCAGGATATTTTCCGCACCCAGCTGCGCGCGCTGCTCCGGGCAAGCGTACACGGCGACCTGCGGATTATGTTCCCGATGATTGCTACGCTGGATGAATTCCGTTCCGCGCGGGCGCTGCTGCTCGAAGAGAAAGGCAAACTGCTGGCAGAAGGCATCCAGGTATCGGACAACATTCAGCTCGGCATCATGGTTGAAATTCCTTCTACCGCTGTACTCGCCGACCAGTTCGCCAAGGAAGTCGATTTCTTCAGCATTGGCACCAACGATCTGATTCAATATACGATGGCTGCCGACCGCATGAACGAACGGGTTTCCTATCTCTACCAGCCTTATAACCCTGCCATTCTCCGCCTGATCAAAAACGTGATCGACGCGGCGCATGCAGAGGGCAAATGGGCCGGTATGTGCGGCGAGATGGCCGGGGACGCTACGGCGATTCCGCTGCTGCTGGGTCTTGGCCTTGACGAATTCAGCATGAGCGCCACTTCGATTCTGCCGGCGCGCAGCCAGATTTCGAAGCTGTCCGCCGCCGAGATGAAGAATCTGGCGCAACAAGCGCTTGGACTCGGTACGGCTGAAGAAGTCGCGGAGCTGGTTCGGAGCGCGACGCGCTAATAACGCCGCAGCATTTGATTATTCTCTGTTCTTTCATTTCGGAAGAAAGGTGATTTCGGGCCGTCTTCCTTGACTTTTCCAACTACTTCAAGCCGGTTCCCTTCGGGGGACCGGCTTTTTTTTGCCATAAGACTAGATTGTGCGCATTCCCAAGGAAGAAGGAGAAACTTTAGGATTTTACTGAGCCCGGCGCAAATGCAGTGTCTATAATGGCCCGGTGTCCTCTTTATTTAAGCAAATTCCTCCTAGCTGCAACCTTCGGCCGGATAAAACCGTTACTTTTATGTGTTTCTTACGGACAGTCTGTCCAGTTTAAGAACGCGGTAAATAGCAGGATTAGACAGAAAATTACACACGCTGACAATGAATGACACTGAAGAGGCCAAACCGCTTCATTGGCTGCCCGTTTATGCCGATATATAGAGTAAACAAGCCCGGTGAACCAGGCAATAGAATACGCCAAACCTATTCAAAGAAAAAGTCAAAGAAACGTCAAAGAAATAACAATATCCCAAACCCGTGCCGCATCTACGACATAGAATACTATGGGACCTCCACAAAGGCACCTGATCGTCCCGTACGTATGAACCGCACGAAATTGGAGATAAGAGGAAATAAAGAGAATCAGGCGGCCCGGCCGCCGCTCCAACTAGGATGGTGATTGAAATGATCGAACGTATGGCAAGTGCCGAAGCGGCAGCTGAGATAAGTATGGAAGCCAGGCTTGGCTTGTTGTATTCGCCTGTGGGCAGCTTGTTTCGTTTATGGGCGCCCACGGCATTATCCGTGTCCCTGGTGCTGTATGATACAGACGGATCCGGTACGAAGGGGCCGGAGAACGCGGACGCCGGACGGGTGTTTCCGATGCAGCGCCGCCAGGGCGGCGTATGGCAGCTGAGATTTGCCGGTGATTTGCATGGTAAATATTATATGTACCGGGCGGCGTTCGCCGACGGCAGCGAACGGGAGGCTGCCGATCCTTACGCCCGCGCGGTATCGGCTAACGGAGTCCGTACCGCCATTGTCGATCTGCGGACCACAGATCCAGAAGGCTGGGAGCAGGATAGCGGTCCAGCGCTTGCGCATCCGGCCGATGCGGTCATTTATGAACTGCATGTCCGCGATTTTTCGGCCCACCCGTCGTCGGGCCTTCAATATAAGGGGAAATACAAAGCATTTACGGAAACCGGGGTCACCGGTCCGGACGGCTGCGCGCTTGGTATCGATCATCTGGCCGAGTTGGGCGTAACGCACGTGCATCTTATGCCTGTCGCGGATTTTCAGACGGTTGACGAGCTGGGCGTTGATGGAACCGCTTCCTATAACTGGGGTTATGACCCCCAGCATTATAATGTCCCCGAGGGTTCCTACAGCATGAATCCGGCGGATCCCGCGCTCCGTATCCGTGAATTCAAAGAAATGGTCCAGGCACTGCACCGCAAAGGCCTGGCAGTGGTGATGGACGTTGTCTACAACCACACATATTCGGTCGAGAAGGGGCCGTTTGAGCCGCTGGTCCCGGGCTATTTTTACCGGAGTTATCCTGGGGGCGCACTGTCGAACGGTTCGGGTGTCGGCAATGAACTGGCCACCGAACGGCCGATGGTCCGCAAATATATCAAGGATTCCCTCCGCTACTGGGCGAAGGAATATCATATCGACGGCTTCCGCTTCGATTTGATGGGGCTGATTGATACGGTGACGATGCGCGAGGTGGTGGAGGAGCTGCGGCTCGAAGTAAATCCGAATCTGCTGTTCTACGGCGAGCCGTGGACCGGAGGCGACTCCCCCCTTGTGCAGAAGACGCTGAAAGGGACGCAGCGCGGCAAGGGCTACGCCGTCTTCAACGATAATTTCCGCAGCGCCGTCAAGGGGGACAGCGACGGCTGGGGCCGGGGGTTCGCCACGGGCGAACCGGGCCGGGAAGGCGCAGTCGCCGCGGGAATTATGGGTTCGGTTCATGATTTTGCCGAATCGCCTGCCGAAACGGTCAATTACGTCACCGCTCACGACAATCTAAATCTATGGGATAAAGTGCTGGTTACACAGGGCCTGCGGGAGGAGGCAGGGTTTGCCGAATTCCGCGACGGGGTTCCAACGGACGGCCGGACGGCTGAGGAAGCGGTTTTGAACAGCCGCCCCTATTTGACGGTGGATGCCGCTGACCCGCTTGCCGGCGAGACGGTCCGGCGGACGCTGCTGGCGAACGGGCTTGTGCTCACTTCCCAAGGGACCCCGTTCCTGCACGCGGGTGACGAGCTGCTGCGCAGCAAATACGGCGATCACAACAGCTACCGCAGCGGCGACGCGGTGAACAGTATCCGCTGGGAGAACAAGACGCTGTATCGGCCAGTCTACGATTATTACCGGGGACTGATTCATCTGCGCACAACGCATCCGGCATTTCGCCTGCGCGGACGCGAGCAGATCGAACGCTCGCTTGATTTTCTCCGCTGCGACAGCGGCGTGGTCGCCTACCGGCTGCACCGGAATGCGGGCGGGGATCCATGGCGGACCATACTGGTCATCTTTAACGCAAATTCCCACCCGGTCATGTTTACGCTGCCGGAGTCGGAGGAGCCCTGGAACGTCGTTGTCGATCATACCCGGGCGGGAACGGAAGCATTCCGTACCGAGCAGGGAGAGGTCAGGGTCGAAGGACTTTCAATGATGGTGCTGTACGATGTTCAGGAAGACCCGGGACCGCCTAATCGTGTGGTTGAAGTTCATTACGAACGCAGAGACGGCCGTTATCAAGGCTGGAATTTGTGGGTGTGGGGAACCGGCGTGCAGGACGGACAGGCGGATTTCCGGTATGTGGAGGACGGCCGGGCGGTGGCCCGGATTGAAGTCAGCCCGGCGTCCGACTCGATCGGCTATGTACTGAGGCTCAACGATTGGGAAGCCAAGGATGGAAGCGGGGACCGGCTGGTAGAGCTGGGCGGAACCGGGCAGACCGTCAAGGTGCTGATCCGGGATGTCCTGAGTGACGGTGCTTCGGTACAGGCCGAACATCTGCCGCTTACCAGCTGATTGGTTTCTGTATTTCTTACACAGGCTTAGGCCTTGCAAAAAAACGTTCCGGTCCATTAGATGGGCCGGAACGTTTTTATATAAGGAGATGACGGGTGGCTTGGCAGCTCCGTACGTTGTTCAGTGTTTTTCCCGCTGCCCAAAGCGTCAGCTGCAGTTAGCGCTCAAACACCTTGCAGAACCGGCGCCTGTAGAGGGAGAAGGCTCGTCAGCCGCCGCTTTTTTTGTCCGTATTCTCCGCCTCCCGCATCGATTCGTCGTACAGGCAGGCTTCGTTGCCGCCCCGGCTTTTGGAACGGTACATCGCCAAATCCGCCGCCTTCAGCAGTTCGTTCATCGTTACGCCATGCTTGGGATACAGCGCAACGCCGATGCTGGCCGAAGTATGAAAGCTGGCTCCGTCCACGGACCAGGTCTTATGAAATAAGCGGAGCAGCTTGGACAGCGACTGCTCAAGCGATTCCGGCGCCGATCTGCGGTGGAGAACCACCGCAAACTCGTCTCCCCCGAGCCGGAAGGCTTGCCCGGTGCCCTGTACCGCCTGCTGCAGTTCCCTGGACAGCTGCTGAAGAAAATCGTCACCGGCCAGATGGCCAAGCGTATCGTTCAGCTGTTTGAACCGGTCGCAGTCCAGCAGGGCCAGCGCAAGCGGTGTCCGTCCGCTATCAGGATTGGAGGTCAAACTTTCCATATACATTTTAAAATGGGCCCGGTTCGGTATAGATGTCAGATGGTCGTAAAAAGCCAGCTTATGCAGCCGCTCCTCATGCTGCTTACGTTCGGTTATTTCCCGGGAAACAAACATGTAACGCACGGGAAAAGACCGGCTGCCGGTTATCGGCGTCACCTTGGTTTCAAGCCAAACCCATCGTCCCGTTTCGGCCCGCATGCGCAGCTCGGAGAGGCGGGAGGCGCTTTGAACCGCGGCTTTCAGCTTTGCCCAGGACAGCTCCGGCTCGCGGATATAGTTGGTTAGCAGATCGCCTTTATCGGGGATGTAACCAAGTACAGAAGCATGAGAGGGAGAGGCGTACCCGATCCGTCCTTCCCCGTCGGTCAGCAGAATAAAGTCGGACATGGACTTGCCAATCAGCTGGTACATCGACTGACTGTCGCGCATCTCCTTGTGTAAAAGAATCAATCTGCGGCCCAAGTACAGGATCACAAGCATCAGCAAGCAGAGCAGCAGCGTATAGATCGCAAACATTCCGCTTTTCCGGTCGTGGAACATTTGGGTAATCCGCTGCGCATAACTGTCCAGCAGCTGTTCACCGCGGTCGAGGTACCCTCTTGTGCGTTCAAGCTGCGCATTCAGCAGCGCCGAAGCTCCGTCTGGAGTGAAAAACTCCTCATCCGGAAAAGAAGCCAAAGCCTGTTCACCCATCGCCGCATAGACACGAAAGTCTTCTCCGAATCCCTGCAGCTCCGCAGCAAGCTCTTCCGGCAGCTTCCCTGACCCGCCAAGCCCTGCCGGTTGCCCGGTGGCGGAAGGAAGACCGCGAGCTGCGCTCCCGACCCGCTCGCGGGCCTGCGCAATGTTATCGCGGAACACGCCGCTGGCCGCCGCCCGTACATCCGGCGGGTATTCCGGGTTTGCCGCCTGAAGCAGCGCCAGGGAAGCCTGATATAAATCTCTGTCCGCGCTTAATAAGTTCTCCGTATTTTTGTACACCTGATGATAAAGCGAATCGGAGAGACGGTCAAACGTATGATTCAGATAAATCAGCGACGCGGCGCTCATACCGATCAAGAGCAGCATAACTCCGGCGAACAAGGCGGCCAGCCGGCGCTCTTTTTGAATTTCTTTCCATTCCGGCAATCTCATCTCTCCCTGCCATCCGCAAACCGCGGCCTGCGGTTTCTGCCTCTCGAAGGCGGAAACGATACGGTAACCCCGGCCTATGCTTTCTGTTCTACTTTATGTACTGCTTTGCTGTGTTTCCCGGTTGGGCCGGGAACATGGCGGGAAACTCTTTATTCTAAAACCTGACTATAAACCTATGTTTTATGTATTAATTCCATTATTCGACAAATTTTGCGCAAATTTGACGACAAGATATGCTTGAGTACTATATACCCACCTTTTTCCCGAACGATACCCGCTTTTCAAACTTCCGCTTTCTCCGCCAGTTAGACGGTCCGCCCGCTTGTCAAAAGGCAATCCCGCCTTTATAATGAATAGATATCCCGTCACGGGACAATTTAACTTCACTGAATGATCCGCTATGATGGAGAAGAGTACGCACCGCCTGGTCCACAGGGAGGAGACGCCGGAGATTGAGAGCGTTTCTGGGAAGCCGGGAGTGCCGAAGTTCGCTCCGGAGCCGTTTCCTGAATTCTTTTTGCTGCGAGCCAGCGGGAAGAGAGTAGGGAACACCGGCCGCAGGCCGTTATCCCTGCATCGAGTGAAACGGTTGATTGCCGAAGGCAGGGAGTATCCCGCCGCCGGTCTCCGTTTAACAAGGGTGGTACCGCGGTCTTTTCGTCCCTTACGAGGGAGAGAAGGCTTTTTTTGTGTGTCTAAAACGAGAAGGAATGATTGAAGGGGGCTGTACAAGGCCATGAAGGAAAAGTTGGAAGCATTAAAAGTCGAAGCGCTCGCCAGGCTGCAGGAGGTAACCGATCCGCAGACGCTGAACGACCTCCGGGTCAAGTACCTGGGTAAAAAAGGCGAGCTAACAGAGGTGCTGCGCGGAATGGGCGGCCTTAGCGCCGAAGAACGTCCGGTGATCGGCCAGGTGGCCAATCTGGTGCGCGGAGCAATCGAAGAGATTATCACATCCAAGCAGGAGGCGTTCCAGCAGCAGGAGACCGAACGCAAGCTCGCCGCGGAGCGCGTGGATGTAACGCTGCCCGGCCGCAGGCTGGCGCAAGGCGGAATTCATCCGCTGAGCCGGGTCATCCAGGAAGTGGAGGATATTTTTATCGGCATGGGGTACCGGGTGGCCGAAGGTCCGGAAGTCGAAACCGACTACTACAACTTTGAAGCGCTCAATCTGCCCAAAAACCATCCGGCCCGCGATATGCAGGATTCGTTTTATTTGACTGAAGATTTGCTGATGCGCACCCAGACTTCGCCTGTACAGGTGCGGACCATGGAAGCGATGAAAGGGGAAACCCCTGTCAAAATTATCTGTCCGGGCAAAGTGTTCCGGCGTGACGACGACGATGCGACGCATTCGTTCCAGTTCCATCAGATCGAAGGCCTCGTAATCGGCCGGAACATCCGCATGAGTGACCTAAAGGGCACGCTGGAGCAGTTCGTAAAAGAAATGTTTGGACCGGACACCAAAATCCGGCTTCGCCCGAGCTTTTTCCCGTTCACTGAACCAAGCGTCGAAGTGGATGTAAGCTGCTTCAAGTGCGGCGGCCAAGGCTGCCGCCTGTGCAAGCAATCGGGCTGGCTGGAAATTCTTGGGGCCGGCATGGTGCATCCGAGAGTGCTGGAAATGAGCGGCTACGATCCCGAGCAGGTCAGCGGCTTTGCGTTTGGCGTGGGCGTGGAGCGGATCGCGATGCTGAAATACGGCGTTGACGACATCCGGCTTTTTTACAGCAACGATATGGCGTTCGTCAAGCAGTTCAGAGGAATCTAATCGTCTGCCCTGCAGGCCCGCCTGCGGTTTCCGCGTTAGGACAGCGGCATGCTGAACGAGCCGGAAACTTAGATGTTTTCGGGCGCGGGACAGATCAAATGAATAGAACGATAAAAGGGAAGTGAGCGGACAATGAAAGTATCAACCGGATGGTTGAACGACTATATCTCGCTGGAAGGGGTCTCCCCGGAAACACTGGCCGAGCAGATTACGGCCGCCGGGATCGAGATCGACGGTGTGGAACGCCTGAACAAAGGCGTCAAAGGCGTGGTGACCGGCTACGTCAAAGCAAAGGAAAAACACCCGGATGCCGACAAGCTGAATGTGTGTACGGTGGACGCAGGTACAGGTGAAGATCTGCAGATCGTCTGCGGCGCCAAAAACGTGGATGCCGGGCAGATAGTACCGGTCGCGCTGGTTGGAGCGGTGCTTCCAGGGATTACTATTAAAAAAGCCAAGCTGCGCGGCGTGGTTTCCCAAGGCATGATCTGTTCGGCCAAGGAACTGGGAATCAACGACAAGCTGCTGCCGAAGGAGCAGCAGGAAGGCATTCTGGTCCTTCCGGAAGGAACCGGGATCGGACGCGATATCACCGAACTGCTTGGACTAAACGACGAGGTGCTGGAGTTTGACTTGACGCCCAACCGTTCCGACTGTCTCAGCATGATCGGCGCCGCCTACGAGGTTGGTGCGATTCTCGCCCGAGATCTTACGCTGCCGGAGCCGGAGCTTCTTGAGTCGGGCGGGCCTGCGGCGGATACGCTTGCCGTGGAAATTGAGTCAGCCGGGGCTTGCGGACACTACGCGGCCCGGGTTATCGAAGGCGTGAAGCCAGGACCTTCGCCGCTGTGGCTGCAGAACCGGTTGATTGCCGCAGGCGTGCGGCCGATCAACAACATCGTGGACATTACCAATTACGTCATGCTGGAATACGGCCAGCCGCTGCATGCGTTTGATCCGGGCAAGCTGGAAGGCGGTATGCTGAAAGTCCGTTTCGCCCGCGAAGGCGAATCGCTGACGACGCTTGACGGGCAGGATCGGAAGCTGGAGACCAGTATGCTGGTCATCGCCGATGCCGTGAAACCTGTCGCGCTCGCCGGGGTAATGGGCGGCCTGGACTCTGAGGTCACAGCGGATACGGTGAACCTGGTGCTGGAATCGGCGCGGTTTGACGGAGGAACCGTCCGCAAAACATCCCGCAAGCTGGGCCTGCGTTCGGAAGCGTCGCTGCGTTTCGAGAAGGAAGTTGATCCTGCCCGGGTGCTGCCGGCGCTGGACCGCGCCGCGGCTTTGATTGCACGGTATGCGGAAGGTGTTGTACGTGAAGGCGTTGTGCAGGCGGGCAGCCCTGAAGTGGAAGAGAAGACGCTGCTGCTGTCTTTGGAGAAAATGAACCGGCATCTCGGCACCGAGCTGTCGATGCTGGAGGTCAAAACCTTGTTTGCCCGCCTGCGTTTCGACTGTGCGACGGCCGGCGAAGGGATGATTGAAGTCCGGGTACCGTCCAGACGCGGCGATATTACTTACGATGTGGATCTGTTTGAAGAGGTGGCCCGTCTTTACGGCTACGACCACATTCCGACCACGCTGATTGAAGGACCGACAACACCTGGGGCTTTGACCCGGCCGCAGCGGATCCGCCGGGAGCTGCGCCGCCTGCTGGCGGACGGAGGCTACCAGGAGGTGTTGGGGTATTCGTTCATTCAGCCGGAACAGAGCACGTTGTTCCCGGCGCTGACCGGAGCGGGCAAAGCGGTCAAGCTGGCGATGCCGATGAGCGAAGACCGCAGCGTGCTGCGCACGAGTCTGCTGCCTCAGCTGCTAGAGATCGCGCGCTATAACACGAACCGGCGGCAGAGCGATCTGGCCCTGTTCGAGATCGGCGGCATCTTCTCCACGGAGGAAGACACGCTGACACGCCAGCCAGACGAACAGCCTGTGCTGGGCCTGCTGCTGAGCGGTTCGAGCCGGAGCAAACAGTGGAATGTGGCGGCTCAGCCGGTCGACTTCTTTGATCTGAAAGGGGCGCTTGAATCCCTGTTTGGCCATTTCGGCCTGGAAGAGTCTGTGGAGTACGCAGCGGACAGCCCGGCAGGCTTCCACCCGGGACGTTCGGCATCCGTCTATCTGACCGGAACGGACGGACGCGTAAAACTGGGCACGCTGGGACAAATCCATCCGGAGCTGCAGCGTGAGTACGATCTTGTTGACACGTATGCCGCCGAAATTGCGCTTCAGCCGCTTTATGACCGTGTGGAGAGCCGGATTCAGTACAGCGAGCTGCCGCGTTTCCCCGGGATGGAACGCGATATCGCGCTTGTTGTCGATTCCGCGGTTCCGGCCGGCAAGCTGCTGGAGACCATCCGCCAGGCCGGCGGCGAGCTGCTCCAATCCGCCCGCGTTTTTGACGTCTTCACGGGAGGCAAGCTGGCGGAAGGCAAAAAAAGCGTGGCGATTGCCCTGCTTTACCGCCATCCGGAGCATACGCTAACCGATGAGGAAGTCGCAGTTCCCCATGGGGAAGTCCTTTCAGCGCTGGAACAAACTTTTGGCGCGGAATTGAGAAAGTAGCAGGAATTACGTAAAGCCGCAGCGAATCCATTCTGTATGGATCGATTCGCTGTGGCTTTTTTCCGAACCTTCCGGAAGCGGCCAGCCTTTTCAGCTGCAGCATGACTTTAATAGCGCGGCTTCCCGGGCAAGCCGGCACAGCTTAGAATCCGCACACACACAAAGGAGGGCACAACTGTGGCTATGGACCGGACACGTGTCGCCGTGGAGATATATGGCACTTCCTATCGGCTGATGGGAAGCAGCCCTGAATATATGAAACAAGTAGCCCGCTATGTCGACGAGCATATGCGAGCGATTTCGAAATCCCACACCAGACTGGATACACCCCGCATTGCGGTGCTTGCCGCCGTTCATATGGCGGAGCAGGCGATCCAGGCTCAGGATTTGAAAAACGAGCTGAATATGCTGACTGGCGAGCGCAGCGAGCTGCGCTCCGAAGTGGCGCGGCTGCTGGACGCGCAGCGCGAATGGCAGGAAGACGAGGAGCGCCGGGCCCGCGAAGCAGAGGAGCGGATCGAGAGCATCAAGGCCGCCGCGGATGAGGAACGGCGGCGCCTGCTTGAAGAAGTCGAGGCGGAGCGCAAGCGGCTGACGGAAGAAGCCGAGCTTGCCGGCAAAACGCATTTGGAGCGGCTTCGGACGGAACAGGAAGCGGCGGATGCGCTCCGGCGGCAGCTGGAAGAGGAGCTTGCGGGGCTGAAGCAGGAGCTGCTTGAGCTGCAGGCCGAGCGGGACCGCGAGCTCTCGAAACAGCGCGAGCAGAGCCGGCAGGAGCTGGAGCAGCTGGAGACGGTGCATCAGGAGCGCGTCAGAGAGCTGCAGGCGGCCCACGCGCAGGAAGCGGCGAACTTGCGGGAACAGCTGGAGCTGGAGCACCGGGCGGAGCGGGAACGTCTGCTGGCCGAGCTGGACAGCACCAAGTCGGTGCTGACCCAGGAGGCCGAAGAGACGCGGTCCGCGCTGACGCAGGAGCTGGAAGCGGCGCGAAGCACGTTGACCGGCGAACTGGAGACGGTGCGGCAGCAGCTCACCGCGGAGCTGGCCCGCGAGCGCGATGCGGCGCTTGGCGAGCAGCTGAAGAACAAGGAGCTGCGCAAGTCCCTCGGCGCCCAAGAGCAGCGCCACAAGCAGGCGGTCCAGGACTTCGAGAAGACGATTGCAGAGCTTCGCGGGACCACTGGCCAGCTGCAGTCGCGGCTGCGCGCGATGGAAGCGGGCATCAAAAGCGAACGCGAAAGCGGCGTCCAGCTGGCGGCGCAGTACGAAGAAGCGCTGGCGCGTGAAGCCGGACTGCGCGAAGAGCTGGAGTCCGCTTCTGCACACGCGGAGCTGCTGACCGGCGAGCTGGAGACGCTGCGGTCGCTCCACAGCCAGGCGGAGAGCGACACGGCCGAGCTCGCGAAGCGGGTAGCCGCGCTGGAGGACGAGCGCGAACGCCTGCAGCGGGAGCAGGCTCGGGCGGCGGAAGAAGCGGCCCGTTGGCGCACGCTAGCCGAGCAGCGCCTCGAGGAGCTCGGAGAGCTCGAGACATCGCTGCTTGACGGCGAAGAGCGGCTGCGGGCGCTCGAGGACGAGCTGCAGACGCTGCGCGCCGAGCTGGAGGACGCCGAAGGCCGCTTCGAGCGCGAGCACGGCTTCCGGGTCGAGGCGGAGCGCGAGAACGAGCAGCTGCAGCAGCAGGCGGCGCAGGCCGAGGAAGTGCTCGCCGGGCTGCGCGAGGAGCAGGCTGGTCTGACGGCGCAGCATGAGGAAGCGCTGCAGCAGGCGGAGACGCTGCGCGAACGGGTCCGCGAGGCGGAGCGCGAGAACGAGGCGCTGCTGCAGCAGACGGTGCAGGCCGAAGAGGCGCTCGCTGCACTGCGCGAGGAGCAGGCTGGTCTGACGGCGCAGCATGAGGAAGCGCTGCAGCAGGCGGAGACGCTGCGCGAACGGGTCCGCGAGGCGGAGCGCGAGAACGAGGTACTGCTGCAGCAGACTGTACAGGCCGAAGAGGCGCTCGCTGCACTGCGCGAGGAGCAGGCTGGTCTGACGGCGCAGAATGAGGAAGCGCTGCAGCAGGCGGAGTCGCTGCGCGGCCGGGTCCGCGAGGCGGAGCGCGAGAACGAGGCGCTGCTGCAGCAGGCGGCGCAGGCCGAAGAGGCGCTCGCTGCACTGCGTGAGGAGCAGGCCGGTCTGGCGGCGCGGCATGAGGAAGCGCTGCAGCAGGCAGAGTCGCTGCGCGGCCGGGTCCGCGAGGCGGAGGAGCGCGCGGAGCAAGCCAAGCAGCGCGCTGCCGAGCTGGAGCGGCACGAAGCCGAGCTGCGCGAGCTGGCCGAAAGCCTGCGCGAGGAGAACGGCGCGCTGGAGGCGCTGCTGGAGGAGTCGGATGCGGATGCGAAGCGGCTGCGCGGGCAGGCCGAGGCGCTTGCGGCGGCGGGCCGCGAGGCCGAAGCGCGGCTCGCCGAGCTGGAGCGGGCCGGCCGGGAAGCGGCGGCTGCGGCGGAAGCGCACCGGAGCGAGCTGGAAGAAGCGCGCCGGAGCTCCGAGGATTGGCAGCAGCGGTTCGAGGAGCTGGCGGAGCGGCAGCGTGCGTGGAGCGAGGCGGAAGCGCAGCTGCGTGAGGAGATCGAGATCTGGCAGCAGGAAGCCGAAGCCGGCGAAGCGCTGCGACAGACGCTGGAGAAAGAGCGCGGCGAAGCGGTCCGCCAGCTGGATGAAATCGGCGAGGGCTATGAGCTTGCGCAGGGGCAGCTGCGGCTGCTGCAGGCCGAATACGGACTGCGCCAGGAAGAGCTTGCCCGGCTGAACGAAGAGCATCAGAAGCTGCAGTCGGAATATGCCAAGCTGCAGGTAGAATACAACGAGTGGATTCAGCTGATTGAACAGGACAGCTAGGCGGGGCTGTTGAAATACGCATAGTGCCCAGAAGCCGGATTGGGTAGCCAGTTGCAGCGAAAGTCAGCATGCACTTCGGAAGCCAGAACGACTATGGAAGTCAGAAACGACTATGGAAGTCAGAGCGCATTTTGGAAGCCAGAACGCTGTACTGAAGCTAACGTGGTGTCGGCCGCTGGGCCAACTTGGAAGTTTTTGAATGATAAACAGAGAGGCTGTCCCGAAAGTCATTATGACGGGACAGCCTCTTTTCATAAAAAATTCGTCTAACTCAAAAGTAGTTTACGCCTGTAAGGTTGTTTGTGTGAAAAATCGTACAAAACAAGACCAGTAATCGGTTTAGGCCAGAAAAAACTGGCGACCTCTCACCGGTTAAGTGCCGGTAAGCGATCGCCTGAGCACCGGAAAGCAATCACCGCATAAAATTAGCCTCTTCTTTGCTATCTACTTGACGGGGTCACTTAGACCAGCCCCGTCTTTTTATTGGCGGAATTATGTTACTCCACCACAATATTGGCGCTCATTGCGCCGTGTCCCGATCCGCAGAAAATGGAGCAGGTCACCTCGAACGTTCCCGCTTCTTCGGGAACAATGACTTTGGTATTTTTTTTGGCATCCAGCTGCAGATTCAGCTCGGGGACCAGGATGCCGTGGTTGCCGCTTTCGTTCTCAAACACGATTTTGACCGGCACCCCCTTTTTCAGGTGGTATTCCTCCTGGTCGAATTCATAGTTGCTGGCCTTAATCACCAGCTCCTCATCGGCCGTAATATTCGCTTCAGCCGCGTTTTCCTGGTTCTGGCCGGCATTTGAACCGCAGGCCGCAAGCAGCAGCATCAAGCTTCCGGCGGCTGCGATCATCAGTTTGCGCATACGTCAACTCTCCTTTGTCAGCGTTTGCAAAATCTCCCGCAGGGATCAATGCCAAGCATACCCCAGTTGGCCCGTTTGTGGTTTGCTAAATTTTGAAATTTTGGTGAATATAAAATGTTTCCTTGACAAATCCGCGCAATGCTTAATTAGTTGGTGCAAAAAGCCGAAATAGAATTATAATAGAGGGGTTGCAGCAGGGAGTACATTCGGGCAAAAAGTAGGGGATTGTCAACTTGATTGGGAACGATTTGAACAGCGAAATCTGGCACCGCCGGATTCTTAACGGGTTCTGGGCGGTCGTATGTATCTTGATTGTCGGCCAGCTGCTTTTTTTATCGCTTGGGGTTCAGCCGAATGCTTCCGCTGCGGTGTTAGGCAAAAATGAGTTGTTTGCCGCCTGCAATCTGCTGATCCTGATCTTCATGGCCGCCGCCGAAATGTGGCTGCGCACCAGCTGGGTTTATCACAAGCAAGCCGTCGCCGGCTGCGGCTTTATCGTGTCCTATCTGGTTTATTTTATCGTTGAGCCGTTTGTGGACGGAGCACAGCTGGCGCTGATGATGCCGATTATGCTGTCCCTCATTTATTTTGACCGGCGGCTGCTGTTTGGGCTAAGCCTGTTCAGTATAGTGTTTTACGCTGTTGTTTATTTTGGACTGGAACGTCCCGTACTGCAAAAGCCGCTGGCGGAATTTGTTTTGGTTGAGCTCATTTTTGCCGTCTTTGGCGTGATGGGCGTCGGGATTATTGTGCGGGCGCGGGAGGCTAGGGATTACGTGGAACAGCTGTCCCAGTCCGAGCAGAGCCTGCTGGTAGAGCGGGCAATCGCCGACAAACTGCTGAAAATTGATGCGCTTACCGGTCTCTACAACCATAAGACCTTTCACGAATACCTCGACACGCTGCTGGAGCAGTGCGAAACCAACGGGCTGAGACTGCAGCTTGCGCTGCTGGACATCGATAACTTCAAGCAGGTTAACGATACTTATGGTCATTGGGTGGGGGATCTCGTCTTAAAAGAAGTTGCTGCCGAGCTAAGCGCCCGGATCGGACTAAACGATTTTGCGGCAAGATACGGGGGCGAGGAATTTGCAATTATATTTACGGACAAATCCCTTGGCGAATCTTACGTGCTGATGGAGGAATTAAGGCAGGGCATCGCCCGTATGGAGCACCCGTATGCCGGAGGACAGAGCATTACTGCAAGCATAGGTGTATGCCGTTATGAGCAGGGTGCCGGGAAAGAGACGCTTTTCCGCCAGGCGGATGACGCCCTGTATCAGGCTAAACGGACCGGCAAAAATAAAGTGATGCTCCACGAAGAAGCCGCCCGATCGGGCGGAAAGCAGACCCCCTTCTCCGGATAACTCGGGGTTAGGGGGTTTGCCGTTACCGGGAGCTTGCGGTTTTGCCGGCATCAAACGGGGCGGCGCCGGGCAGGAATAAATCGATAATGCCGATCACCAGCGCGGCCAATAATGCGCCCAGGATGGTGACTTTGATGCCGTCAACTACAAACTGCGACACCCAGATCACCGTCGCGCTGGTCAAAAAGCCGACGATGCCCCTTCCGAAAGGGGTGATCCTTGTTCCGGCGATGGATTCGATGATCCAGCCGATTAAAGCAATGACAAGAGCGAGCAGCAACGCGCTGCCGAATCCGCCGACGCTGAAATTTGGAACAGCCCAGCCGACCGCCAGGAGCATAAGCGCCGAAACCAGAAAACGGCCGACGATACCCAATATTCTCATGCCCTTCCTCCTTCGAAATGCGGTAATGGGATGCGCACCTTCTATTGTGCGCCGGGCGGACGGGCGTTATGTCGGTAAGGTTAGCCAAGACAACGGCGCAGCCAAAAGAAGCGGATTTCCCCGCTGCGGCCCTATACGGCTGCTGGAGAGATCAGGCGGGGCCAAATGGCGGAAATCGCCTGTTTTCGGTATAATAAGAAGAACTAGAAGGGAGCTGTGACTGTAATTGGACGACAAGATTTTGCATACGCTTGAATACCGCAAGATTATAGATAAATTAATTAAATATACGCAAACCCCGATGGGACGGGAGACCGCAGACGAGCTGCGGCCTTCGGGCGATTTCGAGACGGTGAAGCGCCTGCTGCAGGCGACGGAGGAAGCGGCGAATGTAGACCGGCTTAAGGGCATTCCGTCGTTTGGAGGCATCACCGACATTGAACCGGCGCTCAAACGCGCCCGGATCGGCGGGACGCTCGGGACGCATGACCTGCTTGCGGTCGGCAATACAATCCATGGCTCGCGCCGGATCAAACGTTTCCTTGCCGCGCTGCATGAAGAAGAAGCGATCGAGATGCTGTTTGCCTTAAGCGATCTCTTGTCGGAGCAGAAGCCGCTGGAAGACGCCATCCGTGCCTGTATCGGCGAGGACGCGGAGGTGCTGGATTCCGCGAGCCCCGAGCTGGCAACAATCCGCAGGGAGCTGCGGGGCGGCGAAGCCAGAATCCGGGAGAAGCTGGACAGCATGATCCGTTCCTCTTCGGTTGCGAAAATGCTGCAGGACCAGCTCGTCACGATCCGCGGCGACCGGTTCGTAATTCCGGTTAAGGCGGAATACCGTTCCCATTTCGGCGGGATTGTGCATGACCAGTCCGGTTCGGGAGCGACGCTGTTTATTGAGCCCGAATCGATTGTAGCCATGAATAACAAGCTGCGCGAGACCCGGCTGCGGGAAGAACGCGAGATAGAGGTTATTCTCCAGAAGCTGACCGCAAGAGTCGGCGAGGTAGCCGAAGAAATGACTTATGACGTCGATGTGTTGGGCCAGCTCGACTTTATTTTTGCAAAAGCCCGCTTGGCGCGTGAACTGAAGGCAGTCCGGCCGCGCATGAACGACCGGGGTTATCTGAAGCTGCGGAAAGGACGCCATCCGCTGATTCCGGCGGAGCATGTCGTGCCGCTTGATGCGGAGCTCGGCAACGATTACAGCACGATTATCGTCACCGGTCCCAATACGGGCGGTAAGACGGTCACGCTGAAGACGGTTGGCCTGCTCAGTCTCATGGCAATGTCGGGATTGTTTATTCCGGCGGAGGAAGGCAGCCAGATGTGCGTATTCGATGCAATCTACGCGGATATTGGCGACGAACAGAGCATTGAGCAGAGCCTCAGTACCTTTTCGAGCCATATGACGAATATTATTTCCATTTTGAAGCGGATGACTCCAAAAAGCCTGATTCTGCTGGATGAAGTCGGCGCGGGAACCGACCCGGCCGAGGGTTCGGCGCTGGCGATTGCCATCCTGGAGCATATTCACCGCCAAGGCTGCCGGATGGTGGCAACGACGCACTACAGCGAGCTGAAGGCTTATGCCTACGAACGCAAAGGCGTCATCAACGCCAGCATGGAGTTTGACGTGCAGAGCCTCAGCCCGACGTACCGGCTGCTGATCGGCGTACCGGGACGAAGCAACGCGTTTGCGATCGCGGAACGGCTCGGCCTGCCTGCTCCGATTCTGGAACACGCGCGCGGCGAAGTAACGGAAGAAGATATGCGTGTCGAGCATATGATCGCTTCGCTGGAGGAGAACCGCCTGACCGCGGAGAACGAGCGCGAACGGGCCGAAGATCTCCGGCGCGAAGTGGAGGAGCTCCGCGCGAAACACCGCCGCGAGCTGGAGAAGCTGGAGAGCCAGCGGGACAAATGGCTGGACAAAGCGGAACAGGATGCCGCTGGCATCGTAGACAAGGCGCGCAAGGAAGC
Organism: Paenibacillus nanchangensis; assembly: GCF_046543445.1. Lineage (NCBI taxonomy): Bacteria > Bacillati > Bacillota > Bacilli > Caryophanales > Paenibacillaceae > Paenibacillus > Paenibacillus nanchangensis. The sequence continues at coordinate 54,398 of NZ_JBHOFD010000029.1, forward strand.
GGAGCAGATTATTGCGGATCTGCGGAAGCTCGCCATGGAGGAAGGCGCGTCGGTCAAAGAGCATAAGCTGATCGAAGCCAGACGTAAGCTGGACGAAGCCCAGCCGCAAGCCCGCAGCAAAAAGCCGGCCAAATCGGGGGCGAAGCCGCCGCGCAGCATTCAGCCGGGAGACGAGGTGAACGTCTTCAGCCTCAACCAGCGGGGGCATGTCGTCGAGCTGTCCGGCGCCAAAGAGGCCGTCGTTCAGCTTGGCATCATGAAGATGAAAGTACGGCTGGACGATCTTGAACTGCTTGCGGCAGCCAAACCTGCTGCGGCGCAGCCGATCCGCCAGGCCACGACGGTCAAGCGGACCCGGGACGAGAACGTGCGCAGCGAGCTGGACCTGCGGGGCGCGAACCTGGAGGAAGCGCTGATCGAGACGGACCGTTTTATTGATGAGGCATTCTTGGGCAACCTGGGCCAGATTTATATCATTCACGGCAAAGGCACCGGCGTCCTGCGGTCGGGCATCCAGGATTACCTGCGTAAGCACCGCCATGTAAAGAGCTACCGGCTCGGGAATTACAATGAAGGGGGAGCGGGGGTAACCGTGGCCGAATTGAAATAAACGGCTGCCCGCGGAAAGAGGGGGAACAATGCAAGAGGTTATCGATTCGCTGCTGAGCCATCCGATCGGTTCGCTGCTCGGTTACTTCACGGTGGCGGTGTTGGGGCTCGTCATCTTCCTGTCGATATTCGAGCTCGTGACTAAATACAACTGCTGGGACGAAATCCGCAGGGGCAATGTGGCGGCCGCGATGGCGACAGGCGGAAAAATCTTCGGCATCTGCAATATTCTCCGGTTCAGCATCAGCTCGGGTGAAAGCATTTATCAAACGATGCTGTGGGCGGTGATCGGCTTTGTCCTGCTGCTGTGCGCTTACTTCCTGTTCGAATTTATGACGCCCGTCTTCTCGATCGATGAGGAGATTGCCGCCGACAACCGGGCGGTGGGACTGATTGCGCTGCTGCTGTCGGTCTCGCTGTCCTATGTCATCGGCTCGGCGATCATCTAAGCGGGGGACCTGTGTCATGAAAATACTTGTGCGTGTGCTATTCGCCTGCTCGGTCCTGTTTTTGGCCGCAGGCATCATCTATTTGACGCTGAATTAGGCGTAATAAGGAGAGAATGGATTTGGAAACAACGGTTTGTCCATGGTGCCATACGGAAATCGTATGGGATGAAGAAATCGGGCCGGAGGACACCTGCCCGCACTGCGACAACGAATTAAAAGGCTACCGCACCGTAAGCATCGGTCCGGATGATCTGGAGCTGGAGGACGAGCCGGAGGAGGAGCCGGACGATGACAGCGGACTGTGGGACGATGAGGACCGGGAGCATGTGGTGCCGGTTTACCGCACGCTTGATGAATACCGGGAAAAATATGATTTGAAGCAGTACGAACAGCGGACAAGCGAGCTGCTTGACCAGCAGACGGAAGCGCCGGAATGCCCGCAGTGCCACGAATATATGCTGCTCTCCGGCGTCCGGGCGGTGGAAGGCTCCTCGTTTGAGCCAAGGCTGGCGGAAGACGGCAAGCTGCCGGTGCTGGAAGCGCCGTTTATGCTGAATGTGTATGTGTGTCCTTCCTGCTTCCAGGTTCAGCACAGCCTCTCCGAAACCTCCCGGATGGCCTTTGTGCGAAATTTGAGCGGCGGGACGCGGAAAGGCTGATCGTTCATGAGATTCCCTCCGGCCGGGCATGTTAACAGAAGACATGCTTGATGCGGGAGGTGGGCCTTATGAAAGCGCCCTTGAAGGGGCAGGCGATTTTGCTCCTGGCGGTTAACGGGCTGTTTGTATTGTCCGGCGCGTTATCCGGAACGTTTCTGAACGTCTATTTATGGAAAAGCCGGCAGGATTACGCCATGATCGGCTGGTTTACGGTGGCCCAGCAAATCACGCTGGGTCTTGTCTTTTGGTTGGCTGGCAAATGGGTAAAGGAACACAACAAAATGAACGTGCTCCGGCTGGGCATCGCGGTATCGGGGCTGTTTTATTCGCTTGTTCTGCTGGCCGGCAACCGGGCCGTCTATTACATCTGGCCGCTCGGGCTGCTGCTCGGCGCGGCGCTTGGATTGTTCTGGATCGCTTTCAACATCGTGTATTTCGAGATAACGGATGCGGCGAACCGCGACCGTTTCAACGGTTGGGTCGGCCTGCTGGGTTCTCTTACCGGGATGGCGGGGCCGTGGCTGTCCGGACTCCTGATTACCCGTCTGCACGGGGAGCGGGGCTACCGGATGGTGTTTATGCTGTCGCTCGGCGTGTATGCCGCGGCAGCGGTGCTTAGTTTTTTTCTGAAAAAACGGAAAACGGAAGGCTCTTACAGCTGGACCGAGCCATGGAAAAGGCTGCGCACTCCGGGCGGATTGTGGCGCCAGGTTTCCCTTGGCCTTTATTTTCAGGGGTTGCGGGAAGGCGTCTTTTCATTTCTGATCGGTCTGCTGGTGTACATCTACGCCAAGGAAGAGAGCCGTCTGGCCCAGTACACGCTAATCACCTCGGCGGTTTCGCTGGTGAGCTATTGGGCGGCGGGCAAGTGGTTTAAAGCGAAATACCGGTCTGCGGGGATGCTGGCAGGAGCGGTCCTGCTCGTTCTGGTCATCGTGCCGTTATTGTGGTTTAACGGGTATGTGCCGCTGCTGATCATGGGCATCGGAACCTCACTGTTTATCCCGCTGTATATGCTTCCGATGGTCGCCGGCAGCTTCGACCTGATGGGCCGGACCGAAGAAAGCGTCGAGAAACGGGTGGAGCTTGTGGTGGTGCGGGAGCTTGGGCTTACGCTTGGCCGGCTGACAGGGATACTCATCTATATCGGGGTATTATCCCTCAGCCACACGCCGCGAACGGTCACACTGCTGATGCTGGCCCTGGGGGCGGCTCCGCTGGCCGGCTGGCTGTTCATGCGCCGCCTGTTCCGGCGTCCCGCGCAGGCGGGGAAGACGGGGGGATAATCGGGCAATCGCGGGAGGCGGAGGTTTGCGTAAGCGGAAGATCAAATGGGGAGTACGGACTACGGTCACGGTTATGATTACGGCCATCATTGGGCTGGTGCTGCTTGGATTGTATGTGTTCTTCAGCAGCCGGATCATCCCGCAGACTCGGGAAAATTTGGAGAACAAGGCGCTGACCATCGCCCGCACGATTGCGCTTATCCCCTTTGTGCAGGAGGGGCTTGAAACAGGCAGCAGCAGGGAAATCCAGGATTACGCATCGCGGATTACCCGGCGGAATCACATTTTGTTTGTGGTCGTCACGGATATGAATGGCATTCGTTATTCGCATCCGAATCCGGAGGCGATTGGCAGGCGGTTTCAGGGCGGCGGGCTGGAGGAAGCGCTGCATGGCGGAGAAAGCGTCTCCGAGGGAAGAGGGACGCTGGGAGACTCCATCCGCGCCTTTGTGCCGGTCTACTCCGGCAAAGGGAAACAGCTGGGGGTAGTGGTGGTCGGGCTGTCGCGCGAGCGGGTCAGCGGTGATATCCGGCACACCCAATGGGTGGTGATCCTGGCGCTGCTGTCCGGCGCGCTGCTTGGCGGTCTTGGCGCGGTGGCGCTGGCAGGCCGGGTCAAAAAAATGATGCATTGGCTGGAGCCGTCGGACATCTCCAATATGCTGGAGGAGCGCAGCGCGATTTTGCAGTCGGCCACGGAAGGCATTATCGCCGTAAACGAGCGCGGTGACATCACCCTCGTGAATCTGGAAGCCGAACGGCTGCTGCGTGCAGCTCAGGCCTACGACAACCCGCTCGGCCGTAATATCGTGGAGTTCTGGCCGGCCCTCCGGCTGGAGGAGGTGCTGACGACAGGACAGGCTACCGGTTACGAGGAAATCTCGCTTAACGGGCTGACGCTGCTTGCGCGCGGCCGCCCGGTGCGCGTCGGAGGCCATACCGTCGGCGCCGTCTCCGCATTCCGTGATATGACCGAGGTAGTGCAGCTGGCCGAACGCCTTTCCGGCGTCTCGGTTTACGCGGAGGCGCTGCGGGGGCAGGCGCATGAATTCAGGAACAAGCTGCATGTGATTATGGGCATGACGCATATGAAAATGTACGACGAACTGCAGGAGTATGTTGCCGCAACGGTCGACAGCCACCAAAACGAAATCGGGGCAATTACCCGCAGTATTAAGGATCCGGTGATGGCCGGTTTTGTGCTGGGCAAGCTGAGCCGGGGCCGGGAAGCAGGCATCATGCTGCAGCTTGACGAGGATAGTTACCTCCCGCCTTCACGCGATCCCGAAGTGATCCATGAGCTGATCACGATAGCGGGCAACCTGCTGGACAATGCGATCGAAGCCCTGCAGCGGAGCGGGACCGACGGAAAGATCCGGCTGGCGTTCCGGTATGGCGGGGGGCGGCTTGCCTGCACCGTAGCCGATAACGGCCCGGGTATCCCGGAGGACATCCGTGAGGTTGTCTTCAGGCAGGGTTTTTCCACCAAAGGCGAAAACCGCGGAATCGGGTTGTTCCTCGTCCGGCGGAGTGTCGAGCGGCTTGGCGGGCGGATTGCGCTGGACAGCCGGAAGAGCGGCGGGACCGTTTTTACCGTTGAACTGCCTTATGCGGCCAAGGAAGGGGATGAAGCATGATTATCAAGGTGCTCATTGTCGAAGACGATCCGATGGTCGCCAAATTTAACCGTCATTATCTGGAGCAGCTGGAAGGGTTCGAATGCGTCGGCTGGGCCGCCTCGGCGGAGGAAGCGCGTGAATTGGCGGAGCGTGAGGATCCGGATCTCCTGCTATTGGATCTCTACATGCAGCAGTCCGGCGGCCTTGACCTGCTGTCCTCCCTGCGCAAAAGCGGAAGTTCGGTCGACGCCATCATTATTTCGGCGGCAAGCGACCATACGAGCATCCGCAAGGCGCTGCAGCTGGGCGCCGTCGATTATTTGATCAAGCCGTTTGAGTTCGAGCGTTTTCGTGCGGCGCTGACCGACTACAGGCACGATATCCTGATGATGGCCCGAACGGAGCGGCTCAGCCAGGACGAGCTGGATCAGCTGGTCCGCTACAGAGGCGCAAAACCCGGGCCTGAACCGGCTTCTTCCCGTCTTCCGAAAGGGCTGACAGAGGCGACGCTGCGCCTGGTCTGGTTGGCGGTCCCGGAGGACGGGGACCTGGTTTCGACTGAGGAAGTAGCCGCCCGGGGTTCAATCTCACGGATTTCCGCCCGCAAGTATCTCGCTTTTTTGACGGAGATTGGCGCGCTTCAGATGGAGCTGGAGTACGGGGGGCCCGGCAGGCCGGTGTATAAATACAAACAGGCTCCTGATGGAGCCCAGCTTGTGAAGGGATACATAGAGTGAACAAGGTCCGGACGCCCAAAAGCGGTCCGGGCCTTTTCGGCTTGTTCTGCGCCGGAGCTTCAGCCGGAAGAACCGGAGGCAGGCGGTGTTTTGGGGGAGCGGGTGAGCGAGAACAGGGACAGCTCCGGCCGTTCTATGCCCTGCACCGCATCCGCAAGCAGCTCCGCTGCGATCATACTGTAGACGGTGCCATTGCCGCCATAACCTTCGATGAAATAGCAGCGGGGGTAATCGGGATGCGGTCCGATAAAAGGAAGCCCGTCATGCGTCGTGCCAAAGACGCCGCCCCAGGCATATTCGAGCTCAAGCTCTTCCGTCCCGGGGAACAGGCGGCGGATGTCTTCCAGGAGGCTGCGCCCCTGCGACAAGACCCGCGTCTCCCGCCGTCCGCTGTCCGTCAGCGCTTCATCCCGGCCGCCCGCAATAATCCGGCGATCCGGCGTCGTCCGGAAATAGGAATAGGGACGGGCCGTTTCCCAGATCAAACAGCGGTCGGGCCACTCTGGCAGGCGGACCAGCGGGCGGGTCATCACGGCGTACGTGTTGACAAGCACGGCGCCCCGGTCTTTTTTCAGCTCCTGTGTTTCATAACCCATGGCAAAAACAACTTGCTTCGCCGTAATCCGTCCGCCCGGTGTGTGACAGACGACCTCATGCGGGGTATGTTCGTAACGGACCGCTTTGGTATGCTCGAACACCCGCACGCCTCTCGCGGCCGCTTCGGCAACCAAGGCATGCACCGCCCGGTAAGGGTTGATCTCGGCGTCACCCGGGGAGTACAGCGCTCCTGGCTTCGAAAACGGAAACGCCTCCGAAATTCGTTCAGGTTCCCACCACTCGACCTCAAATCCGTGTTTCCGCAGATTGGCGTATTCCTCGCGCAGCAGCCCGGCTTCCTGTTCGGTCCCGGCGTAATATAAGGAGTGCCTTGGCAGTACTTCCAGATCCGCTTCCATTTCCTTGCCCAGCCGGATGATCGCGTGTACAGCCTCCCGGCACATCCGGTAAAACTGCACGGCCTGATCCTCTCCGAAGCTGTGGATGCAGGAAGTCAGCGATTTATCGTTAAAGGTCTGAAGCAGGCCGGTATTTGCCTGCGTGCTGCCCCCGCCGATCCGGCGTTTGTCGATCAGCACTGTCCGTGCGCCGGTTGACGACAGACGGTGGGCGAGCAGAGCTCCCCCCATTCCCCCTCCCACAATCAGACAGTCGCAGGTTATATCTTCATCAAGCTTTGGATAAGCCTGCGGATTTGGGAGCGTACGCTCCCACGGCGGGGTGCCGCTTACAAGTTTCATCCCGCTGCTCGCTCCCTTCATGCCTTTAGCAGTAATTTTCTTACCGGCCGTTTATTGCGCTGCAGATGCGGCCGGCCTAACAGATTTCAGGAGTGTGTTCTAGTATAACCGGGTCCGGGTATTCCATGCCTGAACAAGGATGGTGTGCATAAATTCACGTTTCGGCGGCATCCTAATCCGTGTATGGAACATTCAGGTTTACACCTATTCAGGTGTCTACACGTGAAAAGGAGGAAGAAACAATGCAGTCTGCTCAAATGCAGTCTACCCAAATGCAGCCGTTGACCCACAAAGAGCTGGACTATATCTCTGATTCGCTGTCCAACGAGGAAATGCTGGCCAAGCTGTGCGCAGCAACCGCCGGATCCGCCCAGGATCAGGCCGTCCGGCAAATTTGCCTGCAGCATCTGCAAAGCCATTCGCATCACATGGATGTGCTGGCCCACACGCTTCAAATGCATCAGCAGTTCGCGCCGATGCAGCCGCAGCAGTAATAGGCATCGTGTTATGGACGGGGGCGAAAGGCGGATCGGACCGCCGTCCGCACGCCGCTTCGCCTGCAATTCCACTTGAAAAGGAGACAAGCAGCCATGTACGAAAACCAAGCTGGTTTCATGCAGGACAAGGACCTGCTGAACATTATCCTGGCAGACTTAAAGCGTACGGTGCGCGAATATACCACCGCGGCGACGGAATCGTCTTGCCCAACGGTACGCCGGATGTTTAATGATCTAACGATGGACACGCTGCGTCTGCAGGGGGATTTATACAACCGGATGCAGGAGATGAATATGTACAGCGCACCGGCAAAAGCTTTACGCCCCGAACTGGACAAACAGATCAGCAGCACACAGCAGGCGCAGTCGAAGCTGCGCCAGTTTATCCAGCAAAAAACGGGCGGCGGCGTAGTCTACGCCCAGTCCCCGAACGTCGCGCCGCATCAGCCCAACGTGGACAGTTACTATATGTAACCCGCTGCAGCCGAAAATGAAGCGGGCAGCGGGAGGGTGCCGGTTTTCGTGGCCGTCCCGTGGGTTGCTGCCTGATTCTGCTTCTTCAACAGGGTACTCGGAACAGAGCGGAGAGAATGTCCCCCATGAGGATCTTTTCCGCCTGTCCAAGTCCTCCAAAACCGCCCGCAACGCCGGATGATCCCGGTCTGCGGGCGGTTTTTGTGTGATCAGGCCAGCCGGGAATTTGCCGGCTTTCCTGTGCCTGCCATGTGTTTTTGTTTGCAGAGTTGACGGTTTCGTGTCATATTATTAATAAACTCTTTTCGCGGGCGGCGCGTTAAAGCAGCGTGCGGGACCCGGCGTATGAAATCCGGAGGGAAGTCATGGAAGAAATGAACGAACTGAAGAGGAAAGTGCTGGAACTGCTGAAAGAGGACGCGAGAAGGTCTCCGGAACTGCTTTCCACGCTGCTGGGGGCGGATATCGGCGAAGTGCGCACCGCTATCGAAGAGATGGAGAATGAGCATGTTATCGTCAAATATTCCACGGTCGTCAACTGGGACAAACTGGACGACGAACGGGTGACGGCACTGATCGAAGTGCAGATCACACCGGAGCGCGGACGCGGGTTCGAAGGCATTGCGGAGCGGATTTACCTGTATCCTCAAGTGAAATCCGTGTATCTGATGTCTGGCGCATACGATCTCCTGGTGGAGGTGGAAGGACGCAATTTGCGCGAGGTTGCGAATTTTGTCTCCGAGAAGCTGTCGCCGATTGATTCCGTGCTTTCTACCAAAACCAACTTTACTCTTAAGAAATACAAGCAGGACGGCATTATTTTCGAAGAGCATGAAGAGGATAACCGTCTGATTATATCCCCGTAAAGGAAGATACTGCCATGGTCGTGAACAACACACAGCAAGCGGGAACCGGCGGCAAGCCGATGAGTTCTTATCTGACACCGAAGGTGCGGGAAATCCAGCCTTCGGGCATTCGCAAATTTTTTGATTTGGCGGCCGGAAGCAAGGATATTATTTCTTTGGGCGTCGGCGAGCCGGATTTCAAGACACCCTGGCATGTGCGTGAAGCCTGCGTGTACTCTCTGGAAAGAGGCTTTACGGGTTATACCTCCAACGCGGGCATGCCTGAGCTGAGAGAGGGCATCGCACAGTATCTCCACAACAAATTTCAGGTTGACTACGATCCGGCCCATGAGATCATGGCGACCGTCGGCGGCAGCGAAGCGATCGATCTGGCGCTGCGGGCTTTGGTGTCCCCCGGCGATGAAATCCTGATTCCGGAGCCCTGCTACATTTCTTATTCGCCGATCACCGCCATTGGCGGCGGTATTCCGGTCGGCATCGAAACCTTTGCCGATAACGGCTTCAAGCTGACGGCCGAAGCGCTGGAAGCCAAGATCACACCGAAGTCCAAGGTGCTGATCTTGTGTTATCCCAGCAACCCAACCGGCGCTATTATGAGCCGGGAGGATTGGCTGCCGATCGCCCGGATGGTCGAGAAACACGACTTGATTGTGATTTCGGACGAGATTTATGCTGAGCTTACGTACGGCGCACAGCCGGTCAGCTTCGCGAGTCTGCCGGGCATGAAGGACCGGACAATTCTGGTCAGCGGCTTCTCCAAAGCGTTTGCTATGACTGGCTGGCGGATGGGCTATGCCTGCGGCCATCACGAGCTGATCTCCGCGATGCTTAAAATTCATCAGTACACGGTGATGTGCGCTCCTTCAATGGGCCAGGTTGCGGCGCTTGAAGCACTGACGAACGGCTTGGAAGAGAAAGACCGGATGGTGGAGTCGTATAACCAGCGCCGCCGCCTGATTGTAAAAGGGCTACGCGAGATCGGGCTGGAATGCCACGAGCCGCAGGGCGCTTTTTACGCGTTTCCAAGCATCCGCTCCACGGGGCTGACATCGGATGAATTTGCCCAGCGCCTGCTGCGCGAGTACCGGGTCGCCGCCGTTCCGGGCAATGTGTTTGGCCTCGGGGGCGAAGGGTTCCTGCGCTGCTCTTATGCCACTTCCGTCGCTCAATTAAACGAAGCGCTGGAGCGTATGGGCGCTTTTATGGAACAGTTAAAAAGGGAAAAAACGGAATAATTCATTATCTTTTGTCAAAAAATGTTCCTGCATAATGGCGGGTCCAGTAGCATATGAAACTGACTTATGGTATAATTTTACTTTGAAAGTAAGGATAACCTATAAGGAGGGATCATGGTGCTGTTTGCCGACTTTTATTTGCCTTCCTATTGCGGAGAGTGCTTCCCGGGGAGCGGGAAACCTACCTCCGGGGATGAAGCATCTTCTCGCACCCTCTCCTTGGAAGATGAGATTCAGCTTCTTCGCAGCAGGATGGAACAGCTGTTTTTGCAGGAACAGTCTTTCACGTCGCAGCCGGTCATCGAGATCAGCAGTTTGCTGGATCTCAAGATTAACGAATATATGAAATCCCGTCCCCGCATCCGCTAGAGGTTTGCGGGAACGCTACTTAGGGCCCCGGCTGGGGTCTTTTTCGTTTGATCAGATCGTGATGAACTCCATGCCAACCGGGCTATGATAACGTCTGGGAAGCGCCCGGGAGGACATTTGGGATATAATAGAGAACGGACCGGGCCTGCGGGGATCACCCGTACATTCGGCCCGGAAGCGCAGCAGACAGGAGGAACGGCCGGATGAAAATTTATACGCGCACAGGGGATGCGGGCCAGACGTCCGTGGTTGGCGGACGCGTGGGCAAAGATGACGTCCGTGTAGAGGCATATGGCACGATTGATGAACTGAACTGTTTTGTCGGGGAAACGCGTGTTTTTGCTGACGGCGAAGGATACACGGACCTGCGTGAGCAGCTGCTCGAGATTCAGCATGAGCTGTTTGACTGCGGGTCGGATCTCGCTTTTGTGAAAGAAGGAGAGGCTGTCTTCAAGGTGACGGCGGATATGCCGGAGCGGCTGGAGCGGTGGATCGACGAATTGGAAGCGGCCAGTCCGCCGCTGGAGAAATTCATCCTGCCCGGGGGCAGCCGTCTGGCTTCCGCCGCGCATGTCTGCCGGACGGTATGCCGGCGGGCGGAGCGGCGCACAGTCACTTTGGCAGGGACAGCCGCGGTAAATCCGCATGTTCTTACCTACCTGAACCGGCTGTCGGATTATTTTTTTGCATTTGCGCGGGCCGCAAATGCCCGGGCAGGGATTGAAGATGTCGAATATGTCCGGGGCAAGAAGGTGTTCCGCAGCTGAAGACGGCGTATTATCCCCCTATTACTTATATTGTTCCGCCGGCGGAAGACGGCTGGATGCTGAAGTCCATTTTGCAGAAACGGATGGACGTCTCCCGCAAACTGCTGTCCAGGCTGAAGCTGACGGAGCAGGGCATTATGCTGAATGGTGAACGTGTCTACATCAGCGTTCCGGTCAAGGCGGGCGACATGGTGGAAATCCGGATGGAGACCGAGGTGTCGGAGGATATTTTGCCCCAGCCGATCCCGTTCGAGATTCTTTATGAGGATGAGCACCTGCTGGTGGTTAACAAACCCGCCGGCCTGATTGTCCATCCAACGCATGGCCATTATGTCGATACACTGGCCAACGGAGTTGTGCATTATTGGGAGTCAAAAGGCGAGAGCTACCGGTTCCGGCCGGTGCACCGCCTGGACCAGGAGACGTCGGGCGTGCTGGCGGTGGCCAAAAACCCATACGCGCATCAGCATATCTCCGCCCAGATGATCGCCGGGACGGTGGAAAAACGGTACACGGCGCTTGTCCACGGACAGCCGCCGCTGGAACACGGCCGGATCGACGGCCCGATCGACCGCGATCCGGCCGAGCCGCACCGGCGAATCGTGACGCCCTCAGGCTACCCGTCGCTGACCCTGTACGAGGTGAAGCGGGCCTACAGCCAGGGCTCACGGGTGGAACTGAAGCTGGAGAGCGGACGCACGCACCAGATCCGGGTGCATATGACGTCAATCGGCTGCCCGCTGATTGGCGACCGGATGTACCGCCACGGGTTATATCGGAGGCTGCAGGCGGCCGGGCCGGGGGAAACGGGCGTAGGAACGGGGATGGTGACGGAGATGGAGCCGGAGCCCAAAACCGTTCAATCGGCCGGATTTGCTGAGGCGCTAGCCTCCATTCAAGCGCTCGACAACGCGATGCCCCGGCAGGCGCTGCATGCATCGCGGCTTGCGTTCACTCATCCAGTCAGCCGCGTGGAAGTCTGCTTTGAGGCGCCGCTGCCTGAAGATATGCGGAAGCTGGAGGCGCTGCTTGCGGGACAAGCAGGACAGACCGGACAGACCGGACAGATGGGTCAGACCGAATAGACCGAATAGACTGAATAGACTAAACAGACCGGACACGCAGCCGGCAGCCTACTTCACTGAAGAAACGGAGTTTACAAGGAATGAGCCAATTGAAAGTTTATCATTATGCGCAGTGCGGTACCTGCCGCAAGGCGGTAAAGTGGCTGGAAGCCCGCGGCCACGAACTGGAGCTGCACCCGATCAAGGAAGAGCCTCCGGGCGTGGAGGAACTGCGGGCGGCCGTTCAGGCCAGCGGTTTGCCGCTGAAGAAGTTTTTTAACACAAGCGGAGAAGTATACAAACAGCTTGGCCTGAAGGACAAGCTGGCCTCCATGAGCGAACAGGAGCAGCTCGAGCTGCTGTCGTCGAACGGCATGCTGATCAAGCGGCCGGTTGTGATTGGCGAGGGCAGGGCAACCGCCGGTTTCAAGGAAGAGGAGTATCAAACCGTGTGGGGCCGCGAGGTTTAATTTCAGGCGCCGGACGGGAAGCCGGACGAGGTTCTCCGCCTTTTCCGCGCTTCGCTGCTTTTTGCCGTGCGCAGGTTCTGCCATATCCTTTATATTGAATCTCGTGCCGCAAACAGGTAGACTTAAGCGGAAAGAAGGTGAACCGTATGACGATGGAAACCAAAGGCCGGGTACTGATTGTGGACGGAATGGCGCTGCTGTTCCGGGCCTTTTACGCAACCTCGTATGGAGGTTATATACGCAAGACCCGCTCCGGTCTGCCGACCAATGCGGTGTACGGATTTTTGCAGTATTTTTTTGATGCGGTGTCGACGTTTGAGCCGTCTCATATCGTCTGCTGCTGGGATATGGGCAAAGGCACGTTCCGTACCGAGAAATATGACGGTTATAAGTCCAACCGCGATGAGCCGCCGCTGGAGATGATTCCCCAGTTTGATCTTGCCAAAGAAGTGGTGGCCGAGCTTGGCGTTCCGAATATCGGACTGGCCGGGTACGAAGCCGACGATTGTATCGGCACGCTTGCGTCATGTTACGGCGAGGAGTCGGAGGTCTATATTTTGACCGGCGATCACGACATGCTTCAGCTGGTGACGGACCGGATCAAAGTGGTGATCATGAAAAAAGGCCGCGGCAATTACAAGGTGTATGACCCGGCGGCGCTGTGGGAAGAGAAAGGCCTGACCCCTGCGCAGGTGGTCGACCTCAAAGGCTTCATGGGCGATACAAGCGACAACTACCCCGGAGTGCGGGGAATCGGCGAGAAGACCGCACTGAAGCTGCTGGCTGAATACCAGACAGTGGAGGGCGTGATCGAGAACCTGGAGAAGCTGCCGAAGGGCGTCCGCGCCAAAATCGAAGCGGATCTCGATATGCTGCATCTGTCGAGGGAGCTGGCCGAAATCCGGCGGGATGTGCCGGTCGTCTGCACGTTGGCCGAATGCCTGTGGGAGCTGCAGCGGGAGAACGCCGCCCGCAAGTTCCGGGAGCTGGAATTCGGCAGCCTGCTGCATTTGATCGCAGTCGCCGCCGAGGAGCCGGTTCTCGTGGAAGCGGCGGAGGAGACTGCGGCCGGGCGCGAAAGCGGCAGCGCGCTGCCGGGAATTACCGATATTTCCGACCCGTTCGCCTGAGCAGGCGGCCGGGCGGGGATGTTCAGTGATGTTTAGCATAGGATTGGAACCAAACCGTTGACGGAACAACCAAAAGTAACCGGATGTGCAGAGCTGCTGCGCTCCGGTTTTTTTGCGTGTTTTTTGCGCGGATCCGTTTTTGCGTGAGTTCGATTTCTGTATGGAGCCGTTTTCTGCGTGAATCCGTTTTTGCTGCCTTGACCGGGGAATATTCAATGTTTTGCCGTTGATTTTTCCATTTTTTTAGCAGCGTGCCGATTATACAATAGCCCTGTAAACATCAACGCTGATCGAGGTGAGAACAATGGGCGAAGTGCTCCTGACGATGACGGATATCAACAAAAAATTCCCCGGCGTGCAGGCGCTGGACCGCTGCCGGTTCGAGCTGCGGGCAGGCGAGGTTCACGCACTGGTCGGCGAAAACGGGGCCGGCAAATCGACCATGATGAAGATTTTGACGGGCGTTTACCGCAAGGACGGCGGAACCATTCAGTACAAAGGGCAACACGTGGAGTTCTCCAGTACAAAAGAAGCGCAGAACCTCGGCATCAGCATCATCCACCAGGAACTGAACCTGATGCCAGACCTGACGGTGGCCCAAAACATCTTCATCGGGCGTGAGCCCCGGAAGCTCGGCGGACTGCTGCTGGATGACCGGAAGTTGAATGAACAGGCGGCTGAGCTGTTCCGCAAGCTAAACGTCAAACTGGACCCGCGCACCAAAGTGGCGGATTTAACCGTGGCGATGCAGCAAATGGTTGAAATTTCGAAAGCGCTTTCCTTTGAGTCGGAGGTGCTGATCATGGATGAACCAACGGCTGCGCTGACGAATGCGGAGATCGACGAGCTGTTCCGGATTATTGAGCAGCTGCGGGCATCCGGCGCAGGAATCGTCTACATTTCGCACCGGATGGAGGAGCTGAAGCGGATTACCGACCGGATCACTGTGATGCGTGACGGCTGCTATATCTCGACCGTGCCAACCCGGGAGACGGCGGTGGACGACATCATTTCAATGATGGTCGGCCGCAAAATCGACCTGGAGGCAAAGCCGGGGACGGTTGCCAGCGGAGCGGCCAAAGTGCTGGAAGTCAAAGGGCTGAACCGCGGAAACGTGCTGAAAGACATCAGCTTTGAACTGAAACAGGGAGAAATCCTGGGTTTTGCGGGATTGATGGGTGCAGGAAGAACGGAGGTCGCCCGGGCGGTGTTTGGCGCGGACCGGATTGACTCGGGCGAAATTTATATTGCAGGCCGCAGGGCCCGCATCCGGGAGCCGGAAGACGCGGTGAAACGGGGCATCGGTTACCTGTCGGAAGACCGCAAGCGGTACGGCCTGCTGGTGGATATGGACGTCAAAACGAATCTGTCGCTGGCGGCGCTCCGCAAGTTTTGGAAAGGACCGGGCTGGATGACCGAAGACGAAATGCGGCGGAACGCAGAGCAGTATACCGCTTCGCTGAAGATTAAGACGCCGGGAGTGAACCAGCTCGTCAAAAATTTGTCCGGCGGCAATCAGCAAAAAGTGGTTATCGGCAAATGGCTCACCCGGGACTGCGACATTCTGATCGTGGACGAACCGACACGCGGCATCGACGTCGGGGCCAAAACCGAAATTTACAATCTGCTGGAGGAGCTGGCCCGGCAGGGCAAATCGATCATTATGATCTCTTCGGAGCTGCCGGAAATTCTGCGCCTGAGCCACCGGGTAATCGTGATGTGCGAAGGCCGGATCACCGGCGAGCTGAGCAGCAAGGAAGCGTCGCAGGAATCGATTATGCGGCTGGCGACGATGCGGGCGGGGTAGGCATGCCAAACCGTCCGCGGAGGAGCCGGGTTCCTGGCCCAGGCGGTTTCTGAACAGCAGCCGTCTGGCCCGTACCGCACATTTTTTTACAGGAGGGAACAAAGATGAAAGCCATGGAAATGAATGCGCCCGTAAAACCGGCTTCCTTAAAGAAAGGCGGAGCCACCCAAAAAATACTTGCGTTCGCCAGCCTCATTTTGCTGATCCTCGTTTTTTCCTTATCGTCCGAAAACTTTTTCCGCTTCGACAACATCATTGGCATTATGCTGTCCACCGCGGTGATCGGCGTTCTGGCGCTCGGGTCCACCTTCGTCATTATTACGGGGGGAATCGACCTGTCGGTGGGAACGGTGATGACGTTTTCGGCGGTCATGACCGGTGTAGTGATTTCGTTTTGGGATTTACCAATCCCGTTTGGCATAGCCGGAGGGATTATCGCGGGCGCGCTTTGCGGGCTGGTCAGCGGTCTGCTGGTCGCCAGGATGAACATTCCGCCGTTTATCGCCACCCTTGGCATGATGATGGTAACGAAAGGACTGTCGCTGGTTGTATCGGGCACGAAACCGATTTACTTCAATGATACGCCGGCGTTCGCCAAAATTTCGATGGGGACGCTGCTGGGAATTCCTTATGCTGTGTTTATCTTTTTTGCGCTTGCGGTGCTCGCCAGCATCGTGCTGATGAAGACCATTGTCGGCCGCTATAATTTTGCGCTCGGCAGCAATGAAGAAGCGACGCGCCTGTCCGGCGTCAACGTGAAAAAATGGAAGGTGATCATCTACGTCATTACCGGCGTGTTCAGCGGAATCGCGGGCATCATGATGGCGTCCCGGCTGAACTCTGCTCAGCCGTCCCTAGGAGCGGGCTACGAGCTGGAGGCCATCGCGGCGGTCGTCATCGGCGGTACCTCGCTAAGCGGCGGGCAAGGCTCGATTCTTGGAACGGTGATCGGCGCGCTAATCATGAGCGTACTCACCAACGGGCTGCGGATTTTATCCGTGCCGCAGGAATGGCAGACGGTTATTGTCGGCGGGGTCGTGATTCTTGCCGTATATGCTGATATTTTGCGGCGCCGAAACAAATAACAGCTTGTCCGGACTGCCGAATCATACGAATACCACACTCATAAAAGGGGAGATACGGATATGGTAAAAGGAAAAGGAAGAGGCAAACTGCTGCTATCGGGGATGCTGCTGGCTGCGGCTTTACTTGGAGGCTGCGCGGCGGACGGCAATTCCGGCAATTCCGGCAGTGGCGGCGGGACGGCGGATGCCAAGACGGACGCGGCTCCCGCGGCAGGGGGCAGCGATAAGCTGTATATTCCGATCATCTCCAAAGGGTTCCAGCATCAGTTCTGGCAGGCGGTAAAACAGGGAGCCGAAAAGGCTGCAGCGGAATACGGCGTGGAAATCACCTTTGAAGGTCCGGAGACCGAATCTCAAGTCGACAAGCAGATTGAGATGCTGCAGGCGGCGCTGGACAAAAAGCCGAGCGCTATTGCTCTGGCCGCGCTGGACAGCCAGGCTTCCGTTCCGCTGCTTGAAAAGGCCAAAGCAGCGGGCATCCCCGTCATCGGCTTCGACTCCGGCGTGGACAGCGATATTCCGGTGGCCACGGCGGCGACGGACAACAAGGCGGCGGCAGCGCTCGCCGCGGACAAAATGAGCGAGCTGATCGGCGGCAAAGGCGAAATCGCCCTGATCGTCCACGACCAGACGAGCGTTACCGGCGTGAACCGCCGCGACGGCTTCAAAGAACAGATCGAGTCCAAATACCCGGATATCAAAATCGTCGACATCCAATACGGGGGCGGCGACCAGCTAAAATCGACCGATTTGGCCAAAGCGATTATGCAGGCCCATCCCGATTTGAAGGGCATTTTTGGGGCAAATGAGGGTTCGGTAGTCGGTGTTATTAATGCGGTGACCGAAATGAACAAAATCGGCAAAGTGACCATCGTCGGCTTTGATTCCGGCAAGCTCCAGCTCGATGCCGTCCGCAGCGGAACGGTCGCCGGATCGATTACCCAGGACCCGATCGGCATTGGTTACCAGACCGTCAAAGCCGCCGTTCAGGCGGTCAAAGGCGAGAAGGTTGAGAAGTTGATCGATACGGGTTTCCATTGGTATGATAAGACCAATATGGATTCCGAAGAGATTAAACCGTTATTATACGAATAGAACCGGCTTAGAATTGGAAGCGGATACAGGATGCGGCGCGGGCGCCGCGTCTTTGTCCGTTCCGAGGGAATGAGCGATACGCCGGGCGCACTGGTGCATAAACCACAAACAACAGGCTTACACACAGCTTCCGGGGAGGGTTGCATCCGATGTACAGACTGATTATCGTCGACGATGAAGATGAAGTGCGGGAAGGCATGCGGCGGAAAACGGACTGGAACGGCTGCGGGTTTGAGCTGGCCGGCGATTACAGCAACGGGCGGGAAGCCTTGGATGCGGTCGAGCAGCTGCGTCCCGATGTGGTGATCACCGATATTTGCATGCCCTACATGGACGGCCTGGAGTTGGCCGGGCAGATTTATACCCGCTTCCGGGGGATCCGGGTGGTCATTGTCACGGGATATGAAAGCTTCGATTATGCCAAGCAGGCGATCCGGCTGAAGGTGGACGACTATCTGCTGAAACCGGTGAATCTGGAGGAATTCACCCGTTTTTTGCGGACCCTGCGTACGGAGCTGGATGCAGAACATGCCCGGATGCGCAACTGGACTTCGCTGCGGCAGCGGCTGAACGAAAGCCTGCCGCTGCTACGCGACCGGCTGCTTGAACGCTTCACCGCCGGCCGGCTCACGGCTGAGGAAACGGCTGCGAAGCTGGGGGAGCTCGGCCTCAGGCTGCCTGAATCAGGCGGGCTTGCGCTGGTTGCGGAGCTGGACCCGGCCGGGGAGCGCGGGCAAACAGACGCGGACGACGAGCTGCACGCCTATGCGGTGTATAACATCTTTGAGGAAATCTGCGGGCGCGAACGGGAGGGCCTCGTCTTCCGGCTGCGGGACGAGAAGGTGGGCATCCTGCTGCCGGGCCGGCCGGGGGAGCTGGAAACGGCGGCACAGCTTGCCGCCGAGCTGGGGAGGCAGGCCGCCGAACGCTACCTCAAGCGCACCGTTTCGGTTGGCATCGGCCGTGTTTGCGCTGCGCGTGAACTGCTGCCCCGCTCCTTCCAGGAAGCGCTATCCGCGCTGGACTACCGGTTCCTCCACGGCGGAAATCAGGTGCTGGTCCTGCAGGATATGGAGTTCGGCCGGACGGTTAACCGGACCGATTACGGCGCTTACGAGCGGCGTATGGCTGCCGTGCTGCGGGCCGGTGACCCGGAGCGGATCGAAGCCGCGTTGTCCGACTGGCAGGAGGACATGAAGGCGGCGGGAGCAGCCCTGCGCGAATGTTATGACTCGGCGGGGCGGCTGCTGGATGCGGTGCTTGGCGTCATTTCGGAAACCGGGTTCCGGGGAGAAGAGCTGTTTGGCGATGATCCCGACCGGCGGCTTCCGGCGCTTCCCACGCTTGAAGAACTGAAGTGCTGGCTGTACGAGGCGTGCCTCCAGGCTGTGGCGTTTTTGGCGGAGAAGCGCGGCGGCGTCAACCGGATGCAGATGCTGCAGGCGGAAGCCTATATTCAGGCGAATTATGCCGATCCCGGGCTGTCGGTCGGCCAGGCGGCCGGCCATGTGTTCCTGAGCATGAACTACTTCGGCACCTTGTTCAAACAGCATGCAGGCTGCACCTTTGTGGAATATTTGACCCGTCTGCGGGTGGACAAAGCGAAGGAGCTGCTTAAGCTGACGCCGCTTAAAGCCTATGATATCGCCGGCAGGGTCGGTTATGCCGATCCCCAATATTTCAGTGTGATCTTCAAAAAAGCGACGGGAATGACGCCGAAGGAATACCGCGCCTCCCTTAAGGAGACCGGCTGACGATGGCCGCTCCGGCAAGGTTCAGGCGGCTCCGGTCCCGGCTTGGTTTCAAGAGCATCCGCACGACAATCGCTGTTTCTTTTTTTGGACTCATCCTGTTTACGGCCATGGTGCTAAGTCTGAACACGTACCTGCTCTCCTCGGACGCTGTGCGCAAAAATTCAATTGATTATACCTCCCAGCTGATGGTTCAAGTCAGCGCAAATATTCAAAATTACATCGGCAATATGACCAGCATCTCCGATTTCGCCGCTGCAAACGGCAGCCTGCAGGCGCTGATGCGGCTACGGGACCCGAGGGGCGCGGAAGGCAGACGGCTTGCCGAAGAGACGCAGCGCAGCCTGCGGTCCATTGCGGATTCCAGGGACGATATCGTCTCAATCCTGTTTGTTGGCGCCAACGGCGCGTTGGTTTCGGACCGGGACGGTTCCCGGCTGAAGCCTTACGCCAATCTGATTTCACAGGATTGGTACGTTGCCGCCGCGGAAGCGGGAGGGGGTCAGACGATCTCTTCTTCGCGTGTACAGCATCTGTATTACGGCGAATACCGCTGGGTTGTCTCGATCAGCAGACAGCTTCCGGGGGAGGGGACGACAGCCGGAGGCGTGCTGCTCGTTGACCTGAATTACAATGTGATCAACAACCTGGGGCAGCAGATCGAGATGGCCGGTAAAGGGTATGTTTTTGTTGTCGACACGGCCGGTAATCTGGTCTTCCACCCCCGGCAGCAGCTGATTTACTCCGATCTGAAGTCGGAAGCGGTTGGTGAAATCATGCAGGCTGGCGACGGCACATTTGAGACAGTGAGCGACGGCCGGGCCAAAATTTATACGGTCCGCAGCACCGGCTTTGGCTGGAAAATCGTCGGGGTCAACTATCCCGAAGCGCTGGTGAGCAACAAACGGGCGATCCAGCTTTCAGCTCTTTTGTGGGGAGGTGTGGCGCTGGGAATATCGCTTGCGCTGTCACTGCTGCTGTCGGCCGCAATCACCCGGCCCGTGAAGAAGCTGGAGACGCAGATGAAAAAAGTGGAACGCGGCGATTTCGACGCCCGGGCGGATGTCGAAGCGATTAATGAAATCGGCAAGCTGGCCAAAACGTTTAATCTGATGACCGGCCGGATTAAGGAGCTGGTCGGCCAGGTGGTGGCCGAGCAGGAGGAGAAGCGGGCCAGCGAGCTGAAGGCGCTGCAGGCGCAGATCCGGCCGCATTTTTTGTACAATACGCTGGACTCAATCATCTGGATGGCGGAGATGGAAAAGCAGGCTGAGGTGGTGCAGATGACGTCCGCGCTGGCCAGGCTGCTCCGCTACAGCATCGGTACGGGGGAAGAACGGGTGGCGCTGCGGGAAGAGCTGGCTCATGCGGAGAACTACCTGACGATCCAGAGCATCCGGTACCGCGGGAAACTGACGTACTCCATTGAGGTGGAGGCCGGCCTACAGGAGCATCCAACGTTAAAAATCATTTTGCAGCCGCTCCTTGAAAATGCGCTTTATCATGGCATCAAAAACAAACCCGAAGGCGGCCACATCCGGATCAGCGGCATACGCGATGGCCGGTTCATTCTGCTGTTCGTTGCCGACGACGGCATCGGAATGAAGGAGGAGACGTTGGCCCGGCTCCGCAGCGGGCGGTTTGAACAGAGCGGCCCCGGCGGTGTCGGACTGGCCAATGTGTACGAACGGCTTAAGCTGAACTATGGCGAAAGCGGCGGACTTACCTTTGAAAGCGAACTGGATGAAGGCACGGTGGCCGGTATCCGGATCCCTTATCAAGCCTGGGTCGAAGGAGGTAGTCCTCTTGCGTAAACAAGCAGCAGTGCTGACGGTAGTGGGGATTGCGGCGGTCTTCATCCTGCTGCTGGCCGCCGGGGGCGGGCTAAAAGAGCGCTGGAGCCGGCCCGCGGTGCGGGAGATCATTTTTATCCCGAAATCAACCGATTTTGAGATTGAGTTTTGGGCGGCCATGAATCAGGGCGTTGCCGCCGCCGCCGAGGAATTCGGAGCTAATGTTACCGTTCTCGGCACCCGGGAGGAAAGTGATGTGGATGGGCAGATAAGGCTGCTGAAAGAGGCGGCGGCCCGCCGGCCTGATGCGATTGTGCTGGCGGCGACGGATTATCACCGGGTCGTGCCTGCGGCGAAGGAAGCAGCGGAAGCAGGCATCCGCCTTGTTACGGTAGATTCGGGGCTGAGCGAGCGCGTCGGGATAAGCTTCGTTGCGACCGACAATGTTGAAGCAGGCCGGCAGGCGGGCAGCCGGCTGGCCGCGGCAATGGAGGGCGAAGGGGAAGCCGTAATTTTGAGCGTGGTCCAGGGGTCCGCCACGGCGATGGAGCGTGAGCAGGGCATCCGGGAGTCTTTGGCCGATCATCCAAAAATCCGGATGGAGCGCACCTATTACAGCGGAGCGTCCGAAGAAAAAGCTTATGATATCACCAAGACGCTGCTGTCCCGCCAGCCCGGCCTGAAAGGGATCGCCGCCCTGAATGAGCCAACTACCATCGGCGCCGCCCGGGCGATCCGTGATTTGGGCAGCCGCGCGAAGCTGGTCGGCTTCGATAACTCCCTGCGGGAGATCGCATTTTTGGAGGAAGGCGTGCTCGAGGCGACCATCACGCAGAAGCCGTTTAATATGGGTTATCTGGGTGTCCGGACGGCGATAACGGCTCTGGAGGAGGAGAAGGTTCCGCCAGAAATCGATACCGGTTCGGTCGTCATTACCCGGGACAACATGTTTGACAGCAAAAACTTAAAGCTGCTGTTCCCATTTACAGAAGATTATTAAATTTGTGCATAGGCGCGTCCTTCAAAAAATGATATCCTAAGGAATGATTGTCGTCAGGCGGCAATACTAACCGGCAGGGTTCAACATTCGGGAGGGAATAGCGTGACAAAATTACTAGGAGCCATTGAAGCGGGCGGAACAAAATTTGTATGCGGCATCGGACAAGAGGACGGAACGATCTTGGACCGGGTCAGTTACCCGACGACGACGCCGGACGAGACGATGGAGCTTGTTTTGCGTTATTTTGCGGACAAAAAAGTGGAATCGGTCGGTATCGGTTCATTTGGACCCATCGATCCGGTGCTGGGCAGCCCTACATACGGCTATATAACGACGACGCCGAAACCCCACTGGGGCCAGTTTAATCTGGTGGGAGCGGTGCAGGACGCGATGGGCGTTCCGATTGCATTCGACACGGACGTAAACGGAGCGGCGCTTGGCGAATATACATGGGGAGCAGCGAAAGGGCTGGACAGCTGCCTGTACATTACCGTAGGTACGGGGATCGGTGCAGGAGCGGTTGTTGGCGGAAAGCTGATTCACGGCTTGTCCCACCCCGAGATGGGGCATCTTTATGTCCGCCGCCACCCGGACGACAAGTTTGAAGGCTTTTGCCCTTATCACGGCGACTGCCTGGAAGGGCTTGCTGCGGGTCCGGCGATTCAGCGCCGCTGGGGCAAACCGGCGGTAGAGCTGCCGCAGGATCATCCGGCCTGGGAGATGGAGGCGCATTATCTGGCGCATGCTTTGATGGGCTTCGTTTTGACCCTGTCTCCGCAAAAAATCGTGATGGGCGGCGGCGTCATGAAGCAAAGCCACCTGTTCCCGCTGATTCGCGCCAAGGTGCAGGAGCTGCTGAACGGGTATGTGCAGCATCCGTCGCTGAACGCCGGAATCGACAGCTACATCGTTCCGCCAGGCCTCGGCGACAACGCCGGACTTACCGGGGCAATCGGTCTTGCCAAGCTGGCGCTGGAACGGAACTAACGCCTTTTTCCAAATTTGGGATTGACTGCAGCGTAAACTGTGTTATTGTAGTAGTAACAGTATAACGGCGTTATGGGGAAGCACCCTTCTTGCAGATTTTGCGGGAAGGGTGCTTTTTTGCGTTGCATCCGTTTGCTGCGGTCCGGACCGGGCCGATAGGGGAAGCGGGTGCGCATGGCCGGCTGGCGCCGGAATATTGTAACCAGATGAAGGAGGTTTCAATTGATGCAAATCGTATTTATGAACCGGATGTCGAAAGCCGGAGGCGCGGAGGAACGGTTCGCGCAGCTGTGGATTGGGGAAGAGGAAGGAATCTGGCGGCTGGGCTGGCGGGAATTTGAAGGGCCGGAAGCGCCGGAAGATGTGATCTGGTATGAAGGCGGCTCCTGGAGTGAAATGCTGTGCGTCTACCGGCACGAGCTGGCGATCCGGATGGGAGAGGGCTACCGTCCTCTGATCGATGGGGCTTTGGAAGAGGAACAGCTGCCCGCCAAAGGGCTGGAGCCGCTCAGACTGCAATTTTACAGCGAGCAGTCCGCCAATGAGCAGATTTATGAAGAACTGTGCTCCTGGCGGCGCATCCGGGCATCGGCTGCCCGCAAGGCGCCGTATCTGCTTGCAAGCAACCGGCTGCTGCGGCTGCTGAGCGCCTTCCTTCCCCGGACGGTGGAAGAGCTGCTGCAGATTCCGGGAATCGGGGAAGGGAAGGCGGCGGAGTTCGGTGACCAGTGGCTGGAGATTACGTCCAAAGCGGAGCGCGGATTTGACTTCCCGCTGGATTGGGTACGGGAAGCAACCGATGAAGAAGCATTCGCCTCCTGGCTGTATAAGCAGAAGGAGCAGAAGTACAAGCGCCAGCTTGAACGCCTGCGCCTGCGGCGGCTGCTGGTCCAGGGCATTGAAGCAGGTCTCGGGCTGGAAGAACTCCGGGAGAAGAGCGGAGTCAACCGCCGGGAGCTGATCGAGGCCGTTGAAGAGCTGGAGCGGGACGGTTATTCCGTCGACCCGCTTATTGACAAGGAGCTTAGCGTAATGCCCGAGGAAGAGCGGGAATCGGTCCGGCTTGCTTTTGGTGAGCTCGGCGACCTGTTCCTGAAGCCGGTGCTGCATAAGGTATACGGGCCGGAGTTCACGGCGGCGGGCGGCCTGGACCCGTATTATGAGAAGCTCCGGCTGATCCGCATCCGTTTCCGCCGGGATTTGGCGGGATCGGAGTCGCAGGCCGAGGAAGCGGGCTGAAAGGGTGGCGAAAGCCGGGGGGAGTGCTAAGTGCTTTGAAGAGCGCTGAGGAGCTTTGAAGAATGCTGCAAAAGAGCGCTGCAAAAGTGCGCTTCTAAAGGAGCCGCTCACCTGTGTGGTATTAGTTCAGTCTATTATAAATGTTTTTTCCCTGTTCCAATTTGTGGATTTGTGTCATGCTGGAACAAGCACACACATTGCATGAGGAGGAAACGGATTGGAGTTTAAGATTAGACAGCTTCAGCTGCCCGGTGATTATGAAGCGATTGCGGGTCTGCTGAATACGTATTGGTCCGAACCGGTGGATGCCGCCAGGCTGGAAGAGGACGATACCAAGATGTTTGTTACCGGACATACCTATAAGGACGAGAACGGGCAGCTTGCCGGATATGACCGGTTAAGACTCGTTGCTGAGCAGGAGGACGGGAGCCTTGCGGGGTATTTATGGATCTGGAGAGCGCCTTGGACGGAAGCGGGGACGCTGAACCATACGCTGGTTGTAGAACCGGGCCGCCGCGGCAGCGGTATCGGGAAAGCGCTGTATGCCGAAGCTACCGGATGGGCCCGTCAGCTTGGAGCGGACCTGCTCAAGACGGAGGTATGGGATCACGACGAATCGTCGCTGCGCTTTGCGAACAATTTAGGGTACACACTGGAACGGCATTTGTATCAGTCCGTTCTGACGCTGGATAACAGCGCTGATGATCCGCTGTTCGGCGCCGAGGTTCCCGGCCGGCTGGAAGGAGAAGGCATCCGTTTTACCACGCTAGCCGATGAGGGAGTCGAAGCCGGTGAAGCAAGGCTGTACGAATTGTACAAGGAGACGCTGCCTGATATTCCCGGGCACACCGGGGGAGTTCCCGAGCTTAGCGAGTGGCGCAAATGGCACCTGATGGTTAGCGGCTATGCGCCGGAACAAGTCATCATCGCCGCGGCCGGGGAGCGGTATGTCGGAGTCTCCAACGTCGTGTACGCCGGCGAGACAAACGGAATGTACCACGAGTATACGGGCGTGAGCCGGGATTTTCGCGGCCGGGGTGTCGGCCTTGCCCTGAAGGTCCAGGCCATCAAGATGGCGAAGGCGCGGAAAGCTTCTTATATCCGGACGGACAACGACTCGACGAATGCGCCAATTCTTTCGATCAACCGTAAGCTGGGTTATGTGCCCCAAAGAGGTACGTACCGGATGGCGGCTGCGCTTCCGCGCTGAAAATCCGCGGGGGCGCATGCCGTGTCTCCGGCCGAGACACCCGGAAGCTCAGAAACCCCGGAACCCCGGAACTCCGGAACTCCGGAACCCCGGAACCCCGGAACCCCGGAACCCCGGAACCCCGGAACCCCGGAACCCCGGAACCCCGGAAACCTGGGAGTCGACTGAGTTCAGGGAGAATGTCCTGCCCCATGGAATTCCCAGCCCACTGGGCCCGGAAACGACCAATCCCCGTATAGGGTCGCCTTACTTCCAGAACCGCCAGACCAAGGTAAACCCGGAAAACGTACAAGAGCAGTTTCCTTTGCGAAAAAATGCAAAGAAAACTGCTCTAAATTTTATACCGTTTTAGTTTTAATGGCCGGATAGGCAAAGAGGCGTATCCGCGCCGGACCGCGGGCGGCGGTCCGGGCCTGTCATAATGTGCCGCGGCGCCGGTGAACGGCTCACAGCCAATCTTTTTTGCGGAAGACATACAGCATGCCGCAGCCCAGCGAGACCATGACGGCCAACACGCCGTAATAGCCGTAAGGCGATTCCAACTCGGGCATATGCTTGAAGTTCATTCCGTAGATGCCCGTGATGACGGTCAGCGGCATGAATATCGTGGTAATGGCGGTGAACACGCGCATGATTTCGTTCGCCCGGTTGGCGATACTGGACTGGTACGCTTCGCGCAAGTTGCCCATCAGATCCCGGTACGTCTCAAACGTCTCGGAGATCTTGACCGCATTCTCGTAAATGTCGCTGAAATATTTCTGCAGCTGGTCGTTGATCAGCCGGAGGTCTTTTTTGTTCAGGGTATTGATAACTTCCTTCTGCGGGCCAAGCATCTTCTTCAGCCACAAAATTTCGCTTCGCAGACCGATAATCTCGCTGAGGTGCGACTTCTTCGTGTGCATCAGAATGTCTTCTTCCAGCTTCTCGATCCGGACCTCGATCCGGTCGCCGACGGTAAAGTAGTTGTCAACCACAAGGTCGATCAGCAAATACAGGAACCGGTCGGGTTCGCTGACTTCCTGTTCCCACAGAATCGGCTTCAATACGCGCAGCTCGTGAATCTTCTGCTTCGTAACGGTAATGATGTAATGTCTGCCGAGGAAGACGTTCAGTGCCCGCAAAAAAATCTCTTCATCGTCAAAACGGATGCTGTTCACTACAATAAAATAATGGCTTTCGTATATTTCGATCTTGGGACGCTGATCTTCTTCACTCAGGCAGTCTTCCACCGCCAGGTCGTGCAGATTAAACAGCGGCTGCAGCAGCTCCAGATCCTCAACATCCGCGTCGATCCAGTAGAAGCCCTCTTCAGGCGCCTCCAGTGTCTCCCGGATATCGTCGACCGGTGTAAACACACCGGCATTAACCAGTCTGATCTTCATGGTTCTCCACCCCTTCTGTCCCCTTCCGGGAATATGCGCTTGTCAAAGCACAGGGCGATAAATCAGTCTGGCCGGATCCTCCGGTCCCTTTATAGGTAAACGGGGCGGGAAGGCATAGGGAAATATGCTCCCCAAGCCGGCAAGCTGAATATCGTCCTGTTCGGTTGTGCTGTCCGAATGCTGTACTGCGGCCTCGGGTCGCCTTCCATTTCCTTCTCACCCCGTTACATTTCAGTCTGTGAAACACTTGTCTAGTATAACGCCGGGTTATGCGGCTTTCAACAAAAAAAGTTGTCATTTTGGAGACCTTTCTTCAGGGTATGGTCTTGACGAAATAAAGGTTCATGCTTTAAAGTTAGGTCAATGAAATTTTAACCGAATAACGCGAAATCTTATCAAGAGCAGGTGGAGGGACTAGCCCGATGAAACCCGGCAACCGGCGTGAGAACGCACGGTGCTAATTCTTGCAGAGCCTGGACGGTAGAATGCCGGACAGGATACTCTGACAGATGAGAGAGGCGCATATGATTCAGACGATATGAACCTTTCTCTTTTGCGGAGAAAGGTTTTTATTTGTTTCCCATTAAATCCATGACGACAAAGGAGAGAAAGCAATATGCCGATCAAGATTCCCGACAGCCTGCCCGCCAAAGAAGTATTAGCCGGAGAAAACATCTTCGTCATGGACGAAAGCCAGGCGTACCGCCAGGACATCCGCCCCTTGCGGATCGTCATTCTGAATCTGATGCCCAACAAGGAGACAACGGAGACGCAGCTGCTCCGGCTGGTCGGCAATACGCCGCTTCAAGTGGACATCGTGCTGCTTCACCCGCGTTCCCACATCTCTAAAAATACATCCGCCGATCATCTGGAGGCGTTTTATAAGACGTTTGACGAAATCAGCCACCGCCGTTTTGACGGCATGATTATTACCGGCGCTCCCGTGGAACAAATGGACTATGAAGAAGTCAACTATTGGGAGGAGCTCAAGGATATTTTCGAGTGGTCCAAGCGGAACGTAACTTCGACTATGCATATCTGTTGGGCGGCTCAAGCCGGGCTGTATTATCATTTTGGCGTACGTAAGGTCAGCCTGCCTGAAAAGTGTTTTGGGGTTTTTCCGCACACGTTGAATCATAGCCATGTGAAGCTGCTGCGCGGCTTCGACGAGCTGTTTCATGTGCCGCATTCCCGCCATACCGACGTCTCCCGGGAGGACATCGACAAGTGTCCCGAACTTCAGGTGCTTGCTGAATCGGAAGAAGCGGGCGTATATCTGGTGGCGACACAGGACGGGCGGCAAATTTTTGTAACCGGGCATTCGGAATACGATCCCTGTTCGCTCAAGTGGGAATACGAGCGCGATCTCGCCAAAGGAATGGAGATGGCGCTGCCGAAAAACTATTTTCCGAACGACGATCCAACCCGCACGCCGCCATCGGTCTGGCGCGGCCATGCTAACTTATTGTTCTCTAACTGGCTGAACTACTATGTATACCAAGAGACGCCTTACGATATCGGACCCCAAATCTAAAATCGAACTGAAGCAGGAGGATGTTATTTATGGAGAACAAATGGAAGCTGGAGAGCAAGCTGGCTCAAATCGGTTCGCTGGAGGACCCCGCTACGGGAGCGGTCAATTTTCCGATTTACCAATCGACGGCGTTCCGTCATCCGCGGCTTGGCCAAAGCACCGGTTTTGACTACATCCGCACGAAAAATCCGACCCGCTCCGTACTGGAGCGCGCCGCCGCGGAGCTGGAATCCGGAGACGCCGCGTTTGCGTGCAGTTCGGGCATGGCCGCGCTGCAGACGATTTTTGCGCTGTTTGGACAAGGCGACCACCTGGTGGTATCCCTTGATCTGTACGGCGGAACCTACCGGCTGCTGGAGCGGATCATGTCCAAGTTCGGCGTAACCGCCTCTTATGTGGATACGAACGATCTTGATGCGCTGGAGTCGGCCCGCCGTCCGGAGACCAAAGCGGTGTTTATCGAAACGCCGACCAACCCGCTGATGATGATCACGGATATCGAGCGCGTCAGTTCGTGGGCCGGCAGCCATGGTCTGCTGTCCATCGTGGACAACACGCTGCTCACCCCGTATTTCCAGCGGCCGCTGGAGCTGGGCGCGGATATTATCATCCACAGCGCGACCAAATACCTCGGGGGGCATAACGATGTGCTGGCCGGCCTGATCGTCACCCGCGGTAAAGAGCTGTCCGAAGAAATGGCGATTCTGCACAACTCGATTGGCGCCGTGCTTAGCCCAACCGACAGCTATCAGCTCATGCGCGGCATGAAGACGCTGGCGCTGCGGATGGAGCGGCACGAAAGCAATGCGCTGGCGGTGGCCCGTTACCTGCTTGAGCATCCCGCCATTGCCGAGGTGTTCCATCCCGGCCTGCCGGATCATCCGGGGTATGAAATTCAGCAGCGCCAGTCGTCAGGCAATACCGGCATTTTTTCCTTTAAAGTGAAGGATGCGCGGTATGTGGAGCCGATTTTGCGCCATGTGCGGCTGATCGCTTTTGCCGAAAGCCTGGGCGGCGTGGAATCGCTGATGACGTATCCCGCCGTGCAGACCCATGCGGACATTCCGGCCGAAATCCGCGACGCCGTAGGTGTCGATGACCGGCTGCTGCGTTTCTCCGTGGGAATCGAGCATATCGACGATCTGATTGCAGATCTGGGGAACGCACTGGACGCAGCCCGCAAAGAGATAGACGGAAGCGCTGAATAATCCGCGCTGAATCCGGCTGGCTGCTGACAGGTTAGACGCTGAACTGGAATGATAGATAACGAAGCGATTTCACTGTGCGGTAATGACAGCGGAGTGTTTCCCGGTTGGCCGGGGGACCCCGCTGTTTTTCATTCCATCACTGTATACAGCATACAGCGCAAAAGGCAAAGGGGATATCAGATCCAATCAGGCCTGCGGTGAAATCGTATAGACGTAAATACCGGAGGAAAAAGGGGGAGCGGACGACAACGGCCGGGCGTTTTTTGATCACACTGGCTTTCCGGTTGTTTCTTAACCTGTCCGGAATATGGTACGATAGTAGAACGGACCTGATCCTATGTTATCTAAATTTAAAATATCAGCGGCATCCGCTGAATGTTTATGCGATGAGAGGGAGGCTGTGAAGAATGAGCGGGATAGATCGCATTCTGGACAAGGCGCTCGGCGGCGAGCGCTTGAACCTGGAAGACACCATCGCCTTGTTCGAGAGCAACGAGATTGAGAAGATGGGGGCGGCCGCGAACGTAATTATGGAACGCTGGCATCCCGATCCGGTGACGACCTTTGTCATTGGCCGGAACATTAACTATACGAATATTTGCGACGTATACTGCCGGTTTTGCGCGTTTTACCGCAGTCCGAAGTCCGGGGAAGGTTACGTTCTGCCGGACGAAACGATTTATGAAAAGATCGCGGAGACGATTTCGGTCGGCGGCACGGAGATTCTGATGCAGGGCGGAACCAACCCGAACCTGCCGTTCAGTTATTACACCGATCTGCTGCGGGGAATCAAAAGCCGGTTCCCGGAGATCACGATGCATTCCTTCTCTCCAGCCGAGATCATGAAAATGAAGGAAGTATCCGGCCTGACGCTGGAAGAAACGGTGCGGCAGATTCATGAAGCCGGCCTCGATTCGCTGCCTGGCGGGGGGGCGGAAATTCTTGATGACCGCACCCGGTCCAAGATCAGCCGGCTTAAGGGGTCTTGGCGCGACTGGATGGATGTCATGCAGACGGCCCACCGGATCGGAATGAACACAACGGCCACAATGGTTATCGGCCTCGGCGAGAGTATGGAAGAACGTGCGCTGCATTTGATGCGGGTGCGTGACGCCCAAGATGAATGTCTGCGCAACGGCTACGACTCGGAAGGCTTCCTGGCGTTTATCTCCTGGACATTCCAGCCGGATAACACCAACCTTAAGCTGGACCGGCAGACGCCTGAGGAATACCTGAAGACCGTTGCGATCAGCCGCCTGGCGCTGGACAACATCAAGAACTTCCAGTCTTCCTGGGTAACGATGGGACCGGAGATCGGCAAGCTGTCGCTGCAGTATGGCTGCAACGACTTCGGCAGCACCATGATCGAAGAAAACGTGGTGTCTTCGGCCGGCGCGACCTACAAGGTCAACATCGAATCCATTCTGAAGATCATCCGCGAGGCGGGCAAAATCCCTGCCCAGCGCAATACCCGTTATGACATTCTTCGCGTATTCGACGACGAGAATGCAAAAGTTGACAATGATTTTGTGATGCAGAACTAGAATGAACTTTCCCCCCGTCTACCGGGGGCGTAACACAAAAGCTGCAGCGCCCGGCGCCTTCCGGCTCCAATTCCCGTTTTAGGGATGGAGACGGGGGCGCTTTGTTATAGACAAGTTATTCGGAAGTTTCCCGCTTCAGCTGTCTGATCTTCATCGCCGCCCGGATCCCCGTTGCCAACAGAGGCACCATTATGGCAGCAGCAGCGGCGGTCAACACGATTTTCCAGACTGGCATATGCGGCGCAGTGCCTGTAAGGCCGAACTCCTCCAGGTTCCCCAGCACAATAAGCGCCGTAAGACCCGCCGCGCCGTACAGGAAAGAATCGCGGATTTTGCGGTAATAACTGAGCTTATCGCTTCTGGCGGTGAACAGGTCAAACGGCTTGCCGTCGTTTTTTTTCTCCACGATCAGCAGCTCCGAATTGATTGTCCCCGAGGCGGTCCGAACGACCGGCTTGCCGCCGGCGAATCCCAGCCTAACCTTGCCGTAGGAATAGGAACCAAAGCCGAAATTTTTGGAAACCGTCCGAAGGCCCATCTCCTCCAAAAACTCCCGGTATGCGAGCAGCTCCCGTTTCGATTTGTCGATCACCCATTCGACCCTGTACCGGTATTCGCCCGGTTTGCAGGGTTCAAATTCATAAAACAGCTTTGAGGTCGACTTTAAACGTTGCCCCGCGTCCGACTTGCCGTTCAGCCAATGTTCCTGGGACTCCGGATCGCCGAAAAAGACTTTGAACGCTTTTCCCACGTTAATCTCCTCCAGTAATGGTTTTGGCACACTGCAGCACCTGCGCCAGCCGTCCGATTTCGGCCCCGACGATTTCCTTGCCAAGCGCGGTAATGACGTATTTTTTCTTGCGGCCAACCGCCGAAACGTCTGCTGCGGGTTCAATCCAGCCCTTCTGCTGCAGCGTGTTTAATGCGCCATACAGCGTACCGGGCCCAAGCAGCAGCCGACCGTCTGTTTCCCGTTCCGCAAACTGCATGATACCGTATCCGTGATTCGGCCGATACAACGCCAGCAAAATGATTAAAGTCGCCTCCGTTAAGGCGCCTCCCGTCACCGTGTCTCTCAAGCTCATCAGCTCCGCTTATTACACTAATCGTTATATCGTTTACTGTAATATCACTATGAACGAGCAAGGAAAATGCTGTCAATGATATCGATTACTAAATCCTGCAGCTACAAAAAATAAATAGTAATTTACATAAATAAACAAAAGTGATATCATAAAAATATCAAATACATATCTTTTGTGGAGGTGCTGGCTTTGAAAGAGAAAAAACTTCAGCCTGTCAGCGGATTTTGGGTCATTGCGATGATAGCGGTTTGTGTGGGGGGAGCGATTTACGGTATCGCCAAAGAGGTGTCCGAAGTGGTTCCCGTCCTGCTTCTGCTGGCTGCCGGCGTTCTGATGACATGCATTACGATTGTTCAGCCGAACAAGGCGGTAGTGGTTACCTTCTTCGGCAGCTATGTTGGCACGATCGACCGGAGCGGGCTGCAGGCGGTTATTCCGTTCAGCGTGAGAAAAGCGGTATCGCTGCGGGTACGCAATTTTAACAGCGTGAAGCTGAAGGTCAACGATGTGGAAGGCAATCCGATTGAAATTGCGGCGGTGGTCGTGTTCAAGGTGGTGGATTCTGCCAAAGCGCTGTTTGATGTCGACAAATATACCGCATTTGTAGAAATTCAGAGCGAGACGGCGCTGCGGCATGTGGCCAGCCGGTATCCGTATGATAATTTCACCGAGTCGGGCATGTCGCTGCGCGGCAACTCCGACGAAATCGCCAAGGAGCTGGCGGTGGAGCTGCAGGAACGTCTGGCGCTTGCGGGCGTCGAAGTGTTGGAGACGCGGCTGACGCACCTGGCTTATTCCACCGAGATTGCCAGCACGATGCTGCAGCGTCAGCAGGCTACGGCGATTTTGTCCGCACGGCAGATTATCGTTGAAGGAGCGGTCGGCATGGTGGACATGGCGATCAAACAATTGAAGGAAAATGGTGTAGTGGAGTTGGATGAAGAGCGCAAGGCAGCGATGATCAACAATCTGATGGTGGCGATCGTATCAGAACGCGGGGCCAACCCTGTGATCAACGCCGGCTCGCTCTACTAGAGCGTAAGGATGGTGAACCATGGCGGCTAAAAAAAGCTTTCCGCTTCGGATCGATCCGCAAATCTATGAGGCACTGGAACGGTGGGCGGGCGATGAGTTCCGGAGCGTCAACGGCCATATCGAGTATTTGCTGCGCGAGAGTCTTATCCGTGCGGGCCGGCTGCCGGATCCAAGGCGCGGAGAGGAGAGGCCTTAAGACAGGCCCCGCCGGGTCATCTCCCACTTCATGTGTATCTTCCGCCTTCCTCCGGCTTGACGGACGCAGCGGAGACCATTATAATTACTGACAGCATTCATCAATGAACAGCAATGACAAAGACAGGAACCGACGGAAACGGACCGATCAGAGAGAGGAATCTTTAGGCTGCAAGTTCCTCCGGCACCGCGTTTGGTTCACCCCTTTGTAGCTGCGGTTGTGAACTTCCGGCAAGCCTGATTAAGCCAGGCTTATACGGAACTGTAATAACCGCCGGCCCATGGCCGTTATCCATGCTTCAAGAGGATTTCGTTTCTTGCGCCGGTTTATGGCGGGGCGGAATTGAATCTGGGTGGAATCACGGGTTTAACACTCGTCCCTTTGCGGACGGGTGTTTTTTTGTTTCATTTACCGTTATTTTCAGGGAGGATGACATTAACTATGAGCATCAGCATCAAGCTTCCGGACGGCTCGGTCCGGGAATACGCGGAAGGCAGCAGCATCGACGACGTTGCCGCTTCCATCAGCAGCGGGCTGCGCAAAAACGCCGCCGCCGGCAAACTGAACGGCATTTTGGTGGATCTTGCCACTCCGCTCGAAGACGGGGCGCAGATCGAAATTGTCACGTTGGATTCCGAAGAAGGGCTCGGCGTAATGCGCCACAGCACCGCCCACCTCATGGCTCAGGCCGTTAAACGCTTGTTTGGCGCCAAGGAAGTGAAGCTGGGCGTCGGTCCGGTGATTGAGGATGGATTTTATTACGACATGGACTTGGAACATCCGCTGAACCCGGAAGATCTGCAGCGGATCGAAAAGGAAATGGAGCGTATCGTGTCGGAAAACCTGCCGATCGTGCGCAAGGAAGTCAGCCGGGAAGAAGCGCTGGCGATTTTTGGGGAACTGGGCGATCCTTACAAGCTGGAGCTGATCGAGGCGCTGCCGGAAGGCGAAGCGATTACGATTTACGAGCAGGGCGAATTTTTTGACCTGTGCCGGGGGCCGCACGTGCCGTCGACCGGCAAAATCAAGGTATTCAAGCTGATGAACGTTGCCGGCGCATACTGGCGCGGGGACAGCAAAAACAAGATGCTGCAGCGCATCTACGGCACCGCCTGGAACAAAAAAGCGCAGCTGGATGAATATCTTCGCCTGCTGGAAGAAGCAAAAAAACGCGACCACCGGAAGCTGGGCAAAGAACTGGAGATTTTCACCTTTAACCAGCTGGTCGGCCAAGGTCTGCCAATCTGGCTGCCGAAAGGCGCCAAGCTGCGCAGCATCCTGGAACGGTACATCGTTGACCTGGAAGCGAGCCTCGGATACCAGCATGTTTATACGCCGGTACTCGGCAACGTAGATTTGTACAAGACCTCGGGCCACTGGGAGCACTACCAGGAAGATATGTTCCCGAAAATGACGATCGATACGGAAGAGTTTGTGCTGCGGCCGATGAACTGCCCGCACCACATGATGGTATACAAGAGCACGATGCACAGCTACCGTGACCTGCCGATCCGGATCGCCGAACTGGGCATCCAGCACCGGTACGAAATGTCGGGCGCGCTGACCGGCCTTCACCGGGTGCGGTCGATGACGCTGAACGACTCGCATATCTTCTGCCGCCTGGATCAGATCAAAAGCGAGTTCAAGCGGGTGCTGGAGCTGATCAAGCGCGTTTATACCGACTTCGGCATCCACGATTACCGGTTCCGGCTGTCGTACCGCGATCCGGCTGACACCGAGAAATATTACCAGAACGACGATATGTGGAACACCGCACAGCGGATGCTGCGCGAGGTAGTAGAAGAGTCGGGCCTGCCGTTCTTCGAGGCGGAAGGTGAAGCGGCGTTCTACGGACCGAAGCTGGATGTGCAGATCCGTACGGCGCTGGGCAAAGAAGAGACGTTGTCCACCGTACAGATCGACTTCCTGCTGCCTGAACGGTTCGAGCTGGAGTATGTAGGCGATGACGGGCAGAAGCACCGGCCGGTCGTGCTGCACCGCGGCATTCTCGGTACGATGGAGCGGTTTGTGGCCTTCCTGCTGGAGAACTTTGCGGGCGCACTGCCGCTGTGGCTGTCGCCGCAGCAGGTGAAGGTCATCCCGGTCTCCTCGGCGTTCGACGACTACGCAAACGAGGTCACCGACCAGCTCCGCCTGGCGGGCCTGCGTGCAGAAGCAGACCTGCGCAATGAGAAAATGGGCTACAAAATCCGCGAAGCCCAGCTGGAGAAGCTGCCGTACATGTTTATCGTCGGCGAAAATGAACGGAACGACCGGACCGTGTCGATCCGCAAACGCGGTGAGGGCGACATCGGCGCCCGCGCCCTGGATGAAGCGGTAGCCGGCTTGACGCAGGAAGCTTCCGCCAAGACGATTTTTTAAAAAGCCTAATAGCGTATAGATCACACAGCTGCCGATAGGCAGGGCACCGGCAGCGGGGGCGTAAAGCCTCATGCGGCCGGTGTTTTTTATTCCACCCGGGTAGGAAATAGCTAGAGCGAAATTCGGCCTAGAGGCGGCCCGGGGCAGAAACGGGAGGGATTGCAGTTGGCGGGTAATAAAACTAACGCGCTGCGGATATTGGATGCGGCTCATATCGAGTACACGGTTCACACCTATGACAATGAGGACGGGCAGATACACGGCACCGCCGTAGCGGAGAAAATCGGACGCCCCCCGGAAACGGTCTACAAGACGCTGGTTTGCCACAGCGGGCCCCAATTGTATGTGTTTGTGATTCCGGTAGCGGAAGAGCTTGATTTGAAAAAAGCGGCCAAAGCCGCCGGGGAAAAGAAGCTGGAAATGCTGCCCGTCAAGGAGCTGCAGCGGCATACCGGGTACATTCGCGGAGGCTGCTCGCCGGTCGGCATGAAAAAGCTGTACCCCACTTTTTTGGAAGAAAGCGCCCGGTCTCAGGAGCGGTTTCTGGTTAGCGCGGGCAAAATCGGCATGCAGATGGAGCTTGATCCGGCGGCGCTGGCGGAGCTGCTGGGCGCACGGTTTGAGCCGCTGATTCACTGACCTAATGCGGCGGTAGTGCCTGAAATTTGCCTAGTCCCATGTATAAAACATAAATAATCGGGAGAACCTTCGCTAGTAAGGGGGAGGTTTATCCAATGAATAAAATGGGAACTTGGCAAAAATTAGGATGCATGATCATTACGATTGTTTTTATGCTTACAGCTGCCGCGCCTAGTGCGGAGGCCGGTCAAGCCGGATACCGACAGCTCGGCCTGGAGGGCTGGAGGCAGCCGGCCGGTTTTTCCGCCGCTGCGATCCAGCAGGTGGCCGCTTTGACGGCCGCCGATTTCAGCCGCAGCCTCGCCGTATTGGCCATGCAGAGCACAAGCGGCTGGCCGGCAATGACGACGGCGAATCAGCCGCCGGGGCATGCAGCCGCAAACGGCAACACGGCCCACGGCCAAGCCGGCCGGAACGTCCGGACACCGGCCAAGCCGGGGACGTCGCTGCCTGTCGCCGCGCCGGCGCCGGAGCAAATTATCCGCACGCTAAAAGTGACGGCCACCGGATATACCGCGGGCGTTGAATCGACGGGGAAGTCGCCGGGCCATCCCGAATACGGCATTACGTATTCCGGTGTAAAGGTGCGCCGGGACAAAAACGCCGTATCGACAATCGCCGCCGACCCGAAGGTACTGCCTCTCGGCAGCATCCTTTATATTCCGGGTTATGGATACGGCATTGTGGCTGATACCGGATCGGCGATCAAAGGCCGGAAGATCGACCTGTATTTTGCAACCACCAAACAAGTGTACCGGGAATGGGGCAAAAAAACGGTGGATGTTCACATTATCAAACGCGGAGAAGGTAAATGCACTGAACATATGCTGAAGACGCTGGGCCAGGCAATCCAAACTTATAAATCCGTGCCGCAGTCGCTGCTGGAAGAAATGATCTGATTTGTGTTGTCGCTTTTTGGCAGCTCTGCGCCCATGCATAATTGAGGTCCACTCATCCCATAATACGGACTGGGGACAGCAGCAATGCTTACCCGCCAATACAGGGAGGTGAATTTCAATGGGCAAACAAAAACAAAAAGTTCAAGAGAACTATCAAACGCCGAACGAAAAGTACAACGCTGAGTTCGCTGTTGAGAACGGTCCGTCCGCAGCTTCCCAACCGGGAACAGGCGGCACTGCAAAACCGGTCCAAAAAACACAGCAATAACTGCATTCACGCAATCACAGGAAACAAACCGGGTGAACCCGGCAAGGCGCTCCGCTCTAACGCGGGGCGCTTTTTTATGGATAAAAAACCCAGATACCTCGGTCTCGGGACCGAGCCGTATTTCCACCTCCCGCCGCTGTCGGTCTTTCCCCTAATCTTGTAAACTGAAGTCACAAGCGGGAAAGACCATGTTACAATAAGGATAAAGGGAGACATGAACATGAACAGACGATTAACCAACCAGATATTCGGCGGTCTGATTCTCATCGGTCTCGGCGGACTGTTTTTGCTAAGGCAGCTGGGATACCTCGATTTCAGCATTAGATCGCTCATCTCGTCGCTGTGGCCAATGATACTTATCCTGATCGGCATCCGGCAGTTTATCCCGGATCATCCCAAAGAGAGCCCGTCTTTCATTGGCGGCACTATTTTCTTAGGACTCGGATTGTTTTTCCTTGGACGGAACTTCGATGTGATCGACATCTCGGCCGCCGGATTTATTAAGCTGTTTGTGCCGGGGATGCTGATACTAGGCGGGTTGTACGTCATTTTCCGTCCGCGCCGGCCTGAACCGCCCCGTCCGCTTACTCCTCCGGCCCCGCCTGCGCCGCCCGAGTACTACGGGACAGGCAGACCGCTGGATGCGGAACCGCCGAAGCCGCTTGAATCATCGCTGGACGAACAGTTCGAGCGCAAGTTCGGCAAAGCCGCTGGCGGACAGGCTTCGTTTGAGGAAGAACGGCCGCAGCACGGCGGACGGACCGACTGGGAGCGTTATCTGCACAAAGACGAGCCTGGGGACAGCTTCGGCAGAGAAGCGGAATACGGCCGCGACGGGCGTCACGAACACAAACGCCGCCACCGGGCCGAACGCAGAGCCCGCCGGGGATGGGAGAACTGGGAACACGAGTACGACGATGCGCATCATGGCGGCTGCAACACAAAGGATTCGACCAACAAATCCGCGTTTATCGGCGATATCCACATGGGACAGGAATATTTTCAGCTTAAGCATACAAACGTATCCCAATTCATTGGCGACACCGTGCTGGACTTAACCAACGCGCAAATCCCTTATGGTGAGACCAAAATCAACTTGTCGGCTTTTATCGGGGATATCAAGGTTTATGTGCCGGATGATATGGACCTGGGGATTTCCGTAAACGGCAGCTCCTTTATCGGCGACATGGCCGTGCTGAACGAAAGCC
Organism: Paenibacillus nanchangensis; assembly: GCF_046543445.1. Taxonomy (NCBI): domain Bacteria; kingdom Bacillati; phylum Bacillota; class Bacilli; order Caryophanales; family Paenibacillaceae; genus Paenibacillus; species Paenibacillus nanchangensis. The sequence continues at coordinate 93,273 of NZ_JBHOFD010000029.1, forward strand.
GCAGCGGGTTCATGAGCAATGTGAAGATGAGAACCCCTTATTATAAGGAAGCCAATAAGCGGATTAGAATCAATGTCAGCTCCTTTATCGGGGACATCAAAGTGAAGACGGTAGGCTAAGGATTATGAAAAGTGTAATGAAAAATACGAAATGGGTGCTGCTGTTCTACTTTTTGCTCAGCGGCGGGGTAGCTGCCGGGCTGATGTATGCCGGCAGCTCCTTGGGCTATATCGATGTGGTGGACGGTAACATGTGGCTGTATTTATGCCTTGTTCTCGTCCTGTTTACCATTATCGTCGGCTACATGGCCGGACAACGGATCCAGCGGCCGATCGACCTGCTGGATTTGAACATGCTGAAGGTAGCCAAAGGCAATCTTTCCGTGCGGATGCCGGAATGCGAAGATCAGATGTTTGCCCGGGTCTACTACGAGTTCAATACAATGATGGATGCCGTAGAGAACAAGCATAAGCTGCTGCAACGGCTGGGCGAGCAGGAAGTCGTGGAGAAAGAAAAAGCGGCCGAAAGTGCGGTGCTTGAAGAACGGCGGCGTATGGCGCGGGATCTGCATGATACTGTCAGCCAGCAGCTGTTCGCCATTCACATGTCGGCGTCATCCCTGCCGAAAGTGCTGGAGGTAAATCCAGAGCAGGGCAAAGTGGTGATGGACCAGCTGATCAGCATGTCCCAGATGGCCCAGAAACAGATGCGCGCGCTGATTGCCCAGCTTCGTCCGGTGGAGCTGGAAGGCCGGAGTTTGTCTGAAGCCCTCGAAAAGTGGTTCCCGGATTACTGCCGCCAAAACGGGCTGAAGGGAATGAAGGAACTGGAGCTGCAGGGAGAGCTGTCGCAGGCGATCGAGCATCAGCTTTTTTTGATTATTCAGGAGGCGATGGCGAATATCGTCAAGCATGCGGGCGCTTGTCTGGTCAGCTTGTCGCTCCGCGAGACGCCAAGACAGGTGGCATTGAGCATCAGCGATGACGGGCAGGGGTTTGAACTGCTTCAGCGCAAGCAGGGCTCCTACGGACTGACAACCATGCGTGAACGGGCCGAGAAGCTGGGCGGCCAGGTCGAAATCATCAGCCGCAAAGGTGCGGGCACGACAATCCGCGTACATATTCCTAAATTTATTCAGGAGATTCCGCAGGATACAAGCGGTGATCCTGAGCATGACAAGGCGGAGGAGGCATAACAGTGAATCGGATTAAAATACTGCTGGTAGACGATCATGACATGGTGCGGATGGGGCTCAAAACTTACTTGATGCTGGAGCCAAGCTTTGAAGTGATCGGCGAGGCGGCCAACGGGAAGGATGCCCTGGAGCAGCTTAGAAGCTGGGGCACGGACGGGCTGCCCGATCTGGTCCTGATGGATTTGATGATGCCGGTGATGAACGGAGCCGAAACGACGCGCGCCGTGCTGTCCGAGTTCCCGGGGCTAAAGATCGTCATTCTGACGAGCTTCCTGGAGGATGATCTTGTGGTTGACGCCATAGAAGCCGGAGCGGTGAGTTACGTGCTGAAGACCGTGTCGGCCGAAGAACTGATTTATGCGCTGCAGGGAGCTTACCGCGGCATGCCGGTGATGACCGGCGACGTCTCCCAGGCGCTGACGCGCGGCATCCGCCAGCGGACGGTTCAGGGCGATTCGTCGGGGCTGACCGAGCGGGAAAAAGAAGTGCTGCTGCTCATCGCCGAAGGCAAGACAAACAAGGAAATTGGAGAAGAACTCCATATCAGCATCAAGACGGTCAAGACGCATGTCAGTAATCTACTGATGAAATGCGAGCTGGACGACCGTACGCAGCTGGCGATCTACGCTCACCGCAAAGGCTGGGCTGCGCAGGCGCAGTAGTCTGTCTTGCCAGAAGGAGCTGCAGTCTGCGCGGGCACGGCTGCGTTTTGCCTGCGGCTGTGTGCTGGGACCCGGAGGGGGGGGATTCCTGACGAGCCAGCCCCTGAGCAAGTCGAAAGATGGGGGGCCTGCCGCCCCTTGTCCAATCTCAGAGTTACATAACGGGAGAACGCTGGCTTTGCTGCCGGGCGTTCTTTTTTTGTGTATACGGGGAGCGATGGGGGTGACGACTGCAAGCGGCTGACGGCAGGCTGTCTCCAGAAAACTGAAAAAAGCAAATTGTTGCCGGAGCCGCAAGGTTTTATCTCGGTTTAAATTGTTTTTAAGGTGTACTTAAGGTTTAAAGTACAAAATAAAGACAAGAAATCAAACATCAATTAAATATCCTAGTCGCTCGGCGGGACAGGATACAGGAGGTAAGGCAAGATGGAGAACAACAACAGAAACGGATTCGGCAACGGATTCGACCGTGAACGGGAAACAACGCCGGATCAGGAAACGCGCGAGACACAGGCACCGGAATCTGGATCTTCATATTATTATTCGTACGGACCCTTTAAATCGCTGGACAAAGACGCAAACAACGGCTCAGTGGAACACTACAGCCGGATGGAGCCGGAACGGGTAGAAGTGACCCCGCCCCAGCCGGTGAAGCCGCTGCCTTACAGCACGGGAGTCCGGACAACGGGAGAAGGCGGAAACGGACGGAACGCCGGCGGGCCGGACGGGTCGAACAACTGGCAGTACAGCCGTAAGCCCAAGAGCTCGGTAAAATCGGTGCTGCTCTCCTTTCTCGCAGGAATGATCGTGCTATCGGGATCGATGTTTGCGGCGGACCGGGGCAACTGGTTTACGCCGGATGCGCAGCCGATGACGGCCAGCACTTCGGCGTCGGGAACGGCTCCGAAGGAGAATGGCAGCACGCCGAATGCGGCGCCGGCCGCTTTGTTCTCCGGCACAAACGATGTCTCCTCCGTAGTGGATCAAGCGGGACCCGCGGTTGTGAAGATCGAAACGCTGGTCAATTCCAGTTCGCGCGGCAGCCAGTCCAGCCCGTATTCAAACGACCCGTTTTATCAGTACTTCTTCGGGGATTCGTTTGGCGGACGCGGTTCTTCCGGTTCGCAGAACGATTCCAACTCCAACTCAAAGCCGCAGCTGGTGCCTTACGGCATCGGAACCGGGTTCATTTATGACGCGGCAGGCTATATTTTGACCAACGAACATGTGGTGGAAGGGGCCGACGTTATTCAAGTGACGGTTGACGGAAACAGCAAGACGTTTGAAGCCAAGCTGCTCGGCAGCAGCAAGGATCTTGACCTTGCGGTGCTGAAGATTGAAGGCGGGGATCTCCCGACCGTGCCGCTCGGTGATTCCGATTCGATCAAGGTGGGTTCCGAAGTTGTAGCAATCGGCAACCCGCAGGGCTTTGACCATACCGTAACGGCCGGTGTACTGAGCGCGAAAGACCGCAGCATTGATATTGCCGAAGAAGACGGCAGCGGAACGCGCGAGTATAAAAATCTTCTTCAGACCGACGCTTCGATTAACCCCGGCAACTCGGGCGGCCCGCTTCTGAACATGAATGGCCAGGTCATCGGGATGAACGTAGCGGTGAGCACGCAGTCGCAGGGCATCGGCTTTGCGATCCCGGTGAATAAGATTAAGGAAGTTGTCGACAAGCTGGAAGCGAATCAGGAAATTCCAAAAGATCCGGTACCGTACATCGGCGCAAAGCTGATGACGATTACCGATGAAGTCGCCCAGCAGATGGGTACGGATATCAAGGAAGGTTCCGTTGTTGCGGAGGTCGTATTTAAATCGCCGGCTTATGTGGCGGATCTGCGCCCTTATGATATCATCACGGGAGTGAACGGCAAGAAATATGCGACGAATACCGAGCTGATCGAATATATCCAGACGCTGAAAGTCGGCGACAAAGTTACGCTTAATGTTGTGCGTGACGGTAAAAAGCTGGACCTGCCGGTTACGATCGGGGACCGGAACAAGTTCGATACAGGAGAAACGCAGCAGCAATAACCGGTTGAAACCAGCAGACGGCGGAAGGGGAATTCCCCTTCCGTTTTTGCTGCCATGGCGATACGTGCAGTAGACCGGCCCGGCTGATACAATATAAGAAAAAGAAACGATAAGGGGAAGCCGCATGAGACCGAACATATTGATTGTGGACGACGATGAAAAAATTATTTCGATGCTGCGCCGGGGTCTCGCGTTTGAAGGCTATGATGTCAAGACGGCGTCTAATGGCGCCGACGGCCTGCGCGCCGTTATAAGCGGAGATCCGGATTTGGTGATCCTGGATGTGATGATGCCCCAGGTTGACGGGTTTGAAGTATGCCGCCGGCTGAGAGAAGGGGGCAGCCAGGTTCCGGTGCTGATGCTGACCGCAAAAGACGAAGTGGAGCACCGGGTCAAGGGACTCGACATCGGCGCGGACGACTACCTCGTCAAGCCGTTTGCGCTGGAGGAGCTGCTTGCCCGCGTGCGGGCGCTGCTCCGGCGCAAAAGCGAGCAAAGCGGATCGGGAGAGCAGGCGGTGACGTTCGAGGATATCGTGCTCGACGTGGACTCCCGCGAAGTGACCCGGGGCGGCAAGCGGCTGGAGCTTACCGCCAAAGAGTTTGAACTCTTACATCTGTTCATGCAGAATCCGAAGCGGGTGTTGTCCCGGGATTTGATTATGGACAAAATTTGGGGATATGACTACAGCGGCGAATCCAATGTGCTTGAAGTGTACATCGCCATGCTGCGCCAGAAGACGGAGGAACATGGAGGCAAACGCATCATACAGACGATCCGGGGCGCCGGTTACATTTTAAGAGGTGACAATTGACATGTCGATCAAATTGCGGCTGACCGCTTGGTATTCTGGGATTTTGGCCGTCATGCTGCTGGCCTTGTCAGCCGCAATTTACGGTTTTTATTACTACAACACGTATGGGGATCTGAAGGACCGGCTCCGGGAGCAGTCCAATGAAATTGAAGTGACGCCTTCGCTTAATCTGGACGGCACATTGGATATGCAGCTTGGTGTCCGCACACAGAATCTGTTTGCGCAGCTGTATATTTATGATTTGGATCATATGGTGCTGAACAACAACATGAAATACAACCAGCTGGAATTCGAGGTTCCCGCCAAGGAAAGCCTGCCCAAAAAGCAGGGATTCGTCTGGGCCACTTACCGGGGCAATCCGTTTTTGATTTATCAAAAAGCAGTGACGTTTACCAATCCTGAATATGGGGTCGCCGTGCTGCAAATCGCGGCTTATACGGGCGATCAAGAGGCGCTGCTGGGCCGGCTGAGAACGATTTTGACGCTTGGTTCGATGATGACGTTGTTCGCCGCCTTTACCATCGGCCTGTTCCTTGCCCGAAAGGCGATGAGTCCAATCGGCAACGTGATTCAGGCGGCCAACGGCATCCAGACGGGGAACGATCTCAGCGTACGGATCGAATACGACGGTCCGCAGGATGAGATCGGGCAGCTGATCGAGACGGTTAACAGCATGCTTGGCCGGATGGAAGGTTTTTATAAAGAGCTTGAGGACGCTTACGCCGCCCAGCGCCGGTTCGTCTCCGACGCGTCGCATGAGCTGCGAACGCCGCTGACGACGATTCGGGGCAACATCGACCTGCTGGAGAAGGTATGGGAGAAGTATGGACAGGCGGAGGCGGGAGCGGGGGCCATACCCGAAGAGGAGATCCGCCAGATGTCGCTGGAGTCGGTGAAGGATATTTCGGATGAAGCCAAACGGATGAGCCGGCTTGTGGCCGACATGCTGGCGCTGGCCCGGGCCGATACCGGCCGGACGTTCGAGAAGGAACCGGTCGGACTGGAGCCGCTTGTCAATGAGGTGGCCCGCCGTGCGGCGTTCCTGCCGCACACCGCCGAATGGATTGTCGGCGACACGTCGCGCCTGAACGGGAAATATGTTGTTGGCAACAAAGATTATTTGCAGCAGATGCTGTTTATTTTCATCGATAATGCCTTCAAATACACCCCGGAAGGAGAGGTACATCTGGATACGGTGCTGTACCGCGACCAGGTGGGCATCCGCATCTCAGATACCGGGATTGGCATGAGCAAGGAGGAGGTCCCTTATATCTTCGACCGGTTCTACCGGGCCGACAAATCGCGCGGCGTTACCGAAGGGATCGGGCTGGGCCTGTCGATTGCGAAGTGGATCATCGATGAGCATGGAGGTTCGGTAGAGGTTATTACCCGGCAGGGAGAAGGCACCACGTTTGTGATCTGGCTGCCCATCCTCTTTGCTCCGCCTTTGGAATAGGGTATAATAGACGGGTCTTCACTCGTTTAACCGAGACCTCTGAAAGCAGGTGCAAGCGCATGGAAGTGATTAAAATTTCACCCCGGGGATATTGTTACGGCGTGGTTGACGCCATGGTAATGGCGCGTCAGGCCGCAGCCAATCTCGATCTTCCCCGGCCGATTTATATACTTGGCATGATTGTGCACAACAGTCATGTAACCAATTCCTTCAGCGAAGACGGCATCATTACGCTGGACGGTCCAAACCGCATGGAGATTCTGGAGAAGGTGGACAAGGGGACCGTGATTTTTACGGCCCACGGCGTTTCGCCGGAGGTGCGCAAGCTGGCCCGGGATAAAGGGCTGACCACTGTTGACGCAACTTGTCCCGATGTCACAAAGACGCATGTTCTGATCAAGGAGAAGGTGGCGGACGGCTACGAAGTTATTTATATCGGGAAGAAGGGACATCCCGAACCCGAAGGCGCCGTAGGCATCGCGCCGGAGCATGTGCATCTGATTGAACGGGAAGAGGAAATCGACTCCCTGTCGGTTCAGTCTTCCCGGATTGTTATTACGAACCAGACAACCATGAGCCAGTGGGACATCAAGCATATTATGAAGAAGCTGCTTGAGCGTTACCCTGGCGCTGAAGTTCATAATGAAATCTGCATGGCTACGCAGGTCCGGCAGGAAGCCGTTGCGGAACAGGCGGGCCAGGCCGAACTTGTGATCGTTGTAGGCGATCCGAGAAGCAACAACTCGAACCGGCTGGCGCAGGTGTCGGAAGAAATTGCGGGCGTACCCGCCCACCGGATTGCCGACATTACGGAGCTGAAGACGGAATGGCTGCAGGGCATCACGAAGGTGGCCGTAACTTCCGGTGCTTCAACACCAACGCCGATTACCAAAGAAGTCATCACCTACCTTGAGCAATACGATGCATCCAATCCCGAGACGTGGGAGATTAAACGGACCGTCAACATGGCTAAACTGCTGCCGCCCGTTAAGAGCAAGACCGCAAGCCCTTCCTGAACTACTATTTGAACATAAAAGATCAGAAGCCGTCCGTTTCGGTTAGAACCGAATTGCAGGCGGCTTTTTTGTGCATGGACAAGGTTGGACCGGGGCTCGGTGGGCGGCTTAGCAGCTGCTTTTTTCCATGAAAAAGAAAAAGGTTGACGAAGCAGGGGAAATCAGCTAGAATTACTTTAACGAATAAAAGCATAAAAGCCCAAAAGCATAAAAGCGCGAAAGCGAAAACCGCTGCCGTGCATGATTAAGCATAGAGAGGAAGAACGGACATGATCGTTATTACATCCAACCTGACCCCTGAAGAGCAGGTGCAGGATATTATTAAAGTAATTGAAAAAGAGGGACTGCAGGTTCATCTGTCCCGCGGCTCTGACCGCACCGTCATCGGACTGGTGGGCAGTGTCAACCCGAAGCTGGCCGAACATTTGCGGCAGATGAAAGGTGTAGAGAACGTTGTGAAAATCTCCAAATCCTACAAGCTTGCCAGCCGGGATTTCCATCCGGAAGATACGGTGATCGATATCCGCGGCGTGAAGATTGGCGGAGAAAATCTGGTCATTATGGGCGGACCTTGTGCCGTAGAGTCGCCAGAGCAGATCGACGAGATCGCACGTCTGGTGAAAGCTTCCGGAGCGCAGGTGCTGCGCGGAGGGGCGTTTAAGCCTCGTACAGGTCCTTACAGCTTCCAGGGTATCGGTGTGGAAGGACTGACGATGATGGCGGAAGCGGGCAAACGCCACGGCCTGCTGACCATTACGGAGGTTATGACGCCGGAGTACGTGGATATTTGCGCCGAGCACGCGGATATTCTGCAGGTGGGCACACGCAACATGCAGAATTTTGACCTGCTGCGCAAGCTGGGTACCTGCGGCCGTCCCGTACTGCTGAAGCGCGGCTTCAGCGCTACCTACGACGAGCTGCTTAACGCCGCCGAATACATCCTGGCCGGCGGCAACCGTGACGTCATGCTCTGCGAACGCGGCATCCGTACGTTCGAGACGTACACCCGCAACACGCTCGATCTTGCAGCCATCCCGGTGCTGCAGCAGCTCAGCCATCTGCCGGTCATCTCCGACCCGAGCCATGGAACGGGCCGCCGCGAGCTGGTAGAGCCGATGGCCAAAGCCTCGGTGGCAGCCGGCGCCAACGGACTGATTATCGAAATGCATACAGACCCGGACAATTCCATGACGGGCGACGGCGTGCAATCGCTGTTCCCCGAACAATTCGACAAGCTGGTAAAAGATCTGGAGCAGATCGCTCCGCTGGTCGGACGCAAGCTGTCGGCTCCGCTTGAGGCGATTGCGCTTTAAGACTGACATGATTGCCTTGCCTTTTCAGCCGCAAACTTCCGCTTTTATGAGGGATAGGGTGCGGCTTCTTGGTATTTCTGCGCACGGAAAGTGTTAGATGAACGAAAAAATAACGAAATTCATTAAAGCGTCAGAATATCTAACATTGCCATAAAAAATACCTGACATAAGCATTGACGATGTCAGGTATGAGATTTATAATGACGACAGAAAAAAAATTACGAGAACATTTGCAGGCGGGGAACGGCTTAATGTTCGGAATTTGGGGAGGAACGATTCATGTCGGTTGAAAAAGTGTTGCAGGCGATTAAGGATAACAATATCGAGTGGGTAGATTTCCGGTTTGTGGATTTGGCGGGACGTGCCCACCACATCTCGCTTCCAGCAAGCGCGGTAGAAGAAGAAACGTTTGTGAACGGCGTAGCTTTTGACGGTTCTTCCATTCCCGGTTTCCGCGGTATCGAAGAATCCGACATGGTTATGATGCCGGATCCAAACGCAACATACATTGATCCGTTTACGGCGCATCCGACGCTTAATGTGATGTGCGACATTTTTACTCCGGATGGCGAACGTTATGAGCGCGACCCTCGCGGCATCGCTGTAAAAGCGGAAGAGTATCTGCAGCAATGTGGTGTAGGTACAGCTGCATTTTTTGCACCGGAATCCGAATTTTTCATTTTTGACGATGTCCGTTATGAGAGTGGAATGAACACCTCTTCGTTCACCGTTGATTCCGAAGAAGCGGCTTGGAATACCAACCGCAAGGAAGAAGGCGGCAACCTGGGCTTCAAAGTAGGTATTAAGGGCGGTTATGTGCCAGTTGCTCCGGTTGATACGCAGCAGGACATCCGCAGCGAAATGTGCCGTCTCCTTGAGGAAGCCGGACTGAGCGTGGAACGTCATCACCACGAAGTGGCGACAGCCGGTCAAGCGGAAATCAACTTCCGGTTCGACACGCTGAAGAAAACGGCCGACAACCTGCTGACTTACAAATACATCGTGCACAACACTGCACGCCAATACGGCAAAGTGGCAACCTTCATGCCAAAACCGCTGTTCGGCGATAACGGAAGCGGCATGCACGTTCACCAATCAATTTTTAACGGCGATACCCCGCTGTTCTATGAAAAAGGCGCATACGCCAACCTGAGCGAAATGGCGCTGCATTACATCGGCGGCATTCTGTACCACGCTCCGGCGCTGATCGCGTTGACGAACCCAAGCACCAACTCGTTCAAACGCCTGGTACCGGGCTATGAAGCACCGGTTAACCTGGTCTTCTCCAAAGGCAACCGTTCCGCGGCTATCCGGATTCCAGTGGCAGCTGTAACGCCAAAAGGCTGCCGGATCGAGTTCCGTACGCCGGACTCCACCGCTAACCCGTACCTGGCCTTCTCCGCGATGCTGATGGCCGGTCTGGACGGCATCAAGAAGAAGATCAACCCGATCGAACTCGGCTACGGCCCGCTCGACAAAAACATCTACGAGCTGTCCGATGACGACAAGAGCAAAATCCGCAGCGTTCCGGGAAGCCTGGACGAAGCGCTGGATGCCTTGGAAGCGAACCATGAGTTCCTGACAGAAGGCGGCGTGTTCACCAAAGACTTCATTGAGAACTTCATCGCTTTGAAGCGTGCGGAAGCCAAGGATGTAGCCATCCGCGTTCATCCGCATGAATACTCGCTGTACTTCAGCGTATAAGCTTACGTTTCGGCAACCGGCCAAGGAGATCCTTGGCCGGTTTTTGCTGTGTTCACAGCCAAGCGCGGTTATGCCTTAGCATTGGCGATCAGGTCTATTTGCGATAAGGGAAAACAAGAATAGAAGCAGGTCATTGTTTTACGAGAGCTGGATATTATTGTGACCTCCTTAATAGCATCATATCCAAGCTGTTTTTAGAATAACTGATCATTTTTGATAGATCAGTATATATTTGTTTTTCATCTTGTCTGAATGAGGTTTTGTTGTGTATCATATTAGTTTTGTTATGGACTAACATACACTGGGAAATAGAACGGGAATTTTTATGTTATAACTCAACTTTCGCAGCTAGAAAAATGGCTTAAACCCTTGAGCGCGTAAGGAGAATTCAGTAACTTTACTCGTATTGACAAAAAACATCTTGCTTGTGTGGTAGCATGGTAGTGCGACCAACCATGCCAACAAGAAAGGTGCGTAACTCTACGTTATAACAACATTCCCTATCTGAACACAGTCTCGATTTTCCAAACTTTAGGGGCCTTTTGAGGCAGCTCAACATTGACCTCCCCTGTGACTTTCCTGCCGGACTCAGAGGACCTTATCTGCTGATTTTTCCGTGTTTTGGCAAAGAGACGGACTCAGATTCCCTTATTTACGAGGAAAATTCA
>NZ_JBHOFD010000030.1:0-97993 GCF_046543445.1 Paenibacillus nanchangensis
TTGGTAGATCGATCTGACAATAAACAGGTGTAGATCCAGGGTGTAGACCCAGGGTTGATAGCATTTCGTAACCCATCACGGAATCGTTTGACTGACCCTTATCTCCTTAATTTACAGTTTGCGTACACACCCTGGTTTAGGGACGCCCGCCCCGCTCACCTGAGTCTAGAGAGTTCTGTCTCCCTGCCGCACTACCTCAGCGCTTTCCTATCGCCGATAAGTTCACAGGGAAATGTAATCCGAAAGACGGCCCCGCCTCCCGGCGGGCTTAAGGCCTCGGCATGGCCTCCATGCGCTTCGGCAATCGAACGGGTGATGGAGAGGCCGAGCCCGGAGCCGCCGTATTTCCGCGTCCGGGAGGAGTCGCTGCGGTAAAATCTGCGGAACAAATGCGGCAGATGCTCCGGTGCGATCCCCGGCCCGTTGTCGCTCACAGTCAAAACAGCTTTCGATTCTTCAGCCTGCAGGCTGATACGGATTTCTCCCTGATCCGGGTCGGTATGCTGGATGGCGTTGTGCACCAGATTCAGCACGATCTGCTTAATCTTGTCCGCATCGTACCTTCCCCGGATACCTGCCGCAAGATCAAACGTCAGCCGGCGGCTTCCGGCCAGCAGCGTGAGCTGCGGACGCATGTCCGCGATCAGCTCTCCAAGCGGCAGCTCAGCCAGCGCAAGCTGCGGCGCACCGTCCATCCGGGTGAGCAGGAGCAGGTCTTCCACCAGCTTGTTGATGCGTTTCGACTCCCCATGCATGCTGTTCAGCGCGGCGTACAGCTGCTCCCGGTTGTCCGCGGCGCCCCGCAGCAGCACCTCCAAAAAGCCGTGGATCGAGGTTAGCGGGGTCCGCAGCTCGTGGGAAGCGTCCGCGGCAAACCGCCGCATCTGCTCTTTAGCCTCGCGTTCGCTGCGGAACGAGTCTTCCAGCCGCTCCAGCATCCCGTTAAATGAGCGGGAAAGCCGGTCGATTTCGGCTTGGCCTTGGTCGACCGGGAATCTTGCATCCAGATTTCCGGCATCGATCAGCCCAGCCGCCCTCCCCATATTGGACAAGGGGACTAACGTCCGGCGGAGAACAGGGATGTATAGGAGCAGACCGCCGAGCAGCGCGGCTAGCGACAGGCCGGCAAAAATCAGCAGCTGGCGAATGACCAAATCGCGCAGCGGCCCGGCGTCGACGCTCATCTGCAGCAGCCCTTGCGGATGCTCGCGGCCGCCCAGCTTCATGAAGACCGCCAGCTGTTCGCTGCCGTCCGCCCCCGCAACGATGCGGTATTCGCCGCGGACCGAACCGCTCGGTACGGCAAGCAGCTGCGCGTATGCCGCGGCGTCCAAGCGGGGAGCGAGGGCACCCGCAAGCGTCTCCTCCCGCAGATCGGTAAAGCTCCCGTCTGGTCCGATGACGGCAAGCGTGGTATGCGGGTCGAGCAGAAGCGGTCGGCGTTCACCGCCGCGCGGCAGGCTCCGCCCGGCACCAGGGGCGTCCCGCCCTTCGCCGGATTTTGGCTCTGCGCTGTTGCCTGCTTCGCCTGAATTTGGCGCGGCCCCATTCCCCGCTTCGCCAGAACTTGGCGCGGCCCCATTCCCCGCTTCGCTCGGACTTGGCTCACCCCCGTTATCCGCTTCACCCGGCAGTTGACTGCCGTCCGTGCCCGTGGAGAAGCCGGCGGCTGCACTATAGAGAAACGGAGGGATTGCACGCATCTGAGCCTGCATCGCTTCCGCACGGCTGGAGTAGACAAAATCCCGGTTCAGCCAATACTGCAGGCCGCCGATCAGCAGCAGAAGAACGGACAGGATCAGCAAAGACCGGGCCAGCAGCTGGCTGCGCAGCGACCCTGGGCGAAGCTTGCCGCGCCTGATCCGGTTCTCTCCGGCGCTCATGGAAGATCCACCCGGTAGCCCGCTCCGCGCAGCGTACGGATCAGCTTGTGCTCTTTGTCGCCCAGTTTTTCGCGCAGGGAGCGGATATACACCTCGACGATATTTTCCTCTCCGCCAAAATCATACCCCCATACCTTGTCCAGAATCATTGCCTTACTGAGCACTAGACCATGGTTGACAACAAGATACTGCAGCAGCTCGTATTCCGTGGGGGACAGCTCCAATACCCGCTCCAGATAAGCAATTTCCTTGCGTCTTCCGTCAATCCGGAACGGACCGCAGCGCACCTGGCCGAGCAGGCCGGGAAACTGGTTGCGCAGCCGGGCTTGAATCCGGGCCAGCAGCTCCTCGAAGCTGAAGGGCTTCACCATGTAATCGTCGGCACCAAGCGACAGGCCCCGCACTCTGTCGCCGATCTCGTCTTTGGCTGTAAGCATAATTACGGCGGTATCGCGGCCTTCTTCCCGGAGGCGCCGGCATACCTCGAATCCGTTTATGCCCGGCATCATAATATCCAGAATGACCACATGCGGCTTGTAATCCTGCAGGAGGTCGATGGCCGAAAGCCCGTCCTGCGCCGTAAGAACTTCAAACCCTTCATTTTTAAGACCCAGCTCCAGGAACTGGAGAATATGCGGTTCATCATCGGCCAGCAGCAGCCGGACGCCATGAAATATGCTCATTTGTCGATATCCTCCACTTGTCCCGGCCGTTAGCCGGGGCTCCAATCATCGCCCGGACGCCCCGTGCGGAACGCTGTACTTTCCTTAATATTATGGCATATTCCGCTGAACGTTTGCTGAAGACGCGGGATGTGGACTCCCGGCACCGGAAATATTTTAGAACAGGCTGTTTTTTATATGATATAAAGCATCCCTAATACATATAGTCCCTACAAGGCAATTTTTTGAATTTGGTTAGCAGGGTTCTCATTAACAAGCTGTTTACGGAGATTTATGCAAAATACTGACAAGATTCGCAAGGGCAGGTAAGTTCAGAGGTTTCGAGAATGGTTAAACATATCTATGAGAAGAGGTAGCACTGCTTCCGGATCAGGAGGAGGACACGCAGCTGCGTTCGAAGATGTGCCGGCGGCCGGAGCGACATTGACAGGCTTCAAGCGGGTTAATGGAGAGCGAGGCCGGAAGCGGAAAAAGAGTTTTGACGAAGCGGCGGCAGGGCTATACAATAACAGTAACCTTTGGCCCGGATGTACGAATTTGGGTCCGAAGCGCGGATTTACCGCTTGTACCCCGTTTGGCTATCGCAGTTTCCCATCACTTTTTTTCTTTCCGGAATTCTTGGTATTCGAGTCTGCATTCACAACTTGATCCTGCTGTCATCTTCATGTCCTGCAATTAATATCCAGGGGCGTGCCCCGCCGCCCGCAAGCTTAAGACGGAACGGTTGAAGTTTTGGCCTTAAGGAAGCGGAAGGTTAGGTGCGCACGCTGCAATTTGCGAAGAAGCTTTACTACTTACTTGTGAAGGAGGCTCTTCCATGAAGAAAAAAGAAATGGTCGCCCTGCTGCTGGCGGGAGGCCAAGGCAAACGGCTCAAGGGATTGACGAGAAATCTGGCCAAGCCTGCCGTTTACTTTGGAGGCACCTACCGGATTATTGATTTTCCCCTCAGCAACTGCACGAATTCAGGCATCGACACTGTCGGCGTTCTTACCCAATACGAACCCCTTGTTCTCCACTCTTATATCGGCGTGGGCAGCGACTGGGATTTGAACCGGAAGAATGGCGGCGTTTATGTGCTGCCTCCGCACGAGCGCGAGAACGGAAGCAATTGGTACCGCGGCACGGCCGACGCAATTACGCGCAACCTGAAGTTTGTCGATCAATTTGATCCGGAGCATGTGCTGATCCTGTCCGGCGACCACATTTACAAAATGGACTACGGCGTGATGCTCGAATACCACAAAGAACGGAAAGCGGACTGCACGATTTCGGTCATCGACGTTCCGATTGAGGAAGCGAGCCGGTTCGGCCTTCTGAATACCGGCGAGGACCTGAAGATTCTCGAATTCGACGAAAAACCCGCCAAGCCGCGCAGTACGCTGGCTTCGATGGGCGTATATATCTTTAAGTGGGAGGTTCTCCGCCGCTTCCTCGTGGAGGACGGGGAGAAACCCGATTCCGCCCATGATTTCGGCAAAGACATCCTGCCGCTGATGCTGGAGCAGGGCCATAAGCTCTATGCGTATCCGTTCGAAGGTTATTGGAGAGACGTCGGCACAGTAAGCAGCTTATGGGAAGCCAACATGGACCTGCTGAGCGACAACCCCCCGCTGAATCTGAACGACCCCGCCTGGCGGATTTATACACGGAATCCGAACCAGCCGGCGCAGTATGTGGCGCCCGGAGCGAAGGTTCACGGCAGCATCATTAACGAAGGCTGCGTCGTGAACGGCGAGGTCAGCCATTCTGTCCTCTTTTACGGCGTAGAGGTAGGGGAAGGCAGTGTAATCACCGATTCGGTCATCATGCCAACAGTCAAAATCGGCAAAAATGTCCGCATTCATAAAGCGATCATCAGTGAAGGCACCGTGCTGGAGGACGGCCTGCATATCGGCGCGGACCGTGAGGACGACAATGAGATTCTGCTGATCGATAACCGCAACAAGCGGCGCAAGCCGGCGGCAGCCAAATCCCTATAACCTTATACAAGGACGGTGGAGAATCCGATGAAGCAGCTTATGGGTGTCATTAACCTTGATCATGAACTGGATAATCTGAACGAACTTACGTATTTCCGCTGCGGCGCCGCCGTGCCTTTTGCCAGCCGGTACCGGCTGATTGACTTTGTCTTGTCGAACATGATGCGGGCGGATCTGGAGAGCGTCGGCCTGTTCGTCCGCCGCAAATACCGCTCCCTGATGGACCATCTGGGGGACGGCAAGTCCTGGGACATGAACCGCAAACACGGCGGACTGTTCATCCTGCCTCCCGACTGGAACGATCCGACCGATACCTCGCAGGGGGATCTGCAGCATTTTCATAATAATCTGGACTTTTTCAACCGGGCCTCGGCCAAATACATCGTGCATTCCGGCAGCCAGCACATCAATACGGTGAATTTTTATGAGCTGTACCGCTATCACTGTGAAAAAGGCGCGGATGTTACACTGGTCTACAAAAAGACCGATGAGCTGCAGCCCGAACACGATCCCTGCCTGCGCGTCGAGGTGGGGGAAGACGGCATGGTCACGGATATTCACCATGAGAAAACGCATCCCAATCTGTATCTCGATATGTTTATCATCAAAAAAGATTTGTTCCTGGAGATGGTGGAGCACTGCATCGCGCATGGGGAAAGTTACTTTTTCCGGGACGCCATTCAGAAAAACCGCCACCGCCTAAAAATTGCGGCCTACGAATACACCGGCTATCATGCGGTCATCAATTCGGTGGAAAGCTATTTCAAAAACAGCATGGAGCTGCTCTGCCAGGAGAAGTATACCGAGCTGTTTAAGGAAAATACGGTTCAGACCAAAATTAAATACGAAGCGCCAACCCGCTACCTGGACAGCGCCAGCGTCAGCAACTCGCTTGTGGCCAACGGCTGCATTATCGGCGGCACGGTGGAGAACAGCATTATTTTCCGGGGCGTGCAGGTCCGCAAGGGTGCCAGGATTGTCAATTCGGTCATTATGCAAAAATGCGTGATCGAAGAGGATGCCGTCATCGAAAACGTCATTATGGACAAAGACGTCAAATTGAGTCCGGGACGGGTGCTTGTAGGAGATACGAAGCGGCCGTACGTCATTGCAAAAAGCAGCAAAATTTAAGCATCGTCAGGAGGAACCCGCTGTTGTTTACCGATAAAGAAACCTTCAAGAAGTCGTTCCGGGAGCGGCTTGTCGGAAAGCTGGGCAAGCCGATGGAGGAAGCGTCAAACGCGGATGTCTATCAGATTCTCGGCAATATGATCCGGGAGAACGCAGGCAAGCACTGGGCGGAGACGAATCAGAAATACAAGCGGGACCGCGACAAGCAGGTCTACTACTTCTCCATGGAGTTTCTGATCGGCCGTCTGCTGGGGAACAATCTGCTTAATATGGGCGTGCTGGAGACGGTCCGTGACGGATTAGCCGATCTGGGCTTTTGCCTGGCTGACATCGAAGAGGAGGAGGCGGATGCGGGGCTTGGCAACGGCGGGCTTGGCCGTCTGGCCGCCTGCTTCCTTGACTCGCTTGCTTCGCTGCAGTATGCCGGACACGGCTGCGGGATCCGTTATAAATACGGATTATTTGAACAGAAAATCGTTGACGGCTATCAGGTGGAGCTTCCGGACACGTGGCTGCAGAAGGGCAGCGTGTGGGAGGTCCGCCGGGAGGACAAGCAGGTGGAGGTCCGGTTCTGGGGGCGCGTCGAGACGGGCTGGGAGAACGGGGAGCTGACGTTTGAGCATAAGGATTACGAGGCGGTCCGCGCAGTCCCTTACGATATTCCGATTATCGGAGCCGACCGCAGGCATGTTAATACGCTGCGGAACTGGAGTGCGGAATCCATTCCGATGACACCCAAAAGTCTGGTTACAGGAAACACAAGCTACAACAAATTCCTTGAATACAAGCGGTCGGTTGAGTCGATTTCGGAGTTCCTGTATCCGGACGATTCCGAATACGAAGGCAAGCTGCTCCGCCTGAAGCAGCAGTATTTCCTGTGCAGCGCGGGACTGCAGAGCATTCTGCGCACTTTCGAGAAGACCGGATTGTCTTACGACCATCTTCCCGACAAGGTGGCGCTGCATATCAACGATACCCATCCGACACTTGTCATTCCGGAACTCATGCG
This sequence comes from Paenibacillus nanchangensis, assembly GCF_046543445.1. Classification (NCBI taxonomy): domain Bacteria; kingdom Bacillati; phylum Bacillota; class Bacilli; order Caryophanales; family Paenibacillaceae; genus Paenibacillus; species Paenibacillus nanchangensis. The sequence goes on from NZ_JBHOFD010000030.1 coordinate 6,688, forward strand.
CCTGCTGATGGATGAAAAAGGCATCGGCTGGGACAAAGCCTGGGAGATGACAACCCGGATGGTCTCCTATACCAATCATACGATTTTGAGCGAGGCGCTGGAAAAATGGCCGCTGCAGATGGTGCGGGAGCTGCTGCCGCGCATTTACCTCATTATCGACGAGATTAACACCCGGTTTTGCGGCGAGCTGATGCGCAAGTACCCGGGCGATCAGGACCGGATTTCCCAGATGGCGGTGATCCACGACGATCAGGTGCGGATGGCCAATCTGGCGATCGTCGGCAGCCACAGCGTCAACGGCGTAGCCGCACTGCACACGGATATTCTGAAAAAACGGGAAATGCGGCTGTTTAACGAAATGTTCCCGCACCGGTTCAACAACAAGACCAACGGCATTACGCACCGGCGCTGGCTGCTGCACGCCAACCCCGAGCTGGCGGGATTAATCAACGAGTCGATCGGCACCCGCTGGCTGACTCATCCGCAGGAAATGATCGGCCTGATCAAATACTGCGAGGACCCGGCGTTCCAGGAGCGGGCGTTCCAGATCAAACGGCGGAACAAGCAGCGTTTGGCGGAGTATATCACCTCCAGGCATGGGATCGCGGTGGATCCGGACTCGATTTTTGACGTACAGGTCAAACGCCTGCATGCTTACAAACGGCAGCTGCTGAATATCCTTCATGTCATGCATTTGTACAACCAGCTCAAGGCGAACCCGGGCATGGATATGGTGCCGCGCACCTTCATCTTTGGAGCGAAGGCGGCTCCCAGCTACCATCTGGCGAAAACCATTATTAAGCTGATCAATACGGTAGGCGATGTGGTCAACAAGGACCCGGATATCGGGGGCAAAATCCGCGTCTTTTTCCTGGAGAACTACTCCGTCTCTCTCGCGGAGAAGATCATTCCGGCGGCCGATGTCAGCGAGCAGATTTCCACGGCAAGCAAAGAAGCGTCGGGGACGGGGAATATGAAGCTGATGATGAACGGCGCGCTGACGGTTGGAACGCTGGACGGCGCCAATGTGGAAATGCATGAGATGGTTGGCAGCGACAACATGTTCCTGTTTGGTCTGAACGCCCAGCAGGTAATGGATTATTACCAGCACGGCGGCTATTATGCGCGCGATGTGTACAACGGTGACAGCCGCGTCAGAGAGGTGCTGGACCAGTTGGTGATGGAAGGGCCGTTTTGCTGCCACATCCGGGAGTTCGAGCAAATTTTCCGCTCGCTTTTGGAGCACAACGACGAGTTTTTTGTGCTGAAGGACTTTGGCAGCTACGTCGAGACGCATGTTGATATCGACCGTGCGTACCGCAACCGGAAGGACTGGATGAAAAAATCGATCATCAACATCGGCCACTCCGGCAAATTCTCCAGCGACAGCACCATCAGCCGTTATGCGGCGGAAATTTGGGATATCGATCCCGTGACGCTGTAGAGGATAAAAAAATAGCCAGGCCCGGCGGGGAATGCACCTGCCGGGCCTGGCTGTGTTCGTGTGAAGAAACGGAGACAATGTACCGCCGATCCGCATCAGGCAATTTGCCGGGTTACAGAACTCTCAGTAATTGCCGGATTACAGGGCTTCCGTAATCGCCGTGCTACAGAACTTCCGTTATGATCGCGGCAAAACGCTCCACAAAGATCCGCTCATCATCATGAAAACGGTGCTTCAGCGGACTGTCGATGTCGATAACGCCAAGCACCCGGTCTTCCTTGATCAGCGGAACAACAATTTCGCTGTTTGAGGCCGCATCGCAAGCGATGTGTCCAGGGAAGGCGTGGACGTCGTCAACCACGAGCGTTCGCCGCTCGGCTGCCGCCGTACCGCATACGCCGCGTCCCAGCGGAATGCGGATGCAGGCGGGCAGACCCTGGAACGGGCCGAGTACAAGCTCTTCCCCGTCCATTAGATAAAAGCCGGCCCAGTTGGTGTCCGGCAGGACATGCTTCAAAAGCGCGGAGGCATTGGACAGATTGGCCACCGCGTTTGGTTCGTCTTTTATCAGCGCCGACAGCTGAGTGAGGGCGGCTTCAAAGCGATCGCTGCGTGTTCCGTCATAGGGCATAGCTTGAAACATAAAGCATCACCTTCCTGTACCTGGATGACAACTCCTGCGTGTCTGCTGTTCTGTATGGCGTCCGCTGTCCGGCAACCGGCACGGAGCATGAGAAAGCTTGAACCTGCAAACACGCTTTGAACAAGAGCTGTACTAATCAACATAGTACAGGGCGGCGGAAGCGTCAAGACTTTGGGGCGTTCCCGTTGAATTTTCTGAAAACCTCCGGGCAACAAAATGTAACATCCGCTCAAAGCTGCGGATTTGATTTCAGCAATTGAACGGTAAACGAAGTCCCTTGGGTGAGTTCACTTTTGACCGTAATCGTGCCGTTATGGGCTTGAATCAGCTTATAGACGATGGCCATTCCCAATCCCGTGCCCTCCGAAGCGGCGTCTGTCGTAGTCCCGCGGTAATATTGCTGGAATAAATGCTCTACCGTTTGGCTCGGCATGCCTACGCCATTGTCCTTAATGCGGACTAGCACGTGCTCTCCTGCATCCTCAATCTCGACATAGATATCTGTAGGTTCCGGATTGTGAATAATAGAATTCATCATAAGATTTTGCAAAATACGGTGCATGTACTTAACATCAAAATCCACGTGAATGACAGGCTGGTCCGCGTGAAAATGTAGGCGGTGGCTGCTTGCTTGCGGATTGTTACTGATATCCGCAACTACTCTTTTAGTAAATTCGACAATATCCATCATTGTCTTCTGGATTGGAAGAGTACCTTCCGCGCTATTGAGCTGTGTGACGAGACTTAAATCTTGAATCAATTCCTCCATATGCGTCCCCTTGTCATCCATTTCCCGGATGAACGACCTCGCCTCTTCTTTCGACCACTCGTACTGCTCGTTTAATAAAAGAGCCGAATATCCCCTGATATAGGTCAAGGGCGTTTTCAAATCATGGGATATCCCGGCAATCCATTCCTGTTTGGCTTGTTCAATACGGGTTCTCTCCACTTCATTCGCTTGCAAGGTGCTGCCCAAGGATTGAAGCTGCTGCAGCACTTCCTGATACAGGCGGAACCGCATGCGTAATTTTCCCTTTCGGTTATATATATTCGCTATATTACCAGGCTGTATGTAATTGTCCCGCGAGAGCTGCTGAATCCAGGCCATAACGAATCCGATGGGGCCGCCAAAATACCAGCCGAACAAGACGATACATAGCAGCGTGCTAGCCCCAAAAATTTCACCTACGAGAAGACCTTCGTCATCCATACTGATGTGGATACCAAGCAACGGAAGCAGGCCTTCAATAATAAGAACTACAAAGATCCCCGTACCAAGAAGCCATAATACGAGCCCTAACGCCAAGTGAATCGTGAATCGGGTTTTTATTCGCATAGCCGTGCCTCATTCGGGGGAATGAATTTATAACCGATTCCCCTTAAGTTCACGATGATTTTGGGGCTTCGGGTATCATCGCCGAGCTTCCTGCGCAGCTTGGAAATATGAATCGTAACCGTTTTTTCTTCTCCGAAGACCTCATTTCCCCATACCAACTCGTATAGCTGGGCCGTCGTGAAGATATGATTGGGATGCTTGCAGAAAAAATGAAGAAGCTCCAGCTCCTTTGCCGTACAATCGACGGCTTGGCCTTGCACGGTTAACGCTGCCGATTCCGGATGAAAGGAAAAGTACCCGTAATCAAACGCCGTGTTTTGTTGATATGCGCGTTCCAGGATCTTTTCCCTGCGAAGGATCGCCCTGATTCGGGCAACGACCTCCAATGGATTAAAAGGCTTAGTGATATAATCGTCTCCCCCGATTCCTAACCCCGTCAATTTATCAAAGTCGGTTGAACGGGCGCTTATGAAAATAATCGGTGCATTCGTATGTTTTCGGATCTCCGTACAGAGCTCAAAGCCGCTTAAATCCGGGAGCATGATATCAAGCAAAATCATGTCATACGTTTTTTCCCTGACGCGCTGCATTGCGTCTTTGCCCGATGTTGCCGTATCAATATGCGTGAAATTCTCTTTCCGGAGTGTGATCTCCAGCAGCTTTAATATGCCGATTTCATCATCGACGGCCAGTATGGTTGCAGATTCCAATTTGATTTCCCTCATTTCAAACTTATCCTGGACCTTCACTTTCTATCTTACTCCATTTGCAAATTCAGGCGTTTACTTCACCAAAAATGTTACTGGCTTTTTCCGTACCGTTTACTTTGTTTTTACTTTCATTCCCTAAGCTTAGTGTAGCACAGCAATAAAAGACCGGGAGGACATCGGGAATGGAAGCCGTTATTCAAATGCATCAGGTCAGCAAGACATTTCAGGGCACAGAGACCATTAAGAATGTCAATATGAGCATCAAGAGAGGAGAAATTTACGGGTTTTTAGGCCCAAACGGGGCAGGAAAAACAACGATTATGAAAATGATATTAAATTTGGTCAAACCCACTTCCGGCGAGATCCGGGTATTCAATCAGATTGTTGCGCCAGCGTCGTACCAATACTTAAAAAGAATCGGCAGCATCATTGAATATCCTGTGTTTTACGACCGGCTGACGGCTGAAACCAATTTGGAACTTCACTGCAGGTATATGGATTACAGCGATAGGCTTGCGGTCAAGGAAGCGCTGGAGATCGTTGGCCTGCAAGGAGTAGGGAAGAAAAAAATCCATGAATTTTCGCTTGGGATGAAACAGCGGTTAGGAATTGCACGGGCGATCGTGACGAAACCGGATATTCTCATTCTCGACGAACCGATTAACGGTCTGGATCCGATCGGAATTAAAGAAATGCGGGAGCTTCTGCTGCAATTAAAGGGAAAATGCGGAACAACCATTTTAATTTCGAGTCATATCGTGTCGGAAGTCGAATCGGTCGCCGATACGATTGGCATCATTCATCAAGGCACATTTTTGCAGGAAATAAAGATGGAAGACATCCGGAGGCAACATGCAGGATCGTTAGAAGAGTATTTTATCAATCTCATCCATGGGGGCAAACGTTATGCTTAAACTGATCCAACTGGAATGGCAAAAAAATAATTTATCGCACTATTTTAAAGGAGTCGTCATTTGCATAGCGGCCATCTACGCTGCTGTTGTCCTTATGACGTTGGGGACCCGGAGTGAAAACGAACCCATGAATTATGCTGACTTTATCTCTTTAGCGGATATTTTGATACGTATAACCTTTATTATTTTTTCGAGCGTGATTTTGTCGCGTCTAGTGATTGAAGAATACAAGAGCAACATGATCCAGGTGTTGTTTACCTACCCGCAGCAGCGGAAAAAAATCATGCAAGCCAAGTTATTGATCGTGTATGTATTCTGTTTCTTCAGCATCCTCGTCACAACGGTGATTATCAATCTGCTAACGTATTTCCTGAATCCAGTAATAGGGTTGTTTGATGTTCCGGTTCGTATAGATGAAATGGCAGCTGCCGTTCCGGCAACCCTGCTAAACGCCTTTATGATCGCAGGGATCAGTTTGATTCCATTAACGTTTGGTATGAGAAAAAAGTCAACGGCTACCACCATTACATCAGCTGTCATCATCGGATTTCTGGTAAACGCCACGGTTTCTGGCGGAGGAAGCTCGTCAAGCCTTTTTCAGTTCATTGCCATTCCGATTGTATTGTGTCTGCTTGGCCTTTTCCTCGGCTATCTTTCTTTTTACAAAGTCGATCAAAACGACGTGGCTTAAAATAGGCTCGGTACAGAAATGGAGGGAATAGAATATGAAAAAAATCCTAACCGCTTCGCTTGTTTTCATGGCCCTTGGTGCGCTGGTTATTGGCTGCCAAGGAATAGGAGAGGCAAGTTATCATCAGGAAACATCTTTTGAGGCAAAAGGCATAGAAGAAATTGAAGTGAATAATGATTCTTGGGATATCGTGTTCAAGGATACGGATTCTCCGAATATCACCGTCACTTGCGAAGGAAAGCAGCGGGACAAAAAAAGCGAGCCAGTAACAATTAATCAGGATGGGGAAAAAATGATCATCACCCAGCAAGATCAAGGGGGAATTTCAGGGGGGTTCACATTTGGCAAAGATGGGACAATCTATATCTCTATTCCCGGCCATGAAATCGATACGATTACATTGAACAACGACGCAGGCGATATTAAAGTGAAGGATGTAGCTGTCCAAAACCTTGTTTTTACCAACGATTCCGGCTTTGAGCATATTGAAGGATTGACCGCGGATAAGGGTGAATTTAGTTCCAAAGACGGAGAATTCACGCTGAAGGACAGCTCGTTAAACAAATTAAAGGTGACATCCGGCAGCGGCGACAGCTACATGACCCGTGTAACTAGCCCTGACATGACCATCACTTCAACAGCAGGGGAAATATCCGTCAAGGAGGCTGAGGAAGGAAAACGGCTGCACGCAGAAACAAATTCCGGAGATCTCACCGTATCTTATAGTACGCCTCCTGCTTCACTAAAGCTGATGGCAAGCAGCGGCTCAGCGGATATCGATGTTGGTTTGGACGGCTTTATAGAGCAGCAAAACACAGAAAAATCGATTGAAGGCATGATTGGGGACGGAACCAATACACTGGAGCTCATCAGCCAAGCAGGAACGATAATTGTAGAATAAATTTCTATAGCGGAATGGTCTTAGATCGCTAAGAAATAACAGCTATTTTTGCAAGCTCCATGAATGAATTACCGTGTAGTTCTTTTTTAATTGGCTGTACCGTATAACATTCTTATTCTTAAAGTCATTGAATAACCGGTAATAATCCTGCTCCAAGGCTTCCCAATCATTATATTGACCGTTCTCAGCCAATTGCCCCGCCGGAAGGGTTACATTCGTTTCGTTATAAAGGGTTCCATGGGAAGTTTGCCAATCGGGTATTTTATCTTTCCACTCCGCATATATAGACCCTTTCCACTTGTCGCCTAAAGCGGACACTAATAAGTTCTTATTGATTTGGTTTGCTCCTCTAAACATTTCCAGTCTAGAAGTATCCGTATCAAAAAACATATTTCCGCAATTCGTGCACTGATACACCGTCTTAAAAAGGTCGGATACCAATGACCGGACTCTCATTGCAGCTTCTTCTTTTTCTTCCGGCGACGGCCCTGACTTTTCAATAGCATCGTCAATCTCATCCAGGAGATCAAACTGATCCTGGTCAGCGATTAAATATCCCTTATAGGATAAATAATCCGTATTATCGTGGATTCTTTGTCCGCACTCACATCTGAAATTCATTAGTTCACCTTTCACCTCACGTTTTGACTGCAATTTATCAATTTATAATAGGGCAGTTAATTACCGCGGACAAGTTGAATGTTTAATTACGTACAGGGTACTCAACTACAATGTCCCAATTCTTAAATTGACGCAGCCGTATTACGCTATGTACGATTGCATACAAACCTAACCCAGCACTAATCATATAAAGTATCGTTGTTTCAATATCGCTTTCGAGTGACTGAAAGACGCTATAAACGCACGAGATTGTCAGATAAGCACCAGCTGCGATAAGTAAATATCTTCTAGTGTTTGCTCTTTTTATTTTCTGTGAAAAGTGATCATAACATGATTTGCATATTACTGTTTTCCGCTTGCCGACAAGAATCAAACAGTCAGAACAATAGTTTTTATTACAAAAAGGACAGCTGTTTTCATACTCCACATGATCATGTACAAAACATGCTTTCAAACTGAAGCCTCCTTGCAGATTAGGGTCTGTATGCAAAATGCCTTTATAAGTATCTTAGTCATAAATTCGCTTCTTTCGCTAAAGGCATTATGATTTTTTAACTGCGTTTTTTAGTTGAATCACTTCAGCATAAGAGACAGCAAACTGAACTACAATAAAAAAAATTCTGTTTAACAGCCCCATTGGTGAAAATAGAATAACAACAAAAGCAATAAGTCCTGCCAATAAAGCTAAAAGATTAAATGTAAAGTGAAGGGATCTCCTTTTTGATAAACTAACTATATTCGATAATTGAAGAAAAACGGCTTGGGCCAAGATACAGTTCATAAGTAAGGAAAAATGCTGCCATATCAGAGAATCCAATGAGTTTCCAAAAATGTTTATCAATAGAATTGCGATAATTAAGGAAAGCAAAGATAATCGATCTTTTCTTGGAGTCAATTATAACCACCCTTTTTCAGGTGTTCATTGAGTATGTTTTTTCTTGCTGGTGATGACTGCCGTCCTGGCGGCAAGAAGTCTTTGATCTTTTCCATGTGGTCGTCACAAACCTTCTTTCAGGTAAACATATAGAAAATAATAACAAAAATGAACTGAAATTCAATAAAAAAGATAAAGAATTATTCCTGTTAGCTGAATAGCAAAAAACGGCTGCCGAAGCAACCGCTACTCTGCTAGCGCCCCTGTTAGCCCCAATGAGGGAATGCTGTTTTTCGTTTGTTGAACTTTTGTTAACAATCCACCTCCAATTATTCTACTTTCAATTTCACTGTTCTGTCTGTTAGCTCAGGTAAGTCACTTTCTGATTGGAACAGTGCGTAATTGGAAAGGGGCCTTTTCTAGAAAAAATGTCTCGGGAATTGCTGCATCTGCTTCACTGGAGATCATCTGTTCAGACGGCTAGCCTCCGGGAAGGCGCTAAGAAGTTTTTTGTCGGCCTCAGCCATCCGTTTGACATAAGCATCGTAATCGGGACTCAGCTGTCGAAGGTTGGCTATAAACCGTTCCTGGTAGCCAGAAGCGTGTTGAAAATCGCACAGAAGCTCACTCAGCCGCTTGGCTGGACTAGCCTCGTATTCCGGAGAGGACCGAAAATTGAGATAATCCCGCACCTGCTGCCGGTTCTTCTCGTCCTGGAGAAAATCGTCAATATTCTCAATCGTTCGTTTGGTCTCCTCCAAAACCCCGGCGAGTTTGTCCGTGTCTAAGGAACCAAGAGCTTGTTCCAATTCCCGCTCTAATTCCGGCGGCATGCCCTTCCATTCGGTCTCATCAAGGTATCCGACAAGAGACTCGTAAGCCGCTTGCTGATCGTCAGTCTCAACGGCTGCATTAAGGAAGGGACCGAAATGCAGTGCGAGAAACTGCCCATACGGTCCGGGGAAGGCCAAAGCGATCCGCTCCTTCAGTCCCGCCGGTTCCCCCAGTCGGTTCGCCGCATAACGCCAGACTGCTTCCGTCTCGGCTGGCTGGCGCTGCCAGCGCACCAGCACCTCCTGACGCGCCTCCAACCGGGCGCGCTGCCGGGCCAGCTGCCCGGCGAATTCGGCCAGTGCCTCGCCGCGGTCCTCCGCCGAAAGAATACGCCGGATGTCGGCGATTCCGGCTCCGAGCTTTCGCAGCAGGGTGATTTCTTTCAGTACTTCAACATGCTGCTCAGTGAAAAGGCGATAGCCGTTCGTATCCTTTTCTGCCTTAAGGAGGCCCTGCTCCAAGTAATAATTAACGGCCTTTTTTGTCAGGCCGCACGCCTTACACAGCTCATGTATCAACATGCTCTTTCACCTCCGGATTCATTGTAAGGCGGTCCCCAAGGGGTCAGTCAAGCTTGGGCGGTAGAATAGGCAACCTGGACGGGAGTGCAGATGGTTCAAGCTCGTGTAGGAATGCTCGGCCGCTTGAAGCCGCAGGGACGGCATGAACGGCATGAACGGATGCAGGCAGATAGTTCACTGCTAGCAGTTAGCTATGCGGCCTGGAGCTGCTTTGGTTCTTGCTGCTACGTGTAAGATGCCTGCTGCTGCATATTCAGCTGCTTATGCTAGGCGAGCAGCCGCTTCTGCAAGCGGGTTGCAACTTTTTGCAGGCTAACGGAGCTGGCCCGGAGGCTATTTGGAACTGGAGGAGCGGAAGCGTCCGCCTTTGTTTTCGGATTTAACCCGCTAAGGGGGGGCTGATAAAATAAATCCGAAAACAACAGCGGCCGGAAGTCCAAATGAGCCGCAGGGACGGCGGAGCGGATGCCTGCAGTTAGTCGGGCCCTGGCAGCTAAGCCTGCAGCGTGCATTTATGCATTCAGCTGCTGCATCTACCCACCCGGCAGCCTAACAAACTTTTACATTTATGTGAACCCAAGCGGCATCTGATGTTTCCTCCACCGGGCTGAAGGGTAATTAAACTGTAAAATACGGAAGGCCTGGAGCCGGAAGGAGTGACCTATGCGCGCCGACGTTCAAAATTTGTTCATCGGAATTCATATGTTGTATTTTGCCCATGAGCGGAAATTGACGGTATCGGATATGCAGACGGAATTGGAAGGTTACGGATATCGCGTGGGAGAACGCGAAGTGAAGCAGGAGCTGGAACGGCTGACTCAGGAGAATTACCTGACGGCCCATGGGGACGAATACAGCATTACGGGTACCGGAATTGAAGCGTTTAAGGCGATTCATGCGAAACTGCAGGTGCTCTGCAGCGAAGTGCTGACGCCGGCTCAGACGGCAGCTTCCCGCTGACGGACAGAATCGGGACCCTGCTTATTATATTGGATGTAGTTGCAGCGCCTGCGCGGGCGGCGGACAGCCCCTTGCGCAGGCGCTGCTGTGTGTAAGTGAAGGGGAATATACTTACCGGCGGAGCAGCGCATAAACGGCTTGAAGAGATATAGGGTTTTCATATTCATATGGGATACACGGCTGAATCGGTCCAGCGGCAGGACCGGAATTTGTGAAGAAGGCGTGAGAGTGGCCGGCCCTATGAGCAGCCGATGAAGCTGATAATGCCCCGGAGGTATGCTAGAATGTAGCGTGATGCTTGTTCAACCGGCAAGTTGGATACGATGGAACTTGGATACCTGGATACAATGGATACAGGTACACCTGGATACTTGTATACCTGGCTAACTGCATACTTGGATACCATGGAGCACTAAAGGAGGATGGCAAATGGACGGATGGGCAAAGGTCATCCCGGTTCTGCATACCAAAAGACTCATGCTCCGTCCGCTTCGCCTGGAGGACGCGCCTGCGCTGCTGCGCTGCTGGTCCGATCCCCGGACGGCCCGCTGGCTGGGGATCCCGCCGGTAGAGACTGCCGAAGAGGCCAGCGCCTTAGTTGCGCTGCTGCTTCAGCTTGCTGGGGAAGAACAGAGCTTGCGCTGGAGCGTGGCGCTGCCGGATGGAGAGGCGCTTGGCACCTGCGGGCTGAACTTTTGGCAGCTGGAAGGCGCTTACCGGGGGGAGCTTGGATGCGAGCTTGCGCCGGACGCCTGGGGCCAGGGCTATATGCATGAAGCCCTGCAGGAGGTGCTGCGGTTCGGTTATGGAACCATGGGACTGAACCGGCTTGAAGCTTATTGCCATCCGGACAATGCGCGTGCGGCGCGGTTGTTCGAACGGCTTGGTTTTGTTCGGGAAGGCGTGCTGCGGCAGTACCGCCATACGGCGGACGGCTTCCAGGATGCAGCGGTGTTTGCTCTTCTCCGCAGCGAATGGGACGCCAAGTGATAGATAGAGAAAGGGAGAGCGCAAGTGGGGACCTATGATGCAAGACAACGAAAAATGATTTTATCGGGGGTGCTGCTGGCGACCTTCCTCGCCGCCATTGAAGGCACGGTTACGGGGCCGGCGGGTCCGGCCATTGTCGGGGAATTCCAGGGCATGCACTGGCTGAGCTGGATTTTTACCGCTTATCTGCTTGCAATGGCCGTCACCACGCCAATCTTCGGCAAAATCAGCGATTTATTCGGCCGAAAACCTGTGTTTATCGGAGGCACGGCCGTTTTTCTGCTGGGATCGTTATTGTGCGGTCTCGCGCAGAGTATGGAACAGCTTATCGTGTTCCGGGCCATTCAAGGGCTTGGAGCAGGGGCACTTACTCCTATGACCTTTACGATTATCGGGGACATTTATCCGATTGAGGAGCGGGGCAAAACCCAGGGGCTGCTCAGCTCGGTCTGGGGCATCTCGTCTCTTGTCGGGCCGCTGCTGGGCGGCTATGCCGTCGATTATTTAAGCTGGCGCTGGGTGTTTGTGTTCAACCTTCCGTTTGGCCTGCTGGCAATGTTTGTGATTATGCGGTATTTAAAAGAGGACCGGGTGCGCCGCAAAACAAAAATCGACGTTTTGGGCGCGCTGCTGTTCGCCGCCGGAATGGGCCTGCTGCTCTTCTGCCTGTCGACAGGCGGCGAAAGCATCCCCTGGACATCGCCGTGGCTGCTGGCCGCGTTGTTCGGATCGCTCCTGCTGCTGCTCGTGTTTTTCTTCGTTGAAGTCCGCGCGTCTGAGCCGATGCTGCCGCTTAAACTGTTTTCTATCCGCAGCATTTCCGTCTCCACCGCGGCCAATCTGCTGGCCAGTACGCTGATCATCGGCTTGTCCACTTATGTACCGCTGTGGGTGCAGGGGGTGGCGGGGCGCAGTGCGGCCGCTTCCGGCCTGCTGCTTGCCCCCATGTCCGTCGGCTGGATGGGCGGCTCGTTTGCAGGCGGCCGGCTGCTGCTGCGTTACGGTCCGCGCCGTACGGCAGTTGCGGGACTGGTGCTGGTGACGCTCGGCGCCGCCATGCTGGCCGTGATGGCGCAAACCGCCAGTCCGCTGTATTTGCTGGTGCCGACTTTGTTTTGCGGCGTGGGCTTTGGCTGCGCTTCCATCGTGTTTACCGTTATCGCTCAGTCCTCTGTCGGATATGAGCTGCGGGGCTCCTCGACGGCGCTGAACACCTTCACCCGCTCACTTGGCCAAACGGTTGGCGTGGCGGTTTTCGGGACCTGGCTTAACCTTCGGATCAGCCGCCTGCTGGCTGATTCCCCTAGCGGCGCCGAAGGGCTGGACGTCAACAGCCTGCTGTCCCCCCACGGGGCCGGAGGAGCGGCGGGGGAAGTTTCGTCCAGTCTGGCCGGTGCGCTGTATGGGGGGCTGCATTCGCTTTTTATTTTGATGGCGGTGCTTGCGGCGTTGTCGCTTCTGATCAGTACCGGGTTCGGCCGGTCGCTGCCGGGTGACGGACAGCCGGCGGGATCGGGCAGATAAAAACGGCGCGCAGGTAAAGAGGTTTCTGGCGGCCGGTGAAGAAAAGAAACCTATCCTGAAACATTGGAGACGGACCGATGCCCATAAATCACGATGAGCTGTTGGAAGTTTTGAAAGATCAAGGGATCACCGATGTCATTCAGATTCAGCGGAAGCCGGCTGCTGTCCGCAGCAGATCTTCTCTAAGCACGGTCGAAGCACGTAGGAAGGATGGAACGCTGCTCTCCTTTGTGGAAAAAAGCACGGAGGCAGACTATATCCCATTTGAAAACCGGATGTATACGTACTTCTCCGGCAAAAAAGTGCCGATCCCCAAGGTTTGGCACAATACTTATGATGCAGCCTCATCCGAAGGGATAGTGCTGCTGGAGGATCTGACGCCGGGATACCGCGACCTGTCTGATTGGAAGGTCCCGGTTGACTCATGCCGGGTGGAGGAACTTGTAGAAGCGATTGCAGCGTTTCATGCGGCTACATGGGAGGCGGCGGATCTCCCCATGCCGGAGCATTTGGCCAGCGTACAAGCCTATATGACACATCTCTCGTATCTGGAAAGGGATTATCTCCTTTTTAAAGCGGATCAGGCCTTTGGCATGGAAGAAGCGGCGCTTGAAGTGTACGAGCAAAGTCTCGCCGGGCTGCGCCGGATGGCGGACAAACGTGTGGAACGCGTGAACCGGTACCAAAACACCGTTTTTATTCATGGGGATTTGAACGTGTGCAATCTGCTTTACCCGCTTCATGATAAGACAGGGCCAAGGATTCTTGATCTCGAGGCGGTAAAAGTAGGGTTGTGTACGGAGGATCTCGTCATGCTGTTTGTGCATGATTTGTTTCATGGCGGGGAAGAGACGCAGTGCATTTTTGATACGTATTATCGGGAGTTATGCCGGAGGATAGGCAGCGGTTATTCTTATTCCCAATTTACCGAGGATATATGAATAGCGGTGATGGAGGGACTGTTTTTTCCTTTAAAGCTGTATGTTTATGAGGGAGTCAGGGACGAGGAACTGGTGTATAAATCGTTAAACGCATATAAGCAGCTGTTGTCCAGCTAGCTCGGCTCGGTTAATCAAGCGATAGTCTCTTGTTATACAAAAAAGGCCTGTCAAGGTTCGTCCTTGGCAGGCCTTTTCGCTGTGCGGTGACTCGGGCTGACTCATCACCCATGGTTACCTGGAGATGTCGCGTTATACCGGACACCAGCCCATCGCGTGATGCGGCAGAAATATCTTGTCTTTGCAGGTGTATCCGGGCTAACAGTGTTATTTCCGCGGAAGCGGCGACAGCTTCTCGGCTTGGAGTCCCATCTTCTTGAGCAGGATGATCATCTGCTCTTTCTCTTCATCGTTCAGGCCGCTAAACGCCAGATGCATGCGTTCCGAATACTTCGGGTACATGTCGTTCATCAGACGTTCTCCTTCGGCGGTCAATTCGGCAAAGATCACCCGGCGGTCGCTCGGGCAAGGCTTGCGCTGGATGTAGCCGCGTTCCTCCAGCTTGTCGATCACGTAAGTCACGTTGCCGCTCTGCAGCAGCAGCTTGGCCCCGATCTGCTGGATCGGCTGCGGTCCTTTGTAAAACAGCACCTCCATTACGGAAAACGCCGTCGGATTAAAGCCTTCGATCTTGCTGCCGGTTACCGCATGCTCGTTGATGGCTTTAAAGGATTTCGCGAATACCCGGTACAAATGGAGCGTCAGCTGCGTATCGCGTTCATACGATTGGATCATGATCTCACCTCTATTATGATCTGTGAACATATATGGGGGCGTAACGCCCTTGCAGAATCTTGTAGGATAGCCGGTTTGCCGGCTGCAATAACTTAACAATACGGGAATCCGAAAGGGAAGAACATGTGATTTGTCACAATGAGAACAGTTTTAATTATTAAAAATCAAACAATTTTTTTAAAAAAATGATGGCGCTTGCGCCGGGCCCTGGATTCCTTCATTTCATTCCTCGGGTTGACCCCTGTTTCCATCCGAAGGCGGATGCTGTTGCTGTCCGATTGGATTACGCTGTTTACAGCGAAATGAGCGAGGAGAAAAGGAGAGAAAACTATGGGAAATACTGCGGTTCAATCGGGCGGAGGCGGGCTGCGGCTGCGGAGCAACCGTCCATTTTTGGTGCTGATGGGGGCCCAGCTGGTGTCGAATATCGGGGAATGGTTGTATTTGCTGGCGCTGCTGACCATGATCGGACTAAAATGGAAGGCAACGCCGTGGGAAATTACGGCGGTTTCTTTATGTATGGCTGTTCCGATGCTGATTGGCGGGCCGCTGGCTGGCGTGCTCAGCGACCGTTTCAACCGCAAGACCATCATGATCGTCTCGGATCTTGTACGGGCTGGAGTGGTGGGCGTTTTGGTGTTTGCGGGCTCGCTGTGGCAGGTCTACGCACTGCTGCTGTGCAAAGGCGTGATGGATGTTTTGTTTTCTCCGGCGAAAAGCGGCAAAATTAAGGAGCTTGTGCCTCAAGAGCAAATGGACCAGGCGGTGGCGGTCAGCTCGTCGATCGAGCAGATTACCAAAATCGCCGGTCCTGCGGCCGGAGGTCTGTTAGTCGGAGCATTCGGCATCTCCGCGTGTTATGTTATTGACGCAGGGACATTCCTCGCGTCTGCCCTGCTGCTGCTTGCCCTGCCAGGCGGAATGGGAGCAAGGTCCAAGAAGGTACCGGCAGCGGCGGAAAAAGAGACAGGCAAACGGTCTTTCCGTCAAGACTTGGCCGCCGGGCTGCGGATCGTATCCGGCATACCCATGGTGTTTGGCGGACTGATGACACTTGTATCGGCGCTGCTTGTGCTGCAAATCGCCGACTCGCAGACCGTGACGCTGTTCCGGGATGTCCCCGGCGTCAGCGAAGACCTGCTTGGCTGGTGTGTCGGCGCAAGCGGGTTGGGTACGCTGATCTCTGCGGTAACAGCGGGCAAGATGGGCGCAGGCAAGCGGCCGCTGATTTTTATGGGATCGGGAGCAGTGCTTATGGGGCTGGTGTTTACGTTATCCGGAGCGGCTACACTGCTGATTACAAATTCAGTCCTGATTCATGGGCTGTTGTTTGGTTCTTTCCTGCTGGCTGGAGCAGGGGCGGGGATGATATTTGTGCCGTTTCAGTCCATGCTGCAGCAGCGGACACCGGCGGAATATACGGGACGTGTGTTTGGCACCGTCAACAGCCTGACCAGCGCCGCGGTTATTCTTGGACCGGTTGCGGGCGGGGCCCTTGTGACGGGATACGGTCCGGTTGCGGCCTTCGTCATATCCGGGATGCTGGCGGTGCTGGTGGGCCTGTCACTCCTGTTTATGCGCTCCCGGATCGAGCGCCGGAATGTCCAGCCGCTAGGTGAGACGGCGGAGCGAATCGCTTAAGCTCCAGCAAAAAGTTCCTCTGGAGGCTTCGCAGGAAGCCTCATTAAGGTTCGCTGGAGGCTCGCTGAAGTCTCTTGAAAGACTCTCGAAAGTCTCTCGAAAGTCTTTTGAAAGTCTCCCGAAAGTCTCCTGAAAGTCTCCCGAAAGTCTCCTGGAGACCTCTCTAAAGGCTTTCAGAAAGCCCCTCAGAAAGCCCCTCAGAAAGCCCTTATGGCGTGTTCTCAGGAGTTCCCCCCTATGCGGGGGATTTTTTATTTATGGCTGGTTCAGCCGATAGCCGATACAGATGTAAATTTGTCCTTGCATCCCGTCTCTAAGAGGCGTTAAATGAATGCTGACCATCAAAAAGAAACGGTAGGCCCTTTAAATTCGTAGTAATTAAAAGTGGAAACGAGAGAGACAGATTGAAATGGGAGTTGGAGTCATATGGACCAACGGGAATGGATGCGCGAAAACGCGGAGAACACAAGAGAACCGAGTAAACCGAGTGAATCAAGAGAACCGGGTGAATCGGGAGAATTGAATAATTGGGTTGGATCGGACGAATTGGCCGGATCAGGGCAATTGTCTGAATCAGCCGAATTAGCCAAACAAGCAGCCACACCAGGGATTGCTGCGGAGCTGCCGGAGGAGATCGTGCTTGACGTGCGGATCGACGAGGCCGGTTATGAACAGGGAGAACCGCGTATTTGGGATATCGCCTTTCAGGTGCGGCGAGGGGAACTCCTCGGACTTATCGGGCCAAATGGCGCAGGCAAAAGCACGACGATCAAAACCCTGTTAGGTCTGCTGAAATATTCGAAATCGGCGGTGTCCTTCGGCAGAGACGGCCGCTCTTACGCCTATGTGCCGGAGCAGCCGGTATTTTACGAGGATTTGACGCTGTGGGAGCATCTTGACCTTAACGCGGCTGCGTTCGGTATGGAATATCCGCTGTTTCAGCGCGAGGCCGAAGAGCTGCTGCGGAGGTTCGGCATGCAGCATGTGCGCAATGATCTGCCTGACGGCTTCTCCAAAGGGATGAAGCAAAAAATGATGCTGATGCTCGGCTTTCTGGTCAAGCCGGATGTCTATATCGTGGACGAGCCGTTTATCGGGCTGGATCCCCGGGCGACCAAAGACTTTTTGCTGCTGCTGGAATCAGAGCGGGCGCGGGGCGCAGGTGTGCTGATGTCCACGCATGTGCTTGATACCGCGGAGCGGATCTGCGACAGATTTGTGCTGGTGTCGGCAGGGCGCATGGCCGCATCGGGAACGCTGCAGGCGATACGGGAGACGGCTGAACTGCCGGAAGCGTCGCTGTTTGATTGCTTCGACGCTTTGACATGAGCAGCGGGGGGCTATCGAAGATGCAAAAGACCAGATCCTCAGACCCCGTTCCCGGTAACAGTTATAAGTTTGCCGGGCCGTTCTCTTTATTCCGGCGCAGGCTCATAGGGCATATCCGCGAACAATACGGAATTATCCGCACTGCCGCCGATTGGACAGTACTCGTTTATTTCATCATACCTGGACTCCTGCTGGGCGGAAAACTCTATTACGGACTATGGCATGACGCGCTGCCCGCCTGGAGCGCCGGGCTGCCCTTCATGCTGATCTCCGCCTTGTTGGCCGTGCTTATGCAGGGCGGGATCGTGCTGTTTACGCTGGAAGGGGACCTGCTATTCCTGCACAGGCGCCAGGGATGGCTGTCTTTGGTGATGCGGGGCGGCTTAATCTACAGTCTGACGGTATCTTTTGCCAAGCTGCTGCTGGGTTATGTGCTGGTTCTTCCGTTTATGGTCAGAGCCTACGGGGCTTCGCCAGCCTCCGCCGCGGCATTTCTCCTGCTGACACTTGCCTGCGGCGCTTGTGTCAAAATCCTCAAACGAACCGGGCTCATCCGGTACAAAGGCTGGCGGAAAGGGCTGTGGCAGACGCTGGCCATCACCGTACCCTGCGGCTTGTATGTGCGCTTGTCCGCTCTGCTGCTGGACTGGCCGCTGGGACTCCTGCTGTTAGGGATTGTATATGCTGCGGGGGCTGCCGCGCTTGCGGTCTGGCTGCTACGTCAGCCGGGAGTGTTATCGGAGCAGGTGCGGGAGGATTTCCGCCAGCGGATGAAAATCGCCGGCCTGCTGCTGATGCAGGTTATCGACAAGCC
This sequence comes from Paenibacillus nanchangensis, assembly GCF_046543445.1. Taxonomy (NCBI): domain Bacteria; kingdom Bacillati; phylum Bacillota; class Bacilli; order Caryophanales; family Paenibacillaceae; genus Paenibacillus; species Paenibacillus nanchangensis. Next base: position 25,168 of record NZ_JBHOFD010000030.1, read on the forward strand.
GAAGCCGACCCGGCATAAATCGCGGCTGTTTCGGAAATCGCAGCAGGTGGTGCGGTCTCCGCTGCCGCATAACCGGCTGGCCGATGCGGGCATCAAGGCGCTGCTGCGGAACTCCCGCCACCTGAAGCTGTACGCCCAGTTCACCGGGGTGTCACTTGTAGCCATTTTAATCAGTCCGCTGATTCTGAAGCTGATTATGTATGTGGTGCTTACGCTGTTGATGACGCACTGGCTGTTCTCTTACTGGAGCAGCTTTGCGGGCGATGACTTCATCCGGCCGCTGCCGTTTACGAAGGCTCAGAAGGCCGACGCCGGGATGAAGGCATTGTCCCTGCTAATTCTGCCTTACACCGCGCTGTGTGCGGTTCCCGTCTGCCTGGCCGCTGCGGGATGGTGGGGGCTGCTGTTGTTTATTCCCGCCGGGCTGGGGTTAGGTTATCTGGCTGTAGGGATATTCGGCACTTTCCGGCTAGAGCGATAAGGCGGAGCTGACTTTAAGGTTGGAGAACCTGTCCTACATGACACGCAGAGTATTCCCTAATTCGTTAATGTACGATGAAAGGAATACTTTGTGTTTTATTTTGCAGGGACCGTATTGACAAAACATAACTCACTTGTTAAGGATCGTGGTAGTGCGACCCACCATGTCAACAAGAAAGGTGCGTAACTCTGTGTTACAACAACATTCCCTGCCTGAACACAGTCTCGCTTTTCCAAACCTTGGAGGCGTTTTGAAGCAGCTTTGCATTGTCCTCCCCTATGACTTTCTTGCCGGACTCAGGGGACCCTATTTGCTGATTATTCAGCGTTTTGGCCAAGAGACGGACTCAGATCCCCTTATTTACGCGGAAAATCCATAGTTTGGATGTTTTAGGTACGAATAACGGATCTGGAGTCCGCAAGGCAACCCCAAAGCCCACGAATTTCAGAAATAACGTCCTCTGGGTCCGGAAAGACCTCCGTAGCGCGTTCGGTGGTAATCCGCTGAGGGTGTGTCAAAGGAGAAGATTCGTTCCAGTTCGTTCAACGACAACAGCGGCAGTCGAAGACATGGTTTATCAAGTCTTGGTTCGCGCTGCTTTCATTAACTCAACTTTTGCAGCCTGAGATCGGCAGATGCACCTTGAGATGACTGGGCAAACCAGCCCAGTGTAAGGTGTTAACTTCATCGCACCGTAAATAAAATAGCACGCTGAGCGGTGCGTTCGCCGCAGGCGATGCGGTGTTTTTCTATTTTTTCAAGACGATTACTTTTTCGCGGTTAAATCCGCGCCAGGACTGGAGCTTAGCTGATTTTCGCTCTGTGAAAGTTGAGTGATCTATAATCGGCAAAAATATATTAGGGCTCCATTGCTGTCTGCCGGGTGATCAAACAAAAACCGCAGGGCAGAGGCCATAGGCCCGATACCTGCGGTTAACAGTTTAACACGGTTAATAGTTTAAAAAATTAAGTCTGCGGTCCGGGTAACTAAACCCTAAACCTCCCCTGTACCTCCAGCCGCTGTTTCCTGCCTAACTCTCCCCGGCCTTCAGCGCGGCATGTTTCCTGCCTAACTCTCCCCGGCCTTCAGCGCGGCATGTTTCCTGCCTAACTCTCCCCGGCCTTCAGCGCGGCATGTTTCCCTGCGGTATATCCAGTCGAGAATGCAGCGGTAATGTTGTACCCGCCAGTGTAGCCATGAATGTCCAGAATTTCTCCGCAAAAAAACAGCCCATCCGTCAGCTTCGATTCCATCGATTTTGGATCGACTTCTTTGAGGTTTACGCCGCCGCCGGTGACGAAGGCCTCCTCAATCGAACGGGTGCCGTGCGCCTTGACCGGCATCCGTTTGGCAACGGCGGCAAGCTGGGCGCAGCCGTTTTTCGGAAGATGATGGCCGGTGATGTCGCCGTCCAGCTCCGCCTTGCCCAGCAAAAGCGGAATCATCCGCTCCGGCAGCAGGCCTTTTAAGGCGTTGCGAATCGCCTTTTTGGGCTCGGCCTCGAGCTTCTCGCGCACCAGCCGTTCCACCTCCTGCAGCGGCAGATCGGGGAACAGATCGACGGACAGCTCCACCTCGTCCGAGCCGGTCTTGCGCTGCACCTGGCGGAGGAACTGGCTGCAGCGCAGCGCAATCGGTCCGGACAGACCGAAGTGGGTAAAGATCATATCACCGCGGTGGGAGATCAGCTTTTTACCCTTATGGCCCCAGACGGTGAGTGTCACATCGCGCAGCGACAGCCCCTGCAGATCGCCCGAGCGGATCCACGGCTCCCGCGACACAATCGGCACCTCTGTCGGGAACAGCTCGGTAATCGTGTGTCCAGCCGCTTCCGCCCAAGGGTATCCATCGCCTGTAGAACCGGTTTGCGGCACCGACCGGCCGCCCGTCGCGATGATGACAGTCTTGGCGCCAATGGTTTTTCCCGAAGCTAGAAGAATGCCGGAAACCGCTCCATCCTGATAGAGCACCTCCCGCACGGGGCTGTCGGTCAAAATCTGAACGCCAAGCTCTTTCACCCGGCTGACCAGCGCCTTGACCACGGTCGCCGCTTTGTCCGTTACCGGAAACATCCGCCCGTTGTCCTCTTCCTTCAGCTTAATGCCAAGCGATTCAAAAAACGCGATGATATCCCGGTTATTGAAATGGCCAAACGCGCTGTACAAAAACCGCCCGTTGCCGGGAATATGGGCGATCAGCTCGTCGGTTTCTTTAATATTGGTCACATTGCAGCGGCCGCCGCCCGAGATGCCAAGCTTCCGCCCCAATTTGGCCCCTTTGTCCACCAGCAGCACGGATGCGCCGGCCTCCGCGGCCGCAACCGAAGCCATCAGGCCCGAAGGGCCGCCGCCGATGACGATTACATGATAAGTCTCCATGAAGCGCTCCTTTTTCTTATACGTTATGCTGCTCTAATACAGGCATCATACCATTAGGAGCGGGGCGGCACCAAGTCCGGCGGCAGGCGCCGCAAATTCTTTTGTCGACACATTGTCAAAAGATGGCTGAATGTGCTTTAATCTAAGCAGACACGGGACGATTTGCCATATAGGGGAGTGGTTGCCTATGGATGCGCTTAAAGAGATTTTATTACAAATATCGGCAGCAGGCAGCTTTTTGCTAATGCTTATATGGGGGCTAGGCCGACGGCCGGCGCTTCAAACGAAGGAATATCCCGAAGATTCTTGTATTATGGCTGCCAGCGCATCCGCCGGTGTTGTGCTGTGTTCCATGCTGTCCTTCAACCTGCACGGAGCGATCCACTTAAGCCTGGCGATTCTGCCCGGTTTCATCGGCATGCTGTATGTTCCCTGGAGGTCCCGCATCGGGATTGCAGTGTTGCTGTTTTTATCCACCCTGATTGTTACGGAGCCAAGCAGCCCCCTCAGCCTGCTGCTGAATTCGGGCGCTTTCGTCTATCCCCTTCTGCTCTGGCTGGCTCCACGATTCCAAACAAGCAACACTATTGAAAAGATATGTATTTTATGGATGTGTCTCATTCCGGGATTAACCGGTATTCCGCTGTCCGCTTATCTTCAAGAAGCTAAGATGTACCATTTACTGGCTGATGATGGATTGACCGTTATTTTTTATATTTTTACCGCCGTTGTGCTTGGCGCGATTTTTGTCTGCGTCATCGAGGGGTGCCGAAACAAGCGAAGTATGGACCAAATGCTGGAGGGCTTCCGCATCCAGGCACAATGGGAAAATGAAAAGCTGCAGCAGATTACCAACGCGGTGCCTGTAAGCATTATGACTGTGGACGAACGCGGAAATGTGAACGGTATCAATGAAAATATGCTGGCCATGATCCAGAATCTCTGCCCCGGAATGGATTGGGAAGGGATCAGAGGGAAGCCTGCCGGGCTGCTTGTGCACAATGTGCGGAATCCGGAGGCGATAGAACGGCTGCGTCTTGCATTTTATACCAGACAGCGGACCAGCGAGCGGATCGTGACGGATACGCACAGCTGGCATGTATTTGCAGCGCCGCTTCATAGCGAGACTGAAGGAAAGCCGGGAGGTATGGTGCTGGTGATTCAGGACATGACTGAGGAGGAAAAAATGCGCAGCGAACTCGGCAATGTGGAACGGCTGACAATGGTAGGACAAATGGCTGCCGGCATTACGCATGAAATCCGCAATCCGATGGCGGTTATCCGCGGCTTCCTGCAGCTGATGCGGGAGAAAAGTCCGCCGGACATGGAGCATTATTACCGGATCGTGATGGAGGAGCTGGACCGGGCCAACAGCATCATCACGGATTTTCTTGCCCTTGCCCAGAGCCACAGCACCAACCGGGAGCGGGTGGATTTGCACGGCATTATTATGGAGCTCGGCCCGCTGCTGTGGGCGGACGCCAATTTGAGAGGCCAGACTGTCGATATCATACTGAATAAAACGCTGCCTCCGCTGTATCTGAACGTGAGGGAGATCAAGCAGCTGATTTTGAATTTGTGCCGCAACGGCATGGAGGCGATGGATGACAAGGGGGTGCTTACCCTGGAGACCCGGCATGCGGGCGGGCAGGTGGAATTGATTGTGTCCGACACAGGCTGCGGGATTCCGGAAGGCAAGCTGAAGAAGCTGTTTGAGCCTTTTTACACCACCAAAAACCAGGGGACCGGGCTAGGGCTGGCACTCTGCCTGGGGATTGTGGAAAGGCATGGCGGCACCATCCGGGTTCAGTCCACCGAAGGGGAAGGCACCAGCTTTATCATCTCGTTTCCGGAGGAAAACGGAGCGGACGGCATAATTTTGGCGGAGGCCGAGTAACGCCGGGTTCCTTGCTTTCGGGGAGTAGGGATGTATAATAAAGTTAGTAGTCATCTGTGCGTGGAAGTTCATTGACAAGTGTTGCTGAACATGCTTTGCACGGGTCTCCGGCGGGTAATCTCATTGGAGACGGCGATGACGCATAATCAGAAGGAGTGATAAGTGATGGCGATGTCTTTTGACCAATATATGAGAGATACGATCCAGCCGATGCGTGATGAACTGACTTCCATCGGATTCCAGGAGCTGAAAACACCTGAAGAGGTGGAGAATACGCTGCCTACAGCGAAGGGAACTGCTCTTGTAGTTGTGAACTCGGTATGCGGCTGTGCGGCCGGACAATGCCGTCCAGGCGTAGCCCAAGCGCTGCAGGGCGAAATCAAGCCGGATCACCTGTTCACGGTGTTTGCGGGACAGGATAAGGAAGCGACTGCAAAAGCGCGCGAGTATTTTGCGCCTTATCCGCCGTCGTCTCCGTCGATTGCGCTGATGAAGGACGGCGAGCTCGTTCATTTCATCGAACGTCACGGTGTGGAAGACCGCTCGGCTGGCGAAATTGCCGAGGAACTGAAAGAAGCTTTTGACCGGTTCTGCCGGCAGTAACGCCTAGGCGGGCCACCCCGCGGCATCGCAAGCTTGCGATTTGCCGCGGTCTTTTTTGTATGCGGCGGACGAAGGTAAGGTCCGTCCGCCATATAGACTGAACCATGGAATTGCAGGGCGGAGGAGATGGCGGAGAATCGGTAAGTCCCAATTTTTCGAATTGACGGCTCCGCTTGATTTGTGCTTTTTCAATTTTGTCTATATATATTCATGAAGACACGCAGGACAACCATATTATGGAGACGGGGTGTTTTACAATGAGTATGCAGGAAGAGATTATCGCCGCGCTCGGCGTCAAACCGGTGATCGATGTCGAGTCCGAGGTCCGGAAACGGGTGGATTTTCTAAAAAGTATGGTGCTTCAGGCAGGCGCAAAAGGCCTCTTGATTGCGATCAGCGGCGGGGTCGACAGCGCTGTGGCTGCAGGTTTATGCAAGCGGGCGACGGACGAGCTGACGGAGCAGGAAGGCAAGGAATACATCACGATGGGCGTCTACCAGCCGTACGGCGTTCAGGAGGATATCGCCCACAGCTATGCGGTGGGCCAAGCATTTGGGCTTACGCATACGGTGGAGACCAATATCGAGGATGCGGTGAACGAAATCGTGCTGGAGGTGGAGCACGGCTTCAAAGCGCTTGGGCAGCCACGGCACATGACGAAGGAAGGCAAAGGCAATGTCAAAGCCAGAACACGCATGGTCGTGCAATATGCGCTGGCGAATGAGCATAACCTGCTGGTAGTCGGAACGGACCACGCCTCCGAGTCAATCACCGGCTTCTATACGAAGTGGGGCGACGGGGCGGTGGATGTTACGCCGATGTCCTCCCTGAACAAACGCCAGGTCCGCCAGTTGGCCGCTTATCTGGGTGTTCCGGACGAGGTGGTCACGAAGGCGCCGACTGCGGGCCTGTGGGAAGGCCAGACGGATGAAAAAGAGCTTGGCCTCTCCTATGACGATAATAGTGATTATCTCGAAGGCAAAGCCATCAACCCGGAAGTTGCCGCGAGACTGGAAAGTTATTATGTCCGCACGGCCCACAAACGCCGTCTTATTCCGGGGATTTGACCAGCTGAGAATGCTTCGGACAAAAGAAAACGCCGCGGTATTCTGCTCGTTTAGAGCAGAGCCGCGGCGTTTGTCGGTTGGGCCGGCTGTTACCTGCCGGGGGAGCAGCTAATCCATTAGCTGTTGGATACTGCCTTATCCATTAGCTGCCATAGGCTGTCTTTATCCATAAGCTGCAGGGAGGCAGTCCTACCGATTAGCTGCCTGGGGCTGCCGTCTCCAACACCTGCCGGACGAACTGCGAGCTGGCTTCTATGGCCTGCTCCAACTGCGGCGTAGCCCCTTTAAATGGATGCACGCAGCCAAAGGTGTGATTCCCTCCGGGGATCTGAACCCACGATATATCGGGGCGGATGCCGGTGAGTTTTTCGGAGCCGAGCCGGAGCCGCTTCCCGTCTTCCGTGCCTTGGATCAGGACGACCGGAAATTTGGCATCCGCCATCCGGGTGAAGATGTCATAACGCGCTTGCTGGCGCTCCAGATCGTCCAAAAGAACTTTGTCCAGGGGCATCTGCTGGCCAGTCCGTCCATTCACAACGTAAGACCGTCCGTTCACCCTCATCTCCCGTTTTTGCTCTTCGGTGAACAGGTCCAGATCGGTGACGCCGTTCCAGGAGAGCACGCCGGCGATCCGGTCCGGGTGATCCAGCGCATAAACGAGGCTGACTCCGCCGCCCAGGCTGTGACCGAGCAGAAACAGCGGCAGCTTGCCGAGCTCAGGGTCCTGGTTGAGATGAGAAACCAGAATCTCCAGGTCCAGCAGCTCGCGGTCGCATGTATTCCGGGCGAATTTCTCGAGCTCCGTGAAGCTGTGCAGATCTTCGCCGATGCCGCCGTGAGAGAAGTTAAACGCGATAACCTCGTGTCCGCGCGCGCTGAGCGTTTCGCACACGTAAGGGAACATTCCCCAGTCCTTGAACCCTTTGTAGCCGTGGGCGATGACAATCAAACTGCCGGCTGGATGGGACGGAGAATAGCGGCTGCAGCGCAGGACGGCATCTCCGCCCGCCGGAATCGTAAAATTGCGGTTCATGTCTTGGTTATAACTCCTTTCGTGTCCGGTTGGACAAACAAGTGCGCCCGGGGTCAGCCGCGGGAAACATAGGGCGTGGACTTCCCGGGTGTTTTCTTTTAAGATATAGAAATTGATCCGCGAACGCACGGGTCCTATTCGCCTTCTTCTCCTGCTCTACTGGAGAGGAATGGCTATAGGGAAACTATACCATCCTTATTGTCTTCACGCCACGTGCGCCGCTGGGATCTGGGATGTGAGTCAATACAGCAAAGATAAGGCTTGCAGGAAGCGAACCGGAAGTTTGATGCGACGAAAGAGGTGGAGGCGTTGATCTACGGAATCGGCCATGATGTGCTGGAGATTGACCGGATTGAGCAGGTGCTGTCCCGCGGTCCGGAGGCTAGGTTTCTCCGCAGGATACTGACTGCCGGCGAACTTGAACTGGCCGGGAACCGAAGCGGCCGGCTGGCCGAATTTACGGCGGGCAGATTCGCGGCCAAGGAAGCGGTCGTAAAAGCGCTGGGCTGCGGAATCGGGGCGCAGGTGGGTTTTGCCGACATTGAGATTTTGCCGGATGGGCGGGGCAAACCGGAAGTGCTTTTGTCGGAGGGAGCCTGGACCCGGCTTAATTTGCCGGATGGCCACCGGTATACGATCCATCTGACGATTACCCACAGCAGGGGGCTTGCCTCCGCTTTTGCTGTGGTGGAGACGCACGGATAACGCCCGAAGCGTCAGCGATTATGTCAAAAGACAACTACGAATAAAGGAGAGCGGTTATGCATCCCCATGACGGATTGACGGACCCGAAACGCTTTTTCAGCGAACGGCTGCTGGAGTGGTACCATAGCCAAAAACGGGATCTTCCCTGGCGCCGGCACCGCGATCCCTACTATATCTGGGTATCGGAAATTATGCTGCAGCAAACCCGTGTGGAGACGGTGATTCCATACTTTAACCGGTTCATCGAACGGTTCCCGACCATCGCCGCGCTGGCGGAGGCACCGGAGGAAGAGGTGCTGAAGTGCTGGGAAGGACTCGGTTATTATTCCCGGGCCCGCAACCTGCAGCATGCGGCCAAAGAGGTCAAGGAACGATACGGCGGCGCCGTGCCAAATGACCGCGAGGCGGTATTTGGCCTGAAGGGCGTCGGCCCCTATACGGCGGGTGCGATTCTCAGCATCGCCTTTAACCGCCCTGAACCCGCGGTGGACGGCAATGTGATGCGCGTATTGTCCCGTTATTTTCTGATCGATGACGATATCGCCAAAAATAAAACGCGGGTGCGCATGGAAGGCTTGGCCGCGGAGCTGATTCCGGAGGGCGAAGCCTCCCATTTCAATCAGGCGCTGATGGAGCTGGGGGCGCTTGTGTGCACGCCCAAAGCGCCGCGCTGCCTGACCTGCCCGGTGATGGAGCAATGCGCAGGCAGACTGGAGGGACGCGAGCTGACGCTGCCGGTCAAGACCAAAGCGAAGCCGCCGCGTCCGGAGACGCGTATCGCGGCGCTTGTTGAAGGAAGCGGCCCAAACGCCGGCCGCGTGCTGATCCGGCAGCGGCCTTCCACAGGCCTGCTGGCCCGGATGTGGGAGCTGCCGCATTGGCCCGCGCCGCCGGAGGCGGCGGCCGAAGACGGGCTGCGGCGTTCGCTGGCGGACAGCGGGGTTCCCGCAGAGGTCCGGGAGTATTGGACGGAAGCGGAGCATACGTTCAGCCATATCCACTGGACCTTGAAGGTATACCGCTGCAAGGAGCAGGCGGCCATTCCGCTGGCCGCGGAGCACCGGACAAGGTACGGGCTGTCCGGGCCGCTGCCTGAGGCGGAGCCGGAGCTGTTCGCGGACGGGCCGGAACCCGAGCCGGCCGGCTGGCCGAAGCGCTGGATCGGCCCGGAGGATATGGGCAGCTATGCGTTTCCCAATGTTTTTTTGAAGCTGCTGAACCGGTATTTTGGTTCGGATGCGGAAGGCCCGGCGGGTATCTGACGGAAGCAGGAACGGAGCAGAGAGCATGGCTTCATCAGCATTTTTTTGTAAGTGAATCAACTGGTCTCATAAAATAGGCAGCACAACAAAGAGCCTCCACCCGCACCAGGCGGGTAGAGGCTCTTGTATTAGCTTCAGGTGGTGCTTCATCTCCTGGAATGGAGACAGCAGTTACCTTGCAGATGTATATTTTTATTTCGCGTTTTCGTAACGTTTGCCGACTTCTTCCCAGTTTACAACGTTCCAGAAGGCCTTGATGTAATCCGGACGTTTGTTCTGGTATTTCAGGTAGTAGGCGTGCTCCCATACGTCGAGTCCGAGCAGCGGAGTCGCGCCTTCCATCAGCGGGTTGTCTTGGTTCGGTGTGCTTGTTACGGCAAGCTTGCCGTCTTTAACTACGAGCCAAGCCCAGCCGCTGCCGAAACGGGTTGTAGCAGCTGCGGTGAAATCTTCTTTAAATTTCTCGAAGCCGCCCAGCTCGCTGTCAATTGCTGCAGCCAAAGCGCCAGTTGGAGCACCGCCGCCATTCGGGCCGATGGTTTCCCAGAACAGGCTGTGGTTGGCATGGCCGCCGCCGTTGTTGCGTACCGCGGTACGAATAGCTTCCGGTACAGCGTTGAGGTCGGAAATCAGCTCTTCAAGGCTTTTGTTCTGCAGTTCGGGTGCCTTTTCCAGTGCGGCGTTCAGGTTGGTCACATAAGTGTTATGGTGGCGGTCATGGTGAATCTCCATCGTCAAAGCGTCGATGTGCGGTTCAAGTGCGTCGTTCGCGTAAGGAAGTGCCGGTAATTGAAATGCCATGGAAAAATCCCTCCTGAGTTCTTTTAAAATTTTTAGGTTATTTCCAATCTAACCTATGGGATATGTACCCGTCATGCTATCCTTATTAAACCTCATTCGTATCCAGAAATCAACATTAAACAAACAATAACGTTTAAAAAGTGTGTTGGCGCTTTCAAATCATGAAGTATGTAAACGCGAGGTTAGAAGAAGTTTGGTGATGTAAATCACAATGACGCACTTTCATTCCCATTTAATAGAATCTTGACAGAATATGAGATGAAAACGCTTAATATAAAGCGCTTTCTAAAGAAAAATGGTGATATTGGGCGAATAATGTGCTTTAATAATAGTAAAAGCGGGTATTCCTCGTTATATGCTCTTTTTCTACTCCACAATGTCAAGGAAAGTCCTTCTTTTTGTAAATCAAATGCCAGAGACAAGGAGATTTTGACAAGATGCAAGTTCGTTCCTTTCAATTAAGCGACTGTAACCCCGTGACTGAACTTTTGCAGGTGTCTTTATCAGAAGAATGCTTTGAGAACACCATCGAGCCTTTTTCCCGTCAGCTTTCCTGGGATTCGGACCTCATCGTGGTTGCGGAAGAAGAAGGGGAAATTGTCGGGGCGCTGATCGGCACGATTGAGAAGAATCACGGTTGCTTCTTCCGGATCGCCGTGCATCCTGATTACCGCCGGCAGGGGATAGGCCGGAGTCTTGTAAGCGCTTTGGAGAACCGTTTCATGGCACGTAAGGTCAGCGGCATTTATGTGGCCGGCGACGAGCATAATGAAGCCGCGCTTCCGCTTTACGAAGCAATGGGTTACGGAGAGAACAAAGTGTTCAAATCTATCCGTCAGTTAAGCATTGTAGGCTGATTGTCCATAAACCGGTCTGCCTGGCGAAACGGGACAGGATCGGGGGAAGAACGCATATTTACTCATATTGAGCATATCTTTCCAGGCGTTGCTTTTGCCGGAGAGATATGCTTTTCTATTGATAGCGCCTTGATTTCTGGCGCTGGGAAATGGCGGGAAACGGCTGGAAACAGCGGAGACTGGGTAGCTGTGGAAACTGAAGAATGCGAAAGCAGCGGAAACCTGGGTAGCTGTGGAAATAGCGAAAAACCGCAGGAATTGTTGAAAGCGGATTGGGTATCGGAAACCGCGGGAAGCGAGAAATTGCGGAAACCGTGAGAGTGCGGATCTGCGAAGACTGCCGAAACCGTGAGACTGCGGATCTGCAAAGACTGCGGAAACCGTGAGAGTGCGGATCTGCGAAGTTTGCGAAAAGCTGCAGGAGACTGCGTCTATCGGTGTTTACGCGCCGGATCAAGCGGGTTAGCCGATGATTGGATCGGCAACAATGAAGAAAGTCAGGAGGCGGACGAATGGTTACAACCGGTCAGGCACCTTATGCGCCGCCGCCGTCCCCTTGGGCAGCGCTTAAGGAAGAAATCAAGCGGGCGGCCCCGTCGCTGGGCATCGATGATGTCGGGTTTGCGACGGCGGAGCCCTTTCTATATTTGAAGACACTGCTGCAGGAGCACCGGGAAAGGGGGTATGAATCGGGGTTCGAGGAACCCGATTTGGACAAGCGCACTATCCCGGCCCTAAGCAGCGGAGAGCAGCCGCTCTCGATCATCGCCATCGCGGTCGCTTACCCCTCCAAGATGGAGAATCCGCCGAAGTCGGAGCCGGGCAGCCGTAGAGGCATTTTGTCCCGGTCTGCTTGGGGCAGGGATTATCATTTGGTGCTGCGGGAGGCCTTAGAGCGGCTGGAGGCCTTCATCCGGGAACGCGTGCCGGACGCGGTGCTGGAGAGTATGGTCGATACCGGCGTGCTGGTCGACAGAGCGGTCGCGGAGCGGGCGGGCATCGGCTTCAGCGGCAAAAACTGCGCCATCATTTCCCCGAAATGGGGATCCTGGATATACCTTGGCGAGATGGTGACCAATCTTCCGTTTCCGCCCGATACCCCTGTGGCTGAAGGCTGCGGGGATTGTACGAAATGTATCGATGCTTGCCCGACCGGCGCGCTGGTCGGCCCGGGGGAACTGAACGCACAAGCCTGCGTTTCGTACCTGACGCAGACGAAGGGGTTCCTGGAGGACCGGTATATGGAGAAGATCGGCAACCGGCTGTACGGCTGCGATACCTGCCAGATCGTCTGCCCGCACAACCGGGGCAAATCCTGGACCCACCGGCCGGAGCTGCTGCCGGACCCCGAGCAGGCAAAACCGCTGCTGCTGCCCATCCTTGACCTCAGCAACCGCGAGTTCAAGGAGAAGTTCGGCAGCAGCGCTGCGGCCTGGCGCGGCCGGAAGCCGATCCAGCGCAATGCGGTGATTGCGCTGGGCAACTTCAAGGAGGCCGCGGCGGTACCGAAGCTGCGCGAGGTGCTGCTGGACGATCCCCGGCCGGAGCTGCGGGCCGCCGCGGCCTGGGCGCTTGGACGCATCGGCGGCGAGGCCGCACGCCAAGCGCTGGAGGAGGCGCTGCCGCGCGAGCAGGACGCCGAGGCGGCCGAGCGGGTTAACCGGGCGCTGGCGAAGCTGATGCCGGAGCAAAAGCAGGAGCAGGAGCAGGAGCAGGAGCAGGAGCAGGAGCAGGAGCAGGGGCCAAGGCCTTAACCGGAGGCAGATGCAGCAGCAAGCTTATCCCGGGCAGCGGAACCTTCGGAATCAGCGGTGCAGCAGAGCCGGCAGAATCAGCAGAGCCTGTAGAACCAGCGATACCAACAGAACCTGCGGAATCAGCAGAACCCCGTCTGCCAGGGAGGGCATTATAGGTCAGTCAGAGGCAGCGGACTCCAAGCGGAGCTGGCTGGGGAACGGACTACGGCTCGTCCGGTTAGGACGCTTGTGCCTCGTCATTATGGCCTCCCGGACGCGGCCTGCTCACGCAGTGACGGCCAGCTTGAACATGCCGTGTGACAGCCTGTCGGGGCGGGCAGAGACCAATCCGGACGGACTTGCAGATACCTGCTTGAACACAGCAGCGTAAGACTTTTGCTGACAGGGTTCGAAAGGCTGATTTTCCAATTGCTAGCCAGTTTCCGAAATGCTATGATAGATTCGCGCGCCTAGTGTGCGTAGGGAGAAACTCAACAGTTGAGGTGGACAAGAATGGATATCGTAATCCCGATTATTACGCTGGTTGTGGGGCTGATTGGCGGGTTCTTTATCGGCGTATTCTATCTGCGCAAGCAGATGGAGAAGATGCAAAATGATCCGGAAATGCTGCAGAAGGTGGCCAAGCAGATGGGCTACAACCTGAACGGCAAACAGATGCAGCGCGCGCAGCAAATGATGAAAAACCAAAGCCCGCAGCAGCGCCGCAATCCGGCGCAAGGCAAAGGCGGCGGAGGCCGCAAAGGCAAATAAGCCAGTTCACCGGGTCCGGGTAGAAATATAGGCAGGGCCGCGGAAGGGGGATGTTTCACATGGGGGGCATCAAGGATTACGTAAATGGCAAAGTTGGCGAGAACCGCGAGAAGATCGAATATCATGTTCAGAAGATTTTGGAACTGATCGGCGAGAATCCCGAGCGCGAAGGGCTGCTCGAGACGCCGGCGCGGGTAACGCGCATGTACGAGGAGATTTTTGGCGGCTACTCGGTTGATCCGAGAGACGTGCTTGGTGTGACGTTTGACGAGTCGCACGAAGAATTGGTTATCGTAAAAGATATTGTCTATTACAGCCAGTGCGAACACCATATGGCCCCGTTTTTCGGCAAGGTTCATATCGGCTACGTGCCGAGCGGACGTATTGCCGGTCTGAGCAAGCTGGCGCGTCTGGTTGAAGCGGTTACCCGCAGACTCCAGGTGCAGGAACGTATTACCGCACAGATTGCCGACATTATGACCGAGGTGCTGAACCCGCACGGCGTGATGGTTGCCGTGGAAGGCGAGCATTTATGCATGTGCTCCCGGGGCGTGAAGAAGCCCGGAAGCAAAACCGTGACGACTGCCGCTAGAGGCACCTTCCGCGAGGACCCGGCCGCCCGGGCGGAGTTCCTGGCTTTGATCAAAGAATGATAGATGTTTTACAAGACGGATTCCAGCGGCTGTCCCAGCCGTGGAATCCGTTTTTGCGTTTACAGCCGCACCGGGTTATACATTGGTTACACCCGCACGGGCCGACAGTTGAGGGGAAGACCCGGCCAGGGGCGAGTGGCAGGGGCGAGTGGCAGGGGCGACTGACCAGAGCGACTGACCAAGGGCGACTAATAAGGTGTCCAGGTGATGGTCGATGCCGTCCGGAACCGTTCAGCGACATAAGGCCAGTTCACTACATTCCACCAGTCTTTGATATAGTCGGCGCGTTTATTTTGATGCTTCAGATAGTAGGCATGTTCCCATACATCGAGCGGCAGCAGCGGGATGATATCCCATTGAGACAGGTTTTGGTGCTTCTCGGCAGTCAAAATCTCCAGTCTGCCGCTGCGCGGACTCCAGACGAGAATGGCCCAGCCGCCGCCTTCAACACGGTTCGCCGCTTCGCTAAACTGCCGTTTGAAATTGTCGTAGCTGCCGAAGCTTTGGTCTATGGCATCAAGCAGCATTCCTGTAGGCCGGCCGCCGCCCTGCGGAGACATGGTGTCCCAGAACAGCGTGTGCAGGTAATGGCCCGCACCGTGAAAAGCCAGCTCGCGCTCCCAATGCTTCACCAGCCCGAAATCTCCTGTTCTGCGGGCCTCAGCCAGCTTTTTTTCGGCTTCGTTCAGCCCGTCTACATAGCTCTGGTGATGCCGGTCATGGTGAATTTTCATCGTCGTTGCATCGATATACGGCTCCAGCGCTTGGTAGGGGTAAGGGAGCGGCGGCAGCTTATGCCCTCCGATCGGTACCGCCCGGGGAGCGCGTTTCGTCTGCGTGTCCTCTTCTCCGGACGACCGGGCAGGTTGGCTTCCTGTGTCCAAAACCTTAGCAGCGCCCGGAGCCTCCAAACCCTGCTCAGCGCCGGCATAGGTTTCATCAGCCAGCGGCTCTACGCCTCCGTAAACATCGTACGCTGTAAGGCCTGCCGCCTGCTCCGCCAGTTGGGCCGGGAAATCGCCGGATGCCTGCAGCAGTGCCTCCGCCGCTTCCGCAGCCTCGGGCAGCGAGCGGAAGACAGGGCTGTGATCCAAGGCCAAGCGGAGCTGGCGGGCGAATTCCCGGGTCTGGGCGGCGCTTTCCACCCGCAGGCGGCCGGCTTGGGCGGCAAGCTCCGGCGGGGAAGGCACCTCCGCTGGAGCAGCCCGGCAGGCCGCATTCAGTCGTCCAGCCGCTTCCTCCGCCGCGGCGAACACGGCGTCCCATTCCTCCAGCCATGCCGTGTAAGACGGCTCCAGGTGCGGCGCGGCCGCTCGTATGGAGCGGATCTGCGCCCGCTCCAGGTTTTTTTGGCGCCAAATGGTTTCCAGCAGCCCGGCCGGTCCCGGCGAGCCGTGAAGGTTAAGCATGTCTTTTTCCCTCCCACCCGTGTTGGTTATTCATCGCATATATATGAGGCTGGACCGGCAGTTATGTAAAGACCAGGATGGATATTCCATGAAGCGGTGCACAAAAAAACCGGGAAGGAACCTAGGTTCCACCCGGTTTACATATCAAGCCCGGCATTAGGGCAGCGCTGTTTGCTTTATTCCTTACATCCCCGGCGCTTCACGGATTTCTCTCTGTTCGGCCAGGCGTACATTGCCCAGGAATGTCGAGACACGGCGTAAATATTCGCGCGGGTGTTCCCGGAACAGCAGCTCATGGTGGCTGCCTTCAACGATCCACGAGCCGGAGTACAGATTGCTTTGGTTCGAAGCCAGCAGCTCGGCGATCGGATAAGGCGCTTTGTCGTCGTTAGTGCCGTGCAGGAACAGGATCGGGAACGGATAATCCTTCGTTTTTACTTCGTTATAAGGAATCTGATCCAGTCCTGTGCCGTTCAGCAATGGGAACAGCATCTTCATGATGTCGAGCGACGGATGACGCGGCAGATCGATGTTCTGCTTGATGTTGTGGAACAGCGTGTCGGGCTCCAGCAAAAAGGTGCTGTCCAAAATCATGGCGTCGACGTCTTTGGTGTCCAGTCCGGCCTGCAGCGCCGTTCCGGCACCCATGGAAAAACCCCAAACGACAATCTGTTTGGCTCCCTGCTCCTTCGCGTAGGCGATGGCGCCGAGCAGCTGCTGCTTTTCTTTTTTGCCGCCGGTTGCGACATCCTTGCTGTTCGCGGAAGCAAAGCCGTAATCAAACATGACGACGTTAAAATTAAGACGATGGGCATAATGGGCGAGATCGTACATCGGCACCCAGGACTCTTCACGGTTTGCGCCGTACCCGTGGCTGAACACAATCGTTTTGGACGAATTTTCGGCCGGAATGTACCATCCGCTCATCTCCCGGCTGCCGTCGGCCGCGGGGAACGTGATGTCACTGTATTGCAGCCCTTTGGCCTGCATCGGGTTGGAGTAAATGGGAGCGACCGTCGGATTGGACAGCACCCAGGCGATGTAGGCATGCAGGGAGATAAAACAAAATACAAAGAAAAAAAACACGGACAGCAGCAAGGCGACCAGGATATGCTTAAAGCGGATCATCCGCAGCGAGAGCTGGGGCGTCTCCGGTTTATGTTCCAATGACGGGCGGGAGACCGGCTTGCCGGTTCTTAAGGATGCTAGATCCATAGGGTCCCCTCCTTAGATTTAGTACAATTTAATCGTAGAATCATGTAAGCCTAAAGTCAATAAAAGTGCGACTTTTGTAATGTAACTGTAAAGTGAGTCCCAGACTTTTGCCAGTGGAAAAGGCTGGACTTCGATACGACGTTTGCCATAAGATAGAGATACTATAAATAATAATGTAACCGAGTTTCATTTGGTGAAACAATCAATCTGCAAAAACGTTAGCTGCCGGCCTTCAGCGAAATTCAGAGGAAGACTGGGGATTCAATACCTGTAAATGCCGGAAACACGAAAGGGAGATTGCCGTGGAAGACCGAAAATTGACCGTACGCGCCGTAGAGCGGGCGCTTGATATTTTACTGTGCTTCACCCAGGGGAGCAATCTGTCGCTGACTGAAATTTCCGCAAGCATCGGGCTACACAAAAGCACGGTACATCGTCTGTTAACAACGCTGGAAGAGAAGGGGTTTGTCATTCGTGACGCCGCCACCGAGCGGTACCGGCTCGGTATCCGGATCTGGGAGCTGTCGACCCACCTGCCGGTCGGCGACGAGCCGGCGGTGCTGCTGCTGCCGGCGATGGAGCGGCTGCGCGACCGGCTTGGCGAGACGGTCAGCCTGTATCTGCGCGACGGCTTCGAGCGCGTCCGCATCCAGGCTGTGCAGAGCCGGCAGGCAATCCGGCGCGTCGCCCAGATCGGCGCGCGGCTGCCGCTGTCGGTGGGCGCCTCCAGCAAGGTGCTGGCGGCCTATGCGCCGCCGGCGGTGCAGCAGGCGCTGCTCGACAGCCCTGGCTGGCCTGAATCGGTGGACAAAGCTGTGTACAAGGAGCAGCTTCGGGCTATTCACGAGCTGGGTTACGCCACGAGCTTTGAAGAGCGGGAGCCGGGAGCGGCGGCGGTTGCTGTGCCGATCTTCGGCCGCGGAGGGAACGCCGCCGCTGCGCTGTCGCTGTCCGGGCCGGTGAACCGCCTGTCGGAAGAGACGCTGATCGATTACGCAGGCGTACTGAAGGAAGCAGCGGCGGAGATGGGGCTGATGATCCCGTAACGGGAGCCGCCTCCATCAGCCGCCCCGTGTCTTCCTTGCGCGGTGAGGCGCGTAGCGGCAAGCCGGGCATCACCGCTGCGCAGCACCAGGCACAGTGTCAGGCATCGCATCACCAAGCAGCGCAGCACCAGGCAGCGCAGCACCGAATACCGCATCACCAGGCACCGCAGCAACCTTCCGCTACCGCGCTCCGCGGTACTCGCGGGGAGACATTTTGGCGTGGCGCTTAAAGGTTTTGCCGAAATGGGAGAAGTTGTTGAAGCCTGCAGCGAGGGAAATTTCGAGAACGCTGAGTGAGGTTTCCTTCAGCAGCTGTTCTGCTTCCCGGACACGGATAATGTTGATGTATTCATTCAGCGCAAACCCGGTCGCCTGCCGGAACATCCGGCTTAAATAACTTGGACTCATGTGAAAATACTCCGCCAGCCAGGTAAGCGACAGCGGCTCGGGGTAATGGTCGTTGATGTAACGCGCCACCTCGGACATTTTGCGGTACAGCGGGGTGTCGAGCACCGGCTGCTCTTCCTCCGCGCCGCCGGTATGCCGTGCGCACAGCAGCAGGAGATCCAGGATATTCTGGCGAATCGCGAGTCCCGAGCCGGGCTCGCGGTTTTTCATTTCGTGCACAAGTCTCCCGGCTGCGGAGAGTGCGGCCATCCGGTTCTTCAAATCAAGCCGGCATACGGGATGGCTGCGCCGGAAAGGGGACAGCAGAAAGTCGCTGTCCGGGCCGCCATGCCGCTGAACGAAAGCGTTATCAAAATAAAATACAATCCGCTCATGCTGCGGCGTGCTTCCATCCGAGGTTTTGTGCAAGTCGCCCCGGCCGATAAACACCAGATCGCCTTCCTTGATCAGATAAGAACGGTCGCGGATAAAATACCGCCGTTCCCCCTCTAACAGCATATACACTTCGTAGACGTCATGATAATGGTCAATATCCATCCGAAACGGAGCCGTGCGCCGGGTATGCTCCACCGAAAGTGCGGAATCCTTCTCCCCGTATACGGTGTGGTCTTCGCTCATGTCCATCCCTTCTTCGTCAAAAGTTACCGCAAATTATGCGGCATTCCTGCGAAATAGTCAATAAAAGCGGCGAATATCACGTGTGTTTTGCGCTAATCTTGAGGTATGCAGCGGCTTACATTTGGGAGGATGAGGGCATATGGCGAAGAAAAAATATGTACTGGTGGGCACGGGCGGCAGAGCGGAATTTTTTTACGGCGCAATCGCACGGGATTATTCGGAAACCTCCGAACTGGTGGCGATTTGCGATATCAATGAAACGCGGATGAAATACACAAACAAACTGCTGCAGGACAAATACGGATATTCCGAGGTCCGCATGTATGCTAGCGCCGATTTCGGCCGGATGATCGAGACGGAGCGGCCGGATGCGGTTATTGTCACTACGGTCGACCGGACCC
This sequence comes from Paenibacillus nanchangensis, assembly GCF_046543445.1. NCBI lineage: Bacteria > Bacillati > Bacillota > Bacilli > Caryophanales > Paenibacillaceae > Paenibacillus > Paenibacillus nanchangensis. The sequence continues at coordinate 44,510 of NZ_JBHOFD010000030.1, forward strand.
ATCATACGTATATTATCCGGGCGCTTGAGCTGGGCTGTGATGTGATTACCGAAAAGCCGATGACCGTGGATGAGGTAAAATGCCAGGAGATTCTAGACGCTGTCGAACGGACTGGACGTAAGGTGCGGGTAACGTTTAATTACCGGTACGCGCCGCACCATACCAAAGCCCGGGAGCTGATCCGCGACGGCGCGATCGGAAAAGTGACGTCGGTCCATTTTGAATGGCTGCTGAATACGCAGCACGGCGCGGACTATTTCCGGCGCTGGCACCGCGACAAACGCAACAGCGGCGGACTGCTGGTGCACAAGTCGACCCATCACTTCGACCTGGTGAATTTCTGGATCGGCTCGCAGCCGGAGACGGTGTTTGCTTTTGGGGATTTATTGTTCTACGGACGGGAAAACGCCGAGCAGCGGGGCGTAACCCGTTTCTATGACCGGGCGACAGGCCATCCGAACGCCGAAGGCGATCCGTTTGCGCTGCGGCTTGACAACAACGACCACCTCAAAGCGCTGTATCTGGATGCGGAGCATGAGGACGGCTACCGGCGCGACCAAAGCGTGTTCGGAGACGGTATCAGCATCGAGGACACGATGGGCGTGATGGTCCGCTACCGCAATCAGGCGATTTTGACCTACTCGCTGAACGCGTACCTGCCTTGGGAGGGCTACCGGATTGCTTTTAACGGCACCAAAGGCCGGATGGAAATGCAGATTGTCGAGCAGTCCTACGTTAACTCGGGCGGCGACAAAGCGCTGGAAGGCGCGCTTAAAGGCAAATCGATTATCGTTTACCCGATGTTTGGCGCTCCGTACGAGGTTGAAGTAGAAGAAGGCGTTGGCGGACACGGGGGCGGCGATCCGGTGCTTCTGAACGATATTTTTGGCGTGCCGGGAGAAGACGAGTTCCGGCGCAGCGCAGATCATGTGGATGGCGCACGCTCCATTCTGACGGGGATTGCGGCCAACCGCTCGATTCGCACCGGCCAGCCGGTCCGCATCGACGAGCTTGTCCGTTTTCACGGCCCGGCTCAGCAATAACGGGGAGATTTTCAGCTCTATCCGTTCCATTTCATCGCATTAAAAAAGCAGGCCGGCTAGGGAAAACTCCTTAGCCGGCCTGCTGCCGTTCTTAGTTATTAATTATTCGGCGCTAGCAGTGGAAGGTGCCGCATCCGCCAGCATTTGGCGGAGTACCGTCTGCAGAATGCCGCCGTTGCGATAGTAGTCGATGTCGACCATGCTGTCCAGACGGGCGGTAACAGGGAAGTCGAACTGGGTGCCGTCCTCGCGCGTCGCGGTGACGGTCAGTTCTTCACCCGGCTGCACCGCATTGCTGAGACCGGTGATCTCGAACGTCTCCCGGCCGGTCAGGCCTAGGCTGCTCCATCCTTGGCCTTCCTGGAACTGCAGCGGGAGCACGCCCATGCCGACCAGGTTGCTGCGGTGAATCCGCTCAAAGCTCTCGGCGATGACGGCTTTAACGCCAAGCAGCAGCGTGCCTTTGGCCGCCCAGTCGCGGGAGCTGCCTGTACCGTATTCCTTGCCGGCAATGACGACCAGATTCTGGCCGGCAGCCTGATAGCGCATGGAGGCATCGTAAATGGACATCACCTCGTCGCTCGGCAGGAAGGTGGTAACGCCGCCTTCGGTACCCGGTGCAACCGCGTTGCGGATACGGATGTTGGCGAAGGTGCCGCGCATCATCACTTCATGGTTGCCCCGGCGCGAGCCGTAGGAGTTGAAGTCTTTGCGCTCTACGCCGCGTTCGCGCAGATATTCGCCCGCCGGGCTCGACGGGGAGATGTTGCCGGCCGGAGAGATATGGTCCGTGGTAACGGAATCTCCGAGCAGCGCCAGCACCCGGGCGCTCTTGATGTTCTCGATGTCGCCGAGGCCGTCCGCGAGGTTCTCGAAAAACGGCGGGTTCTGGATGTAAGTGGACTTTTCATCCCACTCGTACAGCTCGCCTTCCGGCACCGGAATCGAGTTCCAGCGTTCGTTGGCGGTAAAGACATTTTCGTATTTGCGGCGGAACATTTCCGGGCTGACGGACAGGCCGATGGCTTCGCGGATCTCAGCGGTGGACGGCCAGATATCCTTCAGATATACCGGCTCTCCTTGCGGATCGTAGCCGATCGGCTCGTTCGCCAGATCGATATTCACCGTACCCGCAAGCGCATAAGCGACTACGAGCGGCGGAGAAGCCAGGTAGTTGGCTTTGACTTGGGCATGGACACGTCCTTCAAAGTTCCGGTTGCCCGAGATGACGGCTGCGACGGTCATGTCGTTGTCGGCAATCGCTTCGCTGACTTCATCCGGCAGCGGTCCGGAGTTGCCGATACAGGTAGCGCAGCCGTATCCGGCCACGTGGAAGCCAAGCGCCTCCAGCGGCTCCATCAAGCCCGCTTTCTCCAGATATTCGGTAACGACCAGGGAACCTGGCGTCAAGCTGCTCTTGACGTAACCCGGCTTGGTCAATCCGCGTTCAACCGCTTTTTTGGCCAAAAGTCCCGCGCCGAGCATAACGCTAGGGTTGGAAGTGTTTGTACAGCTTGTGATCGCCGCGATAACGACCGAGCCGGTCTTAAGCTGGCTCTTGCTGCCGTTCTTGTGGGTGATTTCAACCTCTTGAGCGATCTTCTCGTCGCTCAGGCCGTACCCGCCTTTGTCAACCGGCGTGCGGATAATGCCGTTGAAGTTGTCCTTCATCTGCGTCAGTTCGATCCGGTCCTGCGGACGTTTGGGTCCGGCGAGACTTGGAACGACCGAAGCAAGGTCGAGCTCGATGATGTCGCTGAATACCGGGTCCGGCGTGTCCGCCGTACGGAACATGCCCTGAGCCTTGTAGTAAGCTTCAACCAGATTCACCTGTTCGTCGGAGCGGCCGGTGCTGCGCAGGTAGAACAACGTCTCGTCGTCCACAGGGAAGAAGCCGACGGTAGCCCCGTATTCCGGCGCCATGTTGGCGACCGTCGCCCGGTCGGCCAGGCTGATGTTGCCGAGACCCGGACCGAAGAACTCAACAAATTTGCCGACAACACCCTTTTTACGGAGCATTTCGGTTACGGTCAACGCAAGGTCGGTGGCAGTAGCCCCTTCCACCAGGCTGCCTGTAAGTTTGAAACCTACGACTTCAGGGGTAACAAAATACAGCGGCTGCCCCAGCATGCCGGCTTCGGCTTCGATACCGCCGACGCCCCAGCCTACGACGCCAAGACCGTTAATCATGGTAGTGTGGGAGTCCGTACCTACCAGCGAGTCAGGATAAACAACCGTTTCATCGCCAACCGTCTTGGTTGCGGCTACCGATGCAAGATACTCCAGGTTCACCTGGTGCACGATACCGGTAGCCGGCGGAACGGCGCGGAAATTGTTGAATGCCGTCTGCGCCCAGCGCAGGAAACGATAACGTTCTTCATTCCGTTCAAATTCGACATTCATATTGTATTCAAGCGCGTCCTTGGTGCCGAACGCGTCAACCATTACAGAGTGGTCGATAACAAGGTCAACCGGAACAAGCGGGTTGATCTGTTTCGGATCGCCGCCGGCCTTCTTCACGGTGTCGCGCATGGCCGCAAGGTCAACCACGACGGGAACGCCGGTGAAATCCTGCAGTACGATACGTGCGGGAATAAACGGAATCTCTTTGTTCCGTCCGCCCCCGTCCGCCCAGGCGGCAAGCTGCTTCACATGTTCTTCGGTAATCGCATGTCCGTCAAATTGGCGGACCGCGGCTTCAAGCAGTACTTTAATAGAGAAGGGGAGGGAAGAAATCTTGCCCAAGCCCTGCTCTTCAAGGGATTGGAGATGATAATAGCGATACGATTTGCCGCCCGCCTCCAGCGTGCGGGACAACGAAAACTGATCCTTGGTTGGCATGAACGAGCCTCCTTGTTTCATCTGATGAAACATAATTTCAAATTATCTTTACTATTAAGTATAACGGTTACATACAGTTGAGTAAAGGGTTTTTTCCTGTTTTTTGGCGGAAAAAAGCACCGGTTTGCATAGCATTACCGCTTCCTGATCCCCTGCTGTATCCGGTTAACCCGGACACTCGCCAGAGCCGCGCCGGGTACCGGCACCGCGCTTCATCCCCGCGCCGCACCAATCGTATAACGGCGGTACGGAGTTCATATATATAGAAGAGACGGATGGCGCAAGGCCCGTCCGTGATCGATGCGGGTATTTCAAGGGAGGGTGCGGCAGTGGAACAGCAATGGAGAGAGACACTCTATTATTATGTGGATGAATGCAATAGATGCAGGGTTGACCCGGCGGCGGAGCCGTGCCGCAGCACTTTGGCCGATCCTGGAGAACTTATGGAACGAGGCCGCCGTTCCCGTCTGCTCGCGGATTGGTATGCGGAAAGGGGCATTACGCCTGTCCGCGGTGAAACCGGCGTCCGGGTCCTCCGCTGGTCCCGGCAGACGGCGGGCGAGGTGCTGGCTGAGGTGGAGCTTCACAGTGTTTTTTATTATGAAAAAGGCGGCATGCGCCACCAGGAAGAGCGGCTGGAGCGGGAACGTCTGACTTTGGTCAGCGAGGACGGGGGCTGGCGGATCGCGGGAGTGGAGCGTTACCTTCCGGAGCGGAAGCCGCTGCGCCGTTCACCGGCGGCAGACCGCGGCCCGTCCGGAGCAGGGCCCGCCGAACCTGCCGGGAACGCTGCAGCGGCCATGGCAAATGCAGCCGGCAGCCGGCCGGCCTACGGCGGGGAGACCGGCGCGGCGCTTTCCCCGCCGCTTTTGAACCGCCGGCTGCTTGGCGGAGGCAGCGGCCCGAGAGCCACGGCCTACCGCCGGGAAGAAGCCGCCGCGTATGCGGACCGCTGGTGGAAAGAAGGCAATCCCGACTTTGAAACCTTTGAGGTCGACTGCACCAATTACGTATCCCAGTGTCTCTTTGCAGGGGGGGCACCGATCAACTATACTGGTAAAAGAGAAACGGGCTGGTGGTACAAGGGTTACACCGGCGGCAGGGAATGGTGGAGCTACAGCTGGGCGGTGTCCGACAGCCTTGGACGCTATTTGGCCGGAGACGGGAGCGGGGGGCCGCGGGCCGAACTGGTGGAACGTCCCGAGCAGTTGGCCTTGGGCGACATCATCCTGTATGACTGGGACGGCAACGGACACTACCAGCACAGCACCGTTGTGACCGCCTTCGACGCCGGAGGCATGCCGCTGGTGAACGCGCATACGGTCAGCAGCCGCCACCGCTTTTGGGATTACCGGGATTCCTATGCGTGGACCGACAGCACGGTGTACCGCTTTTTTCACATCAACGATTACTTATAAATGAACTATTGGAAAGAGGTTAACGCAAATGGGAAATAACAAGCTGACCGTGGGACTGGTATACGGCGGGAAATCCGGGGAGCACGAAGTCTCGCTGCAGACGGCGTTCGCCGTGATGAACGCTTTTGATTACGATAAATACAGCATTGTCCCTTTCTATATTTCAAAGCAAGGCATCTGGAGCAAAGGGGACACGCTGAACGCGCCGTTTTCCCGGATTGAGCAGCTGAAGCTTGGAGGCGGAGCGGCGAATATGAGCGAAGCGCTGCGTCTCGTATTCGGCCGGCTGACAGGCGGGGATGACGGGATTGACGTGATGTTTCCGCTGCTGCACGGCACAAACGGTGAAGACGGCACGATTCAAGGCCTGTTCGAGATGGCTAATATTCCTTATGTCGGCGCGGGCGTACTGGCTTCGGCGGCCGGCATGGACAAAGTTGTCATGAAAAAGCTGTTTGCGGAAGCCGGACTGGATCAATGCAAATACTGTTATTTCAGCATCGGCGCATGGAAACGCAACAGCCACGATCTCATCATGGCCGTTGAAGACAAGCTTGGTTATCCGGTGTTCGTCAAACCCGCCAACCTCGGCTCCAGCGTGGGAATTTCCAAGGCGTCGGATAAAGAGGGGCTCCGCAAAGCGGTGGACCTGGCCTTCCGCTACGATACCAAAGTCATCGTAGAAGAATTTGTCGACGCGCGGGAGCTGGAGGTAAGCGTGCTGGGCAATGACGAACCTGAGGCCTCCGTCCCGGGTGAAATCGTCTCTTCCGGCGAATATTATGACTATGCCGCCAAATATACGGACGGCAAGTCGCAGATGCTGATTCCGGCCCCTGTCGATCCGGAGGTGGCGGACCGGCTGCGCGAATCGGCGCTGGCGGCGTTCCGGGCGATCGAGGGCAGCGGCATCACCCGTGCGGACTTTTTTGTGCGCAGATCGGACGGCAAAATTCTGATCAACGAAGTGAACACGATGCCGGGCTTCACGCCGTTTAGCATGTATCCGCTGTTGTGGCGCGAAACCGGGCTGTCCTACCAGGCGCTGCTGGACCGCATGATTGAACTGGCGCAGGAACGGTATACTTTTAAACAAGGCCTGAAATACGACAACGAGCCGTAAAAGCGGGAGCAGACTCCCGCGCGGAAGGAGGAGTAGCCGTGGGCTTCCAGACGGAGTTCAATTCGGTGTGCAAATTCAAGAGCGAGCAGGAGCTGTACGAACTGTTGGAATACGGCCGGGGCAAAATGGTAAAGCAGGGCTTCCGCGTGTACCCGACCGGGCAGAAGGTCATCGCCTATACGCCGGAGAACGTCGCGGTGGCTATTGTGAAAATTGTCGGCTGTATCGCCGAAATCAATTTTCAGGGTCATGAGGTGACCGAAGTCGAGATGCAGCTTGTCCGCAAGCTGAATGACGAGGAGTCGCGGATTCAGACGGCGCTGGCGGACGAGATGTTTTTTGGCGGACGCGCATGATTGTAAGGTTCGGATATGTGGCGATGTCGACGGTCATTCCCGACTGCTCGCCGTCCAAGACGATGACGATGGCGTCTTTCTCCAAGATTGCGGACCGCGAAGCCGCCCTGCGCAAGCTGGAGCTGATCGCAAGAGGGAATCTGCACAATACGCTGCGGCTGCTGAAGCATAACGCCGGTTCGGATATCCAGGTATACCGTATGACCTCGAAGCTGGTGCCGCTTGCGACGCATCCGGACCTGCAGGACTGGAACCCGTTTGCGGCACTGGAGCAGGAGTTCGCTGAAGTCGGCGGCTATATCCGCAGGAACAACATGCGGGTATCCTTTCATCCCGACCATTTTACCGTGCTCAGTACGCCCCGTCCCGAGGTGCTTGTCAGCTCGGTGCGGGATTTGACGCATCATGTCGATATGCTGGAAGCGATGGGGCTTCCGGCCACGGCAAAAAACAACATTCATATCGGCGGGGCCTATGGGGACAAGGCAACCGCCGCGGCCAGGTTTAAGGACAACTTTGCCAGTCTTCCGGACAGGCTGAAGACGCGTCTTACCCTGGAGAACGATGACAAGACGTTTAATGCCCCCGAGACGCTGGCGGTCTGCCGGGAGCTTGGCGTCCCCATGGTGCTGGATATCCATCACCAATGGGTCAACAATGACGGGGAACTCCCCTGGGAGTTGTGGCCGGCCATCCTTGAGACCTGGACAAGCCCGCTTGCCCTGACGGACGTGCCTGAGCCGGGAATACTTCCGCCCAAGATTCATGTGTCCAGTCCCCGCAGTCCTTCGGACCCGCGCAGCCACGCCGACGGTGTTGATCTTGCACCGCTGCTGGGTTTCCTAAAGCGGATCGCGGCGGATACGCCTGCGGTCGATGTGATGATCGAAGCCAAAGCGAAAGACGGCGCGCTGTTTGCGCTGATGGACGAGTTCAAGGAACTGGCCCAGGATCCGGGAAACGGGATTCGTATCCTGGACGGCGCGGCGCTGGAAATGAGCTGAAGGAGCGAAAGAAGGGACCGTGGACGAAAGTCGGGAAGCGGTCCCTTCCGCGTATTTGGGGATGTAAACTTGAAAGCAAGCTTGAAAACACGCCTGAAAATACGCATGAAAGAGCATGCGGCGGCATGGGCCGGAACGGACGCGGATTTTCGAACCGGCCTGCTTCATTTGGACTTGATCTGCAAGCCAAAATAAGGTACGTTGAATGAAACTTAAGGAACAAAGGAGCCATACCAATGGGAGAATTGTTAACAGGGAAAAATATCGTCATCATGGGTGTCGCGAACGACCGCAGCATCGCCTGGGCCATTGCAAAAAGCTTGGCCGATCAGGGCGCGCGCCTGGCTTTTACATATGAGAGTGAACGTGTGGAAGGAAGAGTGCGCAAGCTGGCCGACACGCTGCCGGGTTCGCTGGTGCTCCCCTGCAATGTAACCGTTGATGAGGATATCGACAAGCTGGCCGATACGCTGAAGACGGAATTTGGCGTTCTGCACGGTGTTGTTCACAGCATTGCATTTGCCAAGGGAGAAGATCTGGAAGGACGGTTTGCCGATACCTCCAGAGAAGGTTTTGCCCTCGCTCACGACATCAGCGCTTATTCCCTTGTTGCCGTGGCTCAGCGCCTGCATCCGCTCATGACGGAAGGCGGCGGGATCGTCACCATGACTTACATGGGCTCCGAGCGGGTAATGCGCAACTATAACGTAATGGGCGTGGCCAAAGCGGCGCTCGAATCCACCGTACGTTATCTGGCGAGCGATCTTGGACCGGACAATATCCGGGTTAATGCCATTTCCGCAGGACCGATCCGTACGCTGGCGGCCAAAGGAATCAGCGATTTCAACTCTATTTTGCGCGTTGTGGAAGAGAAAGCGCCGCTGCGCCGCGGAACCGACGTGGCTGAAGTGGGCGACACCGCGATGTTCCTGCTGAGCCATCTGTCGCGGGGCATCACCGGTGAAGTGATTTACGTCGATGGTGGTTATCATATTATTGGCGGCTAAGTTAACCTGCGCTGATACCCGGATTTACGTTCAAGTACGCACAAGTATGTTCAAGAAAGCGGAGTGAAGGAAATGAATCCATCAAATGCAAACAAGCGGGAGAACCACGAGCCTTACGTCGTATCGAGCAAAAGCCACCTGGCCGTAGCCATCAACTCGGCGGCCAAAGCCGGCGAATGGATGAAGAGCCGGCAGGGGCTCGTGAAGGAGCTTGGGACCAAGACATCCGCGCAGGATCTGGTAACCGAGGTGGATAAAGGCGTGGAGACGATGATCCGGAAGCTGATTCATACGTATTTTCCGGATCATGCTATCCTTGGCGAGGAGAGCGTCGAGCCGGGCGCATCCGCGGCTGCGGCCGCGCTGGAAGAAGCCCGGGAACATGAATATTTGTGGATCGTGGACCCGATCGACGGTACGACGAACTACGTGCACGGCTTTCCGTTCTACTGCGTGTCGATCGCGTTGGCGGTCCGGGGCGAACTCGCCGTTGGCGTGATTTATGACCCGATCCGTGACGAAATGTTTGTTGCCGAAAAAGGAAAAGGCGCCTATATGCACGGCATCCCGGCCGCCGTCTCGAAAGAAGCCGATCTGGGCGACAGTCTGATCGCCATGGGCTTCCCGCCGGACCGCGAATTCGCGCAGCCGGCGAATCTGGCCGGACTTCAGGCCGTACTGCCGAAGATCCGCGGGATCCGCGCCGGCGGCTCCGCCGCGCTGCATCTGGCGTACGTAGCGGTTGGACGGGTCAGCGGATACTGGGAAGTGGGCTTAAGCCCTTGGGACTGCGCCGCGGGTGCCCTGCTTGTTATGGAGTCCGGCGGGACAGTCACGGACACCATGGGCCGCCCGTATGACATCGGTTCCCGGCATATCGTTGCGAGCAACGGATTGATTCACGACGCGCTTGTCGCTTCTTTGAAGGAAGCCGGAGCGACCGGGTTTACGTCATAAGCCGTACAGGAAGGAGTGCTTCAGATATGGCGGACAAAGAAGATCTGGAACAGAAGCTGAGCGAAATGCTGACTGAAGGCGACATGGAGCCGGACAGCCGCAAGGCCCGGGAGCTGTCGCCCAAGTACGAAATCCGCATTCAGACGACACTTGATCCCATCGTGGAAGAAACGCTCCGTTACCGGAAGATCGGGCGGGAGCTGGATGACCGGTATGACCGCTATCTGGAACGGGCTGGCCGCGGCAAAACGCCGGCGTCCAATCCGGAATCTGGCAGTGGTCCGGAGGAGCGGCGGTAGCTCAGCTGCTCCTTATGCCGCTCCCTGTGAAGCCTGGAATGCCTGTGGAGCTCCTCTATAAGACGACCAAACAAGCGGTTTTCCCGGCCTGTCCGGGAGAAACCGCTCTTTTGCATGCGACGGACGGGTGGTAGAATAAAGGAATCTTGTACATTCAGGAGGGGTATCTTGTGTTGAAATTGTGGAAAAGGCTGGCGGTAACCGGCCTTGCCCTGCTGCTGCCGCTCATGGCGGCTGTGCCGGCAGGCGCAGCCGGGGCACCGGAGACGATTCACATCGTCGCGCTGGGGGATTCGATCACGGCCGGGTATGAGCCGGGGATCACCGATGTGAACGCCAAGCCTTACGGGTATCCCGAACGGCTGCTGGAGCAGGCGTGGTTTCACGGAAGCCGGGCAACGCTCGCCAACTACGGGCTGCTTGGCCTGACCACCTCCGGCCTGCGCAACTATGTGAGCGCGCTGAAGAACGGCGGCCCGATTACAGCGGAGACGATTCAGCCGGGGCTTGCGGATCCGCGGCTGTCCTCGTTCGCCGCGGTCAGCTCGCAGACGGCGTCCGATCTGCGTGAAGCTGACGTTATCGCCATCACCATTGGCGGCAACGATGTCAGCAGCCTGCTGCTGGAAGCGGATAAAATGCCGGAGGCCGAGCTTCAGGGCCGGATAGATACGCTGCTGCAGGCTTACTCCGACAATATGACGGCGGTGCTGTCCGATCTGCGGACGCTCAATCCCGGGGCAACGGTGATTGTGGCCGACCAATATCAGCCTGCTCCCAAAATCGGGCTAGGGCAGGCGTACCCGAAGCTGATGACGGCGGCGGCACGCTTCACGGAAGCGGTCGACCGGCTGGTCTCCGCCCAGAACCGCCAGGATGCGCCTGTGCTGGCTGCCCATGTCGCGGCCCGGTTCGCGGGGGTGGAGGGTTCACTGACGCATATCGTATCGAACCGTGATTTTCACCCGACTCAGCTCGGATATGAAGCGATAGCTTCGGTGTTTGCCGAGGCGCTGTGGGGCGGCTATAAGGTGCCTTCCGTGTTCCAGCAGCCAAGCGCTTCGCCCCGTCCGATGACAATTGTCGTCAAAGGGACGGAGCTGAACACGCCAAATAAACCGATCATCCGGAGCGGCCAGAATTTCCTTCCGCTGCGGGATATTTTGAACGCGGTTGGGGCGAACGGAACCTGGGATAACAAGACGTCAAGCGCATCGGTGCTTTATCAGGGGCGCAAAGTTGTGATCTCGATCGGCTCCAAAACGATGCTGGTCAACGGGCAAAAGGTTGCGCTGGATACACCTGCTTTCCTGCACAAGTCGGGGAAAGAAGACAAAACCTATCTGCCGCTTGCGGCGCTGGCCGAGGGACTGGGATTTGATGTTCAGTACAGCCCGAATTTGCGGACAGCTTTTATCAATCCGTAAGGAATGCAGGAACAGGCGGATCTGCCGATTTAACGATGGGCAGGCAAGAGTCATGGGCCGGGTGACGCCGGCATAGGATTTTACATCGAATGCTAATCGAAAGTGCAGTCTACAGGAATTTTAGCAAGAGGCAAAGGTGGAGGAATAACTTGTCCGAATCAAAGTTTAAGGCGGATTATATCCTGACGATGGACGATATTGTGCGGGAGGGGCATCCCGTACTGAGGGAACAGGCTGTGCCCGTAGCGCTCCCGCCGGGTGAGGAAGACCGGGAGACGCTGGAGTGCATGCTGCAGTTTTTGAAGAACAGCCAAGATCCTGAAATGTCGGCAAAATACAAGCTGCGCTCCGGGGTAGGGCTGTCGGCGAACCAGATTGGAATCGGCAAGCGGATGTTCGTAACGTATTTCAGCGATGAGCGGGACGAAATGGTGGAACTGAAGCTGATTAATCCCAAAATCGTCAGTCACTCTGTATCGATGGTTTACCTGCCGGAGAGTGAAGGCTGCCTGTCGGTGGATCGGCCAGTGCAGGGTTTTGTCCCCCGTTATGAAGCCGTCAAAATCAAGGCAACCGACGAAAACGGCAAAGAATTCGTGCGGAAATTCAAAGGGTATGCGGCGATCGTCATGCAGCATGAACTGGATCACCTGGACGGGATCATGTTTTATGACAGGATTAACAAAGAACATCCGTTCAAGCTGCCCCAGGGCGTGCCGGTCCGCAGCTTGTACGACCAGCCGGGCAGTTAAGCGGTTTGTTGGTCCGACTGCCACACTCGGCCACACTCGGCAACCCTACCTAGCAACCCGGGCCACCCCTCGGCTGCTGCGCCGAGCAGCAAGGCGAAGAGCGGCAGCTGGGCAGGGTGGAGCAGGGGTGCAGTAGAGGGTCATAGAACAGAAGAGCACCAGAGACGGGCGGCGGGAATTCCTGCCGCCTTATTAAGCATATAAGAAGTGCAAAATTTTGGTTACATACCCATCCACAACCCCTGAAATATCTGCTAATAAACCCCAGGAATTTGTAGTGTCATTATAATAATATAATTTTGTCTTCATTTGGCCAAAGGCAGGCCCTATTGCGCGGCCCCATGCGGATGGACTCGGACTATGGTTGTATCCATCATCTGCTCAAAGTCGGGCTCAATAGTAACATGCTTCAGATTTCATCCCAGATTCCCGCCTTTTGTAGCCGCCAGAGAAAGTATGGATACAAGTTTACGGACTCAGGAGACCTAATTTGCTGATTATTCCGTGTTTTGGCAAATTGACGGACTCAGATGCACCTATTGACGCGGAGAAGCCATAGTTTGTATGTTTTCGGTACGAATAACGGAACTGGAGTCCGTCAGGCACACCAAAGCCCAAAAAAATCAAAAATAACGGCCGCTGGGTCCGCAAAGACCTCCGCAAAGACCTCCGCAAAGACCTCCGTATCGTGTTCTGTGGTAATTCGCTGCCAGTAAGGGAGCTACTCTGCTCAGAGGGAAATCCTTTGTATAATTTAGGAAAATATGGTCCCTCCGTAGGGTAACCCTGGGTTATACTGTTTGTAAACCAAAACGGGGAGGGAATTTGAATGAGCCGATCCAAAGTGGCGCTGCGGTCCATTCCTTACGAATACAATGAGGATGTAAAGCAGCTGGACGAACAGATTCTTGCGCTGGCCAAGCAGCGTCAGGAGCTGACGGGTAAAAAACGCTATATGCCGGGCGGTGAAACGCTTATCGAGTGGGCCAAGGAGCTGAAGCTGGAACCGCTTCAGATTCACACGCTGCTCCAAGCATTACATGCGCAAGTGATGGAACGGCCCAGAAGGTCGGAGGACAGACCGCTACAATCCGTTCTGCCCATTATGAAGCGGACGAAGTCAGACGGCTGTGAATATTTGATTTCGCATGCCATGCAGTATGAAGATGAAAGCATCGTCAAAATGGATATCCGGTATATGGAGGACTCAGAACAGGAGGAGGTAGAACTTGTTCCCTGTCTGACGCTGGAGATCATCGGCGGCGAATACACTGTCCAGCCGATAAGCACTTCTACGCATTCTGGCAAGGCACAGCTGGAATTCAGCGTTATGCCGCCTCTGCCGGAGCCGCTGGAAGGGCTGGAGTTCTCGTTAGTGCCGGGAACCACTCCTTTTTTTGCCGAACGGAATCCGCTTCGCATCAAGCTGGACAAGCAGATCGACTTTGAGTGAACCTAAGCCGGACTTGGTCGAACATAAAAGAGTTTGTATGCGTATGTAGAATCTATCCTTATGGTGCGCGAATGGTGCGCGAAAAATGAGTATATAGGTTAGACAAAAATAGAGGTTAATGCAAACAAAAAAGCCCCGTTAGGGGCTTTTGCCGTTGTGCAGTCTTGCCTTCGCCTTCGTTACTTACCGCTTTTCTTCCGCCATCGCTCGGAAGGATGCTTCTGCTGCTTCCAGCGTTTCGTCAATATCGGCTTCCGTATGCGCTGTGGTCAGGAACCACGCTTCATATTTGGAAGGAGCCAGATTTACGCCGCGGTTCAGCATATGCCGGAAAAAGCTGGCGAACGCCTCGCCGTCCGTATCCTGCGCTTCGTCATAGTTCGTGACGGGGTGGTCGCAGAAATGCGTCGAAAACGAACCGCGGATCCGGTTGATCGTCAGCGGGATGCCGTGGCGGTCCGCCGATGCCTGCAGCCCTTCCGTCAGCTTGACCGCCAGGCGTTCCATCTCCGCGTAGACGCCTTCACCCTGCAGCACCTCCAGGCAGGCGATGCCCGCCGAAATCGAGGCGGGGTTGCCCGCCATCGTGCCCGCCTGGTAAGCAGGGCCAAGCGGAGCGACCTGCTCCATCACATGCTTGCGGCCGCCGTAAGCGCCGATCGGCAGGCCGCCCCCGATGATTTTGCCCAGCGCGGTCAAGTCCGGCATAATGGCTTCGTGGTTGTCCAGACCGGCATAGGTCTGCGCGGAGCCGTAGTGGAAGCGGAACGCGGTAATCACTTCGTCGTAAATAACGAGCGACCCGTTGTCGTGAGCCAGTTTGCATAGGCCTTCAAGGAAACCCTTCTGCGGCATTACCATACCAAAGTTGCCGACGATCGGCTCGACCATGACCGCGGCGACATCTTCGCCCCACTTCTCCAGCGCTTCGCGCAGTCCGTCCAGATCGTTAAACGGGACGGTAATCACCTCATGCGCGATGCTGTCGGGAATGCCGGCGCTGTCCGGAATGCCGAGCGTGGACGGACCGGAGCCAGCGGCGACAAGCACCAGGTCGGAGTGGCCGTGGTAGCAGCCGGCGAATTTGATGATTTTGCTGCGCCCGGTGTAGGCGCGGGCGACCCGGATCGTCGTCATGACGGCTTCGGTGCCGGAATTGACGAAGCGCACCTTGTCCATCGAAGGGATGGCTGCTTTCAGCATTTTGGCGAGTTTGATCTCCAGTACAGTTGGTGTGCCATACAGCGTGCCGTTCGCCGCCGCTTCCGAAATGGCGGAGGTGATGTGTGGATGGGCATGTCCGGTGATGATCGGGCCGTAAGCAGCGAGATAATCGATGTAGCGGTTGCCGTCTTCATCCCAGAAATGGGCGCCCGAAGCGCGTTTCATAAAGACTGGAGCGCCGCCCCCAACCGCTTTAAACGAGCGGGAGGGGCTGTTGACGCCCCCTACAATATGCTGTAGTGCTTCTTGATAAAGCTGTTCCGAAGTTGTTCGATTCATTGACGATACCATCCCTTTCGATTGGCAGCCGTGCGAACGGGCGGACCGCGTTGTAGTTACGCTGTCCGCCCGTATGCCGGCCGATTTTAAATTATGCTGGGTATAAAAACAGGATCAAAGGGGTTTACTGCTTGGCTTCCCCTTCCGGCGCGGCGCTCGTTTGAGGAGAGGCCGAAGGCTCGGGATCACTGATGACTTCCTGCACGTATTCCTTCAGTGCTTTTTCACTGCTTACAGTCAATACGGAGGAGCCGTTGATGGTCTCCTCGCGCAGCAGCTTCATTGGAGGAATCTGCGCGCTTCCGGCCATGCTGCTGTCATAACCGACGCTGGCCAGCTTGGCCATATCTCCAACAGACAGATTGGTATCGATATAAGGGCTGACCTCTTGAAGAATCGTTGGCAGCTTCAGCAGCGAAGTGGTGCTCTTCAGCTTGTCGGCCACGACTTTGAGGAAAGCGCGCTGGCGTTCCGTCCGGGTGAAATCGGACGTGGCATCATGGCGGAAACGCACGTACTGCAGCGCCTTGTTGCCGTCCATGTGCTGCATGCCTTTTTTTAGGTCGATGTCGTATTCGGGGCCATCTGCTATAGTCTTGTACACCATGTCCTTCTCAACTTCGTAGTCTACGCCTCCAATGGCGTCCACCAGCTTGATAAAGCCCTGAAAATCGGTATAAACATAATATTGAATAGGAAGTCCCAGCAGATCGCCTACGGCTTCCATCGCAACATTCGGTCCATGGATAATCGCCGAGTTAATCCGGTTCGCGCTGTATCCGGGTATGTCCGCGTAAGTATCGCGCAAAATAGAGAATACGTGAATCTTCTTCTTCACCGGGTCAAGCGATGCAACCAGCATCGTGTCGGAACGGGGAATTTCGCCCTTTTTCACACCGCGTGCGTCCACGCCCATCAGCAAAATATTAACCGGCTCAGTGCCTTCCCATTTAGGCGGCTCCGGAGCGTCCTCTTTGACAGTAGGGACATCCTTGAACGGAGAGTTCTCGGGGTCTTTCTGCATGCTGTCCAGGCCCTGTACCACGGAAACGGTAAAATAAGCGCCGCCGCCCAGAATCAGCAGAAGCACGATGGATAATGTCCACCAAAGCGGCTTGTTGACTTTGCGTTTTTTGGCGTGCCGTTTTTTTCTTGGAGGCATGTTCGGGTTCTTCCTTTCGCATTTTGCATCGTTTCAATTATAATTTTTTTCAGGTTTACAATCAATTTACGGACTATTTTACTATACATGCATTAGGAAAGGGTGTCGACAGATTATGAAAAATATCGCCATCGGGGAGCAGGCTCCCGGCTTTACGCTAACGGCTGCGGACAGAAGTCCGGTCAGTCTCGGGCAGTTCCGCGGGCGGAGGGTACTGCTGTATTTTTATCCAAAAAACATGACTCCCGCATGCACGCAGGAGGCCTGCGATTTCCGCGACGCCTATCCGGAGATCACCGCCCGGGATGCGGTCGTGATTGGTATCAGCCCGGATCCGGCGGAATCCCACATCCGTTTTATCGGCAAAAACAGCCTGCCGTTTATACTCTTGTCCGATCCCGAACATACCGTCAGCGAGCTGTACGGGGTATGGCAGCTGAAAAAGCTGTATGGCAGAGAGTTCATGGGCATCGTCCGCTCAACCTTTTTAATCGACGAAAACGGCGTGCTGATCGAAGAATGGCGGAATATCCGCGTCAAGGGCCATGTGGAGCGGGTGGTGGAGCGGCTGGGCCGGTGATCATCAATTCGGTGAACCGCTGAGCATCAAATCGATGAACCGCTGAGTATTTCAACCTCGATAGCAGGGGAAGACCGGCAAGGCAAACCCAGATGTTAAAGCGCCAAATAAAGAGCCATTTAAGAGTCAATCAGCCGCAGCCGGCCTGATTGGCTCTTTTGCGTCTAACCCTGCGTCCGAGCGCAAGATATACTAAGGCTTCTCGTCGAAATACGCCGTCCTGCCGCATGCTTGAACACGCCTCAAAGCGCACACGGACGTAACATAGTTAACAGCTTTTACCACTCACCGCCATGATATAGTTTTTTTATTAGCTTGAATTTGGCAATGGGCGGGAGGAAAAACAATCATGATATTGCGTCTCGGGCTGGATGTCGGATCGACGACCGCGAAGCTGGTGGCGATGGAAGGCGACTCCATCTGTTACCAGGCCTACATCAGACATTACAGCGACATTAAGCGTGCGGCGGCCCGGCTTCTGGCGGAGGCTGGAGAAGCGCTGCCCGGGCGGGAAGCCGTGCTTGCGGTAAGCGGCTCCTCGGGGCTCTCGCTGGCAAAGCTGGCGGGCATCACGTTTGTCCAGGAGGTGATTGCCTGCACCCGGGCGATCCGCGGCCGGCTGCCCGGATGCGATACCGCGATTGAGCTGGGCGGGGAAGACGCCAAAATCATCTATTTCACCGGCGGCGTGGAGCAGCGGATGAACAACGCCTGTGCAGGCGGTACCGGCGCTTTTATTGATCAGATGGCCGCGCTGCTGAAGACCGATCCCGAAGGGCTGGACCGTCTGGCGGAAGGATACGAGCGTCTGTATCCGATCGCCTCCCGCTGCGGCGTATTTGCCAAAAGCGACGTACAGCCGCTGCTGAACGAAGGGGCGCGCCGGGAAGACGTGGCCGCGTCGATTCTGCAGAGCATCGTCAACCAGACGATCTCCGGCTTGGCCTGCGGGCGTCCAATTCGCGGTAAAGTCGCTTTTCTTGGCGGGCCGCTGACTTATCTGCCCCAACTGCGCGCCCGGTTTGCCGAGACGCTTGGATTGTCCAAGGACGAGGTGCTGTTCCCGGACAATGCGCAGTATTTTGTAGCGATCGGGACCGCGCTTGCCGCGGGGGGAGAGGCACTTTCACCCGCCGGATGGGCCGACAGACTATCCGCGGTGGAACTGACTGGTGACCGGGACGCGGACAGTGCCCCTCCGCCGCTGTTCAGCAGCCCTGAAGCGCTGTCGGCGTTCCGGGAACGCCATGCGCTTGCGGCTGTGGAGAGGGGCGATCTAAGCCGGTACCGCGGAGCCTGCTATGTAGGCCTTGATGCAGGCTCGACAACAACGAAGCTGGTGGTGACTGGAGAGCGGGATGAGATCCTCTACACCTTTTACCGGTCGAACGGAGGGCAACCGCTTCAGTCGGCGGTCGAGGCGCTGCGCGGGCTGTATGCCGTTCTCCCGGAAGGTTGCCATATCGCCGGGAGCTGGGTAACGGGATACGGTGAAGGCTTGATCCGGGCCGCGCTCAAGGCGGATGGCGGCGAGGTGGAGACGGTTGCCCATTACAAGGCGGCTGCGAAATTCATGCCTGAGGTCGATTGCATCCTCGATATCGGCGGACAGGACATGAAATTTATCCGCATCCGGGACGGGGCGATCGACAGCCTGATGCTGAATGAGGCGTGTTCGGCCGGCTGCGGTTCCTTTATTGAAAATTTTGCGTCCGCACTGGGGATGGATATATCCGAGTTTGCGGATCAGGCGCTGGCGTCGGAGCGTCCCGTCAACCTGGGCTCGCGCTGCACTGTATTTATGAACTCCAAAGTGAAGCAGGTTCAGAAGGAAGGAGCAAGCCTGGCCGATTTGTCTGCCGGTTTAGCTTATTCCGTAATTAAAAACGCGCTGCAAAAGGTGATCAAAATCCGCAGCGGCGAGGATTTGGGCCGCAACATTCTCGTTCAGGGCGGTACGTTCCTGAACGATGCCGTCCTCCGCGCTTTTGAGACCCTGACGGAGCGGGAGGCTGTGCGTCCCGATATCGCCGGGGTGATGGGCGCTTACGGCTGCGCGCTGCTGGCCAGGCATCACGCGGCGCCCGGCGCGCGCAGCGGTCTGCTTACAGCGGAAGCGCTGGAGGGCTTCCGCTACACCGTTACGCACAGCCGATGCGGGCGCTGCGCCAACAACTGCCCGCTGACCGTTAGCCGGTTTCCGGACGGAAGCTTTCATATTACAGGCAACCGGTGCGAGCGGGGAGCGGGAATCCGGACAACGGGAAATACGCTGCCGAATTTGATGCAGTACAGGGTTGACCGGTTTTTTGGATACGAAAGCCTGCCTGAGACGCGTGCCGTAAGAGGGAGCGTCGGTCTGCCGCGGACGCTGAACATGTACGAAAATTATCCGTTTTGGCATACCTTTTTTACCCGGCTGGGCTACAGGGTGGTGTTGTCCCCGGCTTCAAGCCGCAGGCTGTACGAAAGCGGCATGGACACCATTCCGTCGGAGTCGCTGTGCTATCCGGCCAAGCTGGCCCACGGGCATGTGCGGAGCCTGATGGAGAGCGGAGTGGGCTTTATTTTTTACCCTGCCGTTGTGTACGAGAAAAAAGAAGACGGAGCGGCGCAAAACCACTACAATTGTCCGGTTGTCGCTTCTTACCCTGAGGTCATCCGCAATAATGTAGACGGACTTGGCGCGGAAGGGATTCCGATTGTCAGCCCGTTCCTGAACTTTGACGATATCCCGGTGCTGATCAAAACGCTGTCCCGCACGTTCCCGGATCTTTCCCGGGAAGAGGTGACGGCCGCGGTTCAAGCGGGGATGGAAGAAGCCGCTGCGGCCAAAGCGGATCTGCGGGCCAAGGGGGAGGAGACGCTTGCTTATATGCGGGAGACCGGCGTGCGGGGGATTCTGCTCTGCGGCCATCCGTATCATGCCGATTCGGAGGTTAACCACGGAATGGCGGAGCTGATCACAGGCATGGGCCTCGCTGTCCTCACCGAAGATGCCGTCTGCCATCTGGACCGCAGCTCGGGCAGTCTTGCCGTCGTTAATCAGTGGACGTATCATGCCCGGATGTACCGGGCGGCTAGAGTTGCCGCCGACAGGGATGACCTGGAGCTGGTGCAGCTGACATCGTTTGGCTGCGGGATCGACGCGATCACCTGTGATGCCGTGCAGGACATCCTGGAGAGCCGGGGCAAAGTGTATACCCTGATCAAAATCGACGAAGTCAGCAACCTCGGCGCGGCGCGCATCCGGCTGCGCTCCCTGCTTGCGGCGATGAAAGAACGCGAAGGGATGGAGCGGGAGCGGACCGGCAGCGAATCATCAATAAACATCGTACCGTTCAGCAAGCCGATGAAAGAAACGTACACTATTTTAGCACCCCAAATGTCGCCGATTCATTTTGAGCTGTTCGAGCGGGTGTTCCAGGATGCGGGTTACCGGCTCAAAATTCTCGAGCGCACCGGGCCGGAGGAGACGGAGCTTGGCCTTCGCTACGTGAACAATGACGCTTGTTATCCGGCGATCGTTACGATCGGGCAAATTCTTGCGGCACTGACAAGGGGAGATTATGATCCGAACCGGACGGCGGTCATTATGTCGCAGACCGGGGGCGGCTGCCGGGCGACCAATTACATCACACTCCTGCGAAAAGCGCTGCGCGACGCGGGACTCGGCCAAATCCCGGTCATCTCGCTTAATGCTTCGGGATTGGAGAGCCAGCCGGGCTTCCGCATCAGCCTGAAGCTTGCGAACCGGCTGATTGCTGCGGCCTGCTATGGCGATCTGATGATGCGCCTCCTGTACCGCTTTAGACCCTATGCGAAGGTTCCGGGTTCCGCCGAAGCCCTAATGCGCAGCGGAATGGACTTGTGCAAAAGCAGCCTGTCTTCCTTTTCGTACCGGGGATACAAACGCACGATCGGAAGCATTGTCCAATCGTTTGCGGCTTTGCCCGTAGAGGCGGCGGACAAACCGAAGGTAGGAATTGTCGGGGAGATTTTGATTAAATTCCATCCGGACGCTAACAACGGCATCGTAAATATGATTGAGGAGGAAGGCGGAGAGGCAGTTGTACCCGACTTTCTCGACTTCATCTTTTATTGCTTATACAATCCGATCTATAAGGCGGACCAATTTGGCAAAAGCAAGCGGCTGGGCGTGATCAACCCGCTGCTGATCCAATACCTTGAAATGTACCGCAAACCGGTGACCCAGGCGCTGGCGGCGGCCGGCCTGGCGCATGGCGGCGAAAGCGTATATGAATTGGCCGACAAGGCGGGAAGGCTTGTCTCCGCCGGCAACCAGATGGGCGAAGGGTGGTTCCTGACCGCGGAAATGATGGAGCTGCTGGACCACGGCGTACCCAATATCGTGTGCATCCAGCCGTTCGCCTGCCTTCCCAACCATATTACAGGGCGGGGAATGATCAAAGGGATGAAAAACCTGTATCCAGAAGCTAACATTTGCGCTATCGACTATGACGCGGGTGTAAGCATAGTCAATCAGCGCAACCGGATCAAGCTGATGATGTCGCTTGCCTCGGGGTCTGCGGCAGCCGAACCGTCGCCCGGAGCAGGGATCACAACAGGAAAAACGGATGGTTCCTCCCGCCAGCAGGGAACCCGCACCGGGCTGCCTCTGGTGGCGGCTGAGCAGGTCACTTAACGAAGCGATGTTGTAGGTTCGTACCCGTACCGTGCCAGCCTATGACTTTTTGCAAACTTTATAGTGTTCTGTAACCAACGGACCGGCCAAGGCATTCACGCTTTGGCCGGTCCGTTTTGGTTTGCAGCCCCCGCCTCATTTTCCGCACATAGTGCGCCCCGTTTGCGGGCATCCTTTTTCTGAATTTAAAGGCTCCGCTGGGAGATGAAGTATTTTTCAGAAAGTTTCAGGAATGGTGTTGACGTTTAATTGTGTAAAGAGTAGAATAGTTCGCATGCGAAATAATTATGTTTAAGGCATGTGGAGGAGGATTTCTTTGCCGGATGAGCAAAAAATCGATGATATCGTCAGTTCCTTCCGCCGGATCCATCATTCCTTCCACCAGCTGAATTGGCAGGGAGCCGAGGAACAGAATTTAACCTCGACCCAGCTGATGGTGCTGCGGAAGCTCAGCCAGTTTCCCGATATCGGCAACTCCGAGCTTGCTGAGCATATGCATCTCGGCAACAGTGCGATGAGCGGTATCGTGGACCGTATGGTCAATGCGGGACTGGTTGAACGGACACGTTCGGAGCATGACCGGCGCAGCTTCAAGCTGCGGGTTACCGAGACCGGGGGGCAGATCCGGGAGCGAAGCAGACAGGCGCTGCTGAAGCGGCTTGCGCCGCTGGCGGATCTGCCGGAGAGCGATATACAGGAACTGCTGCGCATTCATAATCAAATTTTGGCCATTATCGCCCAAGGGAGAGAGAACAAGGACTTATGAGTACAATAACTGCCAACACTGGTGCAGCGAAGCATGTGCGCCGGGGGCCGGTCATTGCGGCGCTTTTGATCGGCGCGTTCGTTGCGCTGCTGAATCAGACGCTGATGAATGTGGCCCTGCCGAAAATGATGGAGGATCTGAACATTCTGCCGAACACCGCCCAGTGGCTGACTACCGGTTTTATGCTGGTGAACGGGGTGCTGATTCCGGTCAGCGCTTATCTGGTGGAGAAATTCAAGACCCGGCATCTGTTTATGACCGCGATGATTTTGTTTTCGATCGGAACGCTAATATGCGGAATCGGCCAGGGATTTGGAATGATTATGGTCGGGCGGGTCATTCAGGCCGCCGGCGCAGGCATTTTGATGCCGCTGATGAACATTGTGTTTCTGATGATTTTCCCGATTGAGGAACGCGGAAAAGCGATGGGCCTGATGGCCATCGCAATGATTTTCGCTCCGGCGGTCGGACCGACGTTGTCCGGATGGGTAGTTCAGAACTATTCCTGGCGGGTGCTGTTCTTTATCGTGCTGCCGCTGGCGCTGCTGTCGGTTGGCCTCGGCGCCAAGTTTATGCAAAATGTCACCCGGCAAACGTCACCGAAGCTGGATAAACCGGGCATTATTTTTTCCACGCTTGGTTTCGGCGGTCTGCTGTACGGCTTTAGTGATGCGGGAACAGACGGCTGGGGAAGTGAAACGGTCATTATCTCGCTGATCGTCGGTGCCGTTGCTTTGGTGCTGTTCGTCTGGAGAGAGCTGAAAACCGACAAACCGCTGCTGGAATTCCGGATTTTCCGTTATCCGATGTATTCGCTGACGACGGTCATTAACATTATTATCACGATGGCCATGTATTCTGCGATGATTTTGCTGCCGCTTTATCTGCAAAATCTGCGCGGGTTTACGCCGATGGAATCCGGCCTGCTGCTGCTGCCGGGCGCCATTCTGATGGGACTCATGTCCCCCGTAACCGGCATTATTTTTGATAAAATCGGAGCAAGATGGCTGTCGGTTATCGGTCTGATCATCACGGTGGCCACCACCTGGGAATTCAGCCAGCTGACGGAGACAACCACTTATACCCATTTGATCTTTAACTACACGGCCCGTATGTTCGGCATGTCGATGCTGATGATGCCGATTGTAACGGCCGGTCTAAACCAGCTGCCGCAGCGTCTGAATGCGCACGGCACGGCAATGTCCAACACGCTGCGGACGGTAGCTGGCGCGCTTGGCATGGCGCTGTTCGTCAGCCTGATGTCCAACCGCGCAACCAAAGAAGTGACCGACGCAGTCGTGAGCGGAGCCGTTTCCCAAAAAGACGCCGCCGCGATGGGTCACCTGAAGATGCAGGGGATGCTTCACGGGATCACGCATGCGTTCGAAGTGGCGACATGGGTGACGGTGGCGGCGCTGGTGCTGGCCTTCTTTATCCGCAAAACTTCGCCGCAGCCGGACTTCCTGAAGTCCGAGGAACAGCCTGAAGCAGAAGCGGCGAAACAATAAGATTTGCGAAACAATAGGATTTGCCAAATAAAAGAACCTCATTTCCTTTAGTGGAGATGAGGTTCTTTGCGTTTTTGGCAGGAACTTGGCGTCTGACCGTCAAGTCTGGAGACCGCCTGTATATTTGGCGGCAATCGCCCCGGCCCATGCGCCCAATTTGACCCGGATATGCTCCGGCTGGATTACTTCCGCATAGGGACCTAAGCTCAGCAGGAAGCCGTACAGCCAATCATCTTCGGGATACTGCAGATGGACAAGACAGCCGCCGTCCGCTTCGGGCTGAATTTCCTCGCAGCCGAAGCGGTCTTCCGCCAGATGCCGGCTTTCCGGACCAAATCTCAGGATCAGGGGGGACACGGTCTGTTTATCCGCCCAGCCGGAGCCCCATGGATATTCTGCCGCAGGGATCTCCCTTGGCGTGAAGATCTCGTCTGTGGCAAGCACCTCCTTCATTCTGCTTAGCTTAAACAGGCGGAAGGCGGCGCGGAGCGGACAGTATCCATACAAATACCAGGCCTGCCCTTTTAATACAAGCGTATAAGGCTCAACCGTCCGCTGCGTCGTCTCTCCTGAGGCGCTGACATAGGTAAAGGCGAGGGTTTTGCCTTCCTCCAGCGCTTGTCTAACCAGGCCGAGTTTGACCTCCTGTGCAGTTGAGGAGCCCCAAGGTTTTAAATCGAACGCAAGCCTTGACGTACGGGCATAAAAAGCATCGGCCCGGGAGGGGTGAACCACGCTGCTGATTTTTTCCATCAAAAGGTTGTGTTCCTGTCCGCCATACACGGCCACGCTGCGCAGAGCGGTAAACAGGGTCGCAAGTTCCCCGTCGGTCAGCAGACTCCGGTCCAGCCGGTAGCCTTCCATTAGGCCAATCCCGCCCCCGGCTCCCTGGTAGGTTACAACGGGAATGCCCGCCTGGTTGATGGCGTCGATGTCACGGTAGATGGTGCGGACGGACACCTCAAACATTTCCGCCAAGTCTTTGGCCTGCACAAGTCTGCGGTTAAGCAGAAGGATCACAATCGACAATAAACGGTCTATCTTCAATAAAGTCACTCTTTCCGAAGGCGCTAGCAGCCTTTTTTCTGATCATAACAAAAAGAAGGGATTGATCCAATCATTTAATTAGATTATTATCTAATTAGAATTTTATTGATTATCAGGAGGTTTATTATGTTATCCCGTCTGCTTAACTTGAAAAAAGAATACGGAGCTTACCCCAAGCTGTTTGCGGCAGGTCTTGTGAACGGGATCGGCGACCGCTTCAGCCAGGTGGCGATGCTCTCGCTTGTACTGCAGCTGACGGGATCGGGGATGGCGGTGGGAATTGCGCTTGGCGTCCGGGTCCTGCCTTACCTCCTTCTGGCGCCAGTTGGCGGCTTACTTGGACAAAAAGTTTCGCGCAAAAAGATTCTCGTCTTCACCGACCTGCTGCGCGCTCCTGTGGCGTTGTCCCTGCTGTGGGCCGACGGGCCGGACCGGCTGTGGGTGGTATATGCCGCCAGCTTCTTACTGGCCGCGGGGGAAGCCGTCTACAGCCCGGTCCGCAAATCGGCGATTCCGCTGCTTGTGCCGGCCGGGCGGCTGCTGTCCGTGAACGGGCTGGAGCAGCTGATGACCGGCTGCGTGCTCGTGGTTGGTGCTTTTGCCGGAGGGATAATTTCCATGCATCTGGGTCCCGATTGGGCATTCGTATGGAACGCTGCATCGTTTACGGCGGCGGCGGGGATTATTGGACGGATTTCTTTTGTTCGCAGCGGCGCGGATGCTGATGAGGGGCGCCCCGGAGGCGAGTTGGCGGGACATGCAGGTGACCTTGCGGCCGAGGACAAGAAATTGGCGCTCCGCGGGCAGGTGCTAACTGCGGAAGATCAGGCAAGCCGGCATCAGAAGGCGGAGGGTGGTCCGGCGCCGGCCGCAGAGTTCCCGGCAGATCGTGCGGAGGAGGGCGCGGTGCCCGTGGTGGGGTTCCCGACAGATCGTGCGGAGGAAGGCGCGGTGCCCGTGGTGGGGTTCCCGGCAGATCGTCTGGGAAAAGGGGCAGACCTGGAGCGAACATCGCGTTCAGCCGGCCGTATAGTGCGGCGCAGAGTGAAGGCTGGGCGGCGTAAGCCGTCAAAGCAGTCCGCCGGACAGGGCAGGACGCTGTTGGCGCTGTTTGCGGCCAGTGTGCCGCTGCAGGTTATTTTTGCATATGAGCTGCTTGTTCCGATGATTAACGGACTCGACAATGTGTTGATCAGCGTATATGCGGTCCAGGTGTTTCAGCTTGGGGATGCGGGAGTGGGCGCTTTTTACGGAGCGATCGGGCTTGGGCTCAGCCTCAGCTTTGCGGCTGAAAAACTAATCCGCGGCAGGCTCTTGGCCGGTATGTTGGGAGGGCTGCTCGCGGAGGGGCTGCTGCTTGCGCTGCTTAGCTTCAGCGGGAATTTCGCGGTGGCATTCCTCTGCTATTTTCTGCTGGCTTTTGCGGGCGGCATCGGCGGTGCCTGTCTCGATACACTGCTGATGCAAGAGACGCCTAAGCCCTTTCAGCCGGTACTGTTCGGATTCCTGACCGCGATGGGCAACACGCTGCTGGGACTGTCCATGTTCGGAGCGGGGCTGCTGCTTGAGGCGGTGGAGCCCCGCCAGGCGGGATTTGCGGGCGGGATTGCTTTTGCTGTGGTTGCCGTGGTGTTGGGGATTTTTTACCGGGTCCGGTCCCGGTCAGCCGCGGGCCTGAAAGACCTTTCCAAGACAGCGGAGCGGTAAAGGGGATTAAATTTAAGTGCACATCTATATAGACTGAACTATTGAATGACAGGAAAAGGAGATGTCGCGGAGGCAATTTGGAGATGGAGGAGCGAACGCGATTGCCTTTATTTTCGGAGTTCTCCCACTAACTGGTCCTACCATTCAAGAACTCCGAAAATAACAGCGGGCCGGAAGTCCCAAATTGGCCGCAGTGACAGCTCTGTCCAACCTGTCCCTCTTAAGTTCAGTCTATATAGGAGCGGATTAAAGCGCGCCGGGCGATTCTATTTCGTGGAACTCTCTCATACAATCTACCAATCAGTCTTCTCCGGAAGACTATAGAATAGGCTGGAGGTAGAAAATGATGACGAATGTTCCGCAAAAACGTGCCGCCCGGCGGTTGCTTGCGCCGCTTTTTTTGTCGGCTGCATTGATGTTGTGCTCAGCCGGATGGCTTCCGGGAACTAATGCAGCTTCTCTGCATGCGGCGGAGAAGGCTAAGCTGGCGGACACTGGTCCTTATGCGGCCAGGGAGGTTAACCCAACGGACATTGATTCCTTGCACGAGTCAAAGGATTCTATAAATAACGAAACGGGTTCTCAGAACCCGGTAGCAGAACGTTTGCTTAAAAATACGGGCAGACTTGCCCTACAGGATACAGAGAACCCTCACGAGGAAGCGAAAGAGGGCTTAAACGGACAACTGGCGCAAGGGGATTTTGCAGCGCGGTTGGGGGACGGGCTTGTGAGCGGATCGTCAACGCTGGCCTCCCCTCTGCTTAAGGCAGCTGCCTTATTCGGGCACAATATTGGCGCCGGGACGGACAAGCTTTTTTTGAAGGGAAAGGGTGTAGGCACACATGCACAAAAGCAGGAAAATTCCGGCCCAAGCCAAAGCCCACCTGATGAACAAAAACAGCTTCTATATGCGAAGGGAAAAAATGCGAATGGGAAAAACCCTGCTGCAGAGAAACGGGTTTATCTAACCTTTGATGACGGGCCAAGCGCGCACACTCCAGAGGTGCTTAATATTTTGCGGCGGGAAGGGATAAAGGCAACCTTCTTTGTACTTGGAGAGCAGGCGGAGTCACGGCCGGAGCTGGTCGCCCGGATGAACGCTGAAGGCCATGCCATCGGCAATCATACTTATAATCATGATTATTCGGAGCTTTACGGACAGTTCTCCGCTTTTTGGAGCCAGATTAAACGGACGGAGGACATCATCCACGGCATCGCCGGTTACCGGACGCGGCTGGTCCGCGCACCAGGCGGTACTTACGGGCATTTTGATTCGAATTATTTCGGTTTGATGCAGCAGGCGGGATATCTGGTGACTGACTGGAACGTGGACAGCGGCGATTCAAAGCGGCGGGGTGTCCCGGCAAAAGATATCATCCAAGCCGCCATCGCAGCTCCCGGCTCGGCGGATGTGGTGCTCCTGCTGCATGACGGAGCCGGGCACCAGGAGAGTGTGAAGGCGCTGCCGCAGATTATCCGGCATTACCGGAATGCGGGGTATACCTTTGCCGCGCTGGACCCTTCCCTTCCTCCGGTCCAGTTCCGCGTAAGCTCCAAGCTGGGCAAATATGCGGGGAGAACCGCGCCGGGAGCTGCCTGGGTCGCAGCGCATGTTGCTCCAAACGCGGCGTTGTTTGCACCCGGGCAGCCGCTACGGCTGGAAGTCGGGCGCCAGGAAGCCAAGCTGGATGCGGGCGAATACCGGATCATCCAGGGACGGATCAGCGTTCCGCTTCGGACCGTAACGGAACGCCTCGGCGGGACAGCCGTCTGGGATGCCCGCACGAGAAACGGCATCGTTCATTTGGGACAGCGGCGGATTGAAGCGGATGCGGGGCGGGGAGAACTTCGCTGGACGGCAGCGGGGACCGCAAGAACACTAAAACGTACCAAGGTCCAAATGATTGGGGATAAAATATGGGTTCCGCTGCGCGAGCTGTTGGAAGCCACCGGACACCCTCCGCTTTCTGTAACAGCGGCGGACGGAGAACGGCGGGTTAAGGCGAGGTAAGGTATGCAGGGAAGCAATGATAACCCAAGGTAAGGCAAGATAGCCGGGAAAGCCAGGAAAGCCAGGAAAGCCAGGAAAGCCAGGAAAGCCAGGAAAGCCAAGAAATATAGCTAAGCCAAGGCAGATAAACCAAGGCAAATAAACCAAGGCAGATAAGCCAAGCCAAGGCAGATAAGCAGAACAGCAGAACAAAATAAGTAGATGGAACACCAGAATAAGTAAATGGAACAGCAGAACCAAATAAGTAAATGCAACAGCAATGACAAGCTTTAACCGCCCTCCCCCCTTTCGGTCATATGTCTATGATTTGTATGTCTGTCCGCTTCCGATCCTGGAAATACTGGAAGCAAGGCTCCGCCGGGAGCCGGACAGGCGCCGGAAGCTTGACGGTCCCGGATCACCCGAGCCATTTTTGATCGGGAAGGGTGCGGCGAAGTGTACTCATTATTTAAACGTTGGCAAAAAGAACCTATAAACCAGCCCCCGGCCAGACAGCCCGCGCTGCGCGGGGGGCGGGGGGAATGGCTGCGCGCGGTTGGCACGACAGGAGCGGCGGCTGTTCTGTATTTATGGCACGGCGGGCAGATTGCGGAATTCCTGCTTGCCGTTAGTATTTTACTGATGGCAGGGGGGCTGATGCTCCGGTATTTGGGGCCTCGGGCCGTTAAGATCGAGCGGACCGTGACACCGGCGCGTCCGTCAGCAGGGGATTCCGTTACGGTTGAAGCGCGCATCCGCCTTCGCTCGCGTTTACCGCTGCCGTGGCTGGCAGTAGAGGATACCTGGACGCAGGGCACCGGCCATGTGCTGCTGTTTCCGGGGTTCCGGCGCGCGATGACGTATTCTTACAAGTTAAACCGGCTTAGCCGGGGCGTTCACCAGATACGCGCCAGCCGGGCCGCCTGGGGAGATCCGTGCGGATGGTTTACCGGACATGCCGATGCCGAAGGGACGGCGCTGGTAAAGGTAAAACCGCGACCGCTTTACTATGGGCGGAATGCTGTCCACGGCATGACGGGAACGGCAGGGGAGGAAACGATCCGCAGCGGGTTCCGGGATGGGGGCGAGGCGGCCGATATCCGGGATTACGCTCCGGGCGACCCCCTAAACCGGATTCACTGGAAAAATACCGCCCGCCGCGGCACGCTCCAGACCCGGACACCTGAGCGGCAAAAAGGGCGGATGACGTGTATTGTGCTGGATAACCGTGCGGCTGGTTATACGCCGCCCGGCAGCGCTCTGGGACCACGCGGACAACGCGCGGTTCAGCCGGAGGCTTTTGAACTGGCGGTATCGGCGGCCTACGGCCTCCTGCTGGAAGCGGAGCGGTCAGGCTCCTATGTTCAATGGTTCAGCGGAGGCTGGCCGGAGGGAATGCCCCGATATGAGGGGCTGGGAAATCTTCCGGAGCGTGTAGCGGATTTGCTGACTGATATCTCCGCCGATGGAACACGCCGGCTCGATCAGCTGCTGGAGGATGCTTCCCGCTGCTGGATTCCGGGGATGACGGCTTCCGTGATTACAGGCGTCCTGGAAGAGGAAACAGCCAAGCTGCTGGCCCGGCTGCTGGCCCTGGGTGTACAGGTGGACCTGTACTACGCATGGGATGCGGTGGTGCCTAGGCGGCGTTCGGCTGGAACAGACACGGCGGAGAAAAAAGCGGAGACGCTGGCGGGCACATTAACCCGCCTGGGCGCCCGGCTGTACCGGCTCGAAGAGGGAGTACCTCATTCCAAGCCGGCTGCCGATCCTTGGACGGAACCGGCGGCTGCCTCGCGGGGATTTTAGTAATGGTCCGCGCCTTGGCACAGGATCACGGCCAGCAAAGCCATAGTCAGCAAAGCCGTGGTCACCAAAGCGGCGGTTACCAGGTCCAAGGCCAACTGCCGCAAGGCGAAGGCCCGTCCTCCGGGATCCGGACTCCGCTTGCCTACCGGCTGCTGGTTACGTTCTCCGTTCTCGCTTTATTTGGTCAGTGGCTGATTCCCTTGACCGAAAAGGCTGAAGCTGCCGGACTGTCCCGGCTGGTAGGGGCTTTGGGCGTTGAGGCCGTTTTATTGGCCCTATGCACGCTGGTGCCGTGGAGACCGGGATGGTCGCTGGCTGCTCAGACAGCTGTTGTAATCTTCGCCTGGTTTGCGGGAGGCGGCGGGAGCAGCAGTCCTGCCGAACGGCTGGCCGCGTATACGGCGGGGCTTCCGGCGGATCTGCTGTATCTTTTGTCGGGAAGGATGGGGGAGCTCAGCCTGGACAGCCGCCTGCTGCTGCTTGCCGCCGGGTGGGGAATGCTCGTGTCATCTGTACATTATCTGGCGGTATTCCGGCAGAGTACGGTGCTGTTTAGCACGGCGACGCTTGCTTATCTGCTCCTATTGGATTCGGCCTTCGGACTGGATACAGAGATGGCGGTGATTTTGACGGCTGTTCTGATTGTCTGGCTGCAGGGGTTAAAACAGCTGCTCCGGCTGAAAGAACGGTATCCGGGGCAATCCCCTGCTCCCTACATAGGCTGGGGTGCAGGCACGCTAGTTCTGGCTTGCGGGATCGGACTGGCTTCCTGGATGACGGCGGGGACCGGAGGAACGGGAGGCGGCGCGCCTGCCCTGTTCCGGGAGACTGCATCATGGCTGCAAAAGTGGACCGTACAGCAGATCATGACCCAGTCCGGCCGAACGGGGTCGGGATTAGGCACAACCGGATACGGGATGGAAGGCGGAGAACTTGGGGCGCCGCTTCAGCCCAACTCGGCACCTGTGTTTACCGCAAAAAGCGAGGAGCCGGTTTATTGGCGGGGAGAAAGCTTTGCCGTGTATGACGGACGGCGCTGGAGAGGGGATGCTTCGGGCTATAGGCCGCTGCCTCTATTCGGGCTCTCCGAACGCGCCCTTCTCCCGGCCGGAACGTCGGGGGGCAAACTGCTGACCCAGCACATTACACTGGCGGAGCCTTCGCGAATGCAGCGGCCGCTGTTCGGCGGCGGGCTGCTTGCAGGCATCGGGTCGATTCGGCTGGAAGACCGGACTCAGCTGGAGCAGGTGCTGGCGGATACCGAAAAAGACAGCTTCCGTCTCCCCGACCGCCCAGGCGAAGCACGGGTGACGGAATACACCGTTTATTCCCTCCGTCCCGATGCCTCGCCCGCAAGATTGCGAAAGCTGAGCGGAGATGATCCGGCCGAGCTTGCGATCGCGTATACGCAGCTGCCCGATACCCTCCCGAAGCGGGTCCGGGGGCTCGCTGCGCAAATCGCTGGCTCCGCTTCAGGCCGCTACGAGCGGACGGAAGCGGTCCGCTTGTATTTGCAGAGCCGGTATACCTACACGCTGGAGACCCGTATTCCGCCCGCCGGCGCGGATTTTACGGACGATTTTTTATTTGTCTCAAACCGCGGCTACTGCGTTCATTTTGCGACGGCGATGACCGTACTGCTGCGGACGCTGGATATCCCGTCCCGCTTTGTTCAAGGGTATGGTCCGGGGGAATCGCTGGAGGATGGGCGCTACAGCATTACCCAGCGGGATGCCCACGCCTGGGTTGAGGTGTACTTCCCCGGCGCCGGCTGGATTCCCTTCGATCCGACCCCGCCCGCCGCGCCTGTGCAGGCGGACGCAGCGCCGGCGCCGGACGGCGGCGGGGTCTCCGCCGCGGCCGGCCGGCCTGTTCCGGTCCTGCCGCAGGCCGGACCGGAGCCCGCTCCGGCGCCGCTCGCCTTCGCGGCGCTGCTCCCCGCCGCCGCCTGGCGCTGGCGGCGGGCCCTGGCGCTGCTGCGGGTGGCGCAGCGCCAGGGCGGCTGGGGCCGGGAGCGGCTGCTGGCCGCTGCCGCTCCGGCCTGGCAGGCGCTGGCGGCCCGCTACGGGGCGCCGCCGCCGGGGTGCACGGCCAGGGAGTACGCCGGCTCCCTGGCTATCGGGGACGACGCGCTGCGCGGCGCCGTCCTGCGGTTCGTACGCCAGTGGGAAACGCTGGCGTACGGGGAAGGGGCTCCGCCGCCGTACCCGGCGGAGCCCGCGGACGCGGCGCGGCCGTACGCCGCGTTCTTGCGCGATTGCCTGCGCATCGCGCTGCGCACCGCTTGACGCGTCGTCTACTACGCGGCCCGATCCTGTCTTCAGCCTTGCCTCACAGGGAACTCTGGGTAAGGGAGGTGTCAGGTCGGCCAGCCGATGACCATCGCCAATCGCCGACTGCTATCGCTAGTCGCCGATCGCCAACGTCAGCCCCGCCAAGGACCGCTTTCCTTGCTCCTTTCCCGGCCAGCAAGCGGGCCGGAGCCGCACTTTCCGGCGGCCTGCGGCCTTCCCGGATTCCTTGACGGCTTGAATTGCGGTTGCGTATAATGAAGCCAATAATCAAGGGAGGCGCGTAATGGACAAGCCAAATGAAATCATCGTCGTTCTCGACTTCGGGGGACAATACAATCAATTGATCGCGCGCAGAATTCGCGATTTGGGAGTTTACAGCGAACTTCTGCCGTATAATACACCGGTTGACAAGATCCGGGCGCTGTCGCCTAAGGGCATTGTTTTCTCAGGCGGACCGATGAGCGTATATGCGGAGGATGCGCCGCATGTCGATCCGGCCATTTATGAACTGGGGCTGCCGATCTTCGGCATCTGCTACGGCATGCAGCTGATGGCCCAGCAGCTGAACGGCAAAGTCGAGCGTGCGGCGAAACGGGAATACGGTAAAGCCGACATCGACTTTACGGAAGGTTCAACGCTGGTGAAGGGGCTGGAGAGCCGCCAGACCGTCTGGATGAGCCACGGCGACCATGTGGTGGAGCTGCCGGAGGGCTTCCAGCTGGACGCGGGAACGGAAAGCGCGCCGATCGCGGCGATGAGCGACAAAAAGCGCGGCTTCTACGCGGTGCAGTTCCACCCCGAGGTGCGTCATTCCGTACACGGCAACGAAATGATTTCGAATTTCCTGTATGACGTCTGCGGCTGCGCGGGCAACTGGACGATGGAGTCGTTTATTGAGGATGCGATCCGCGATATCCGCGCGACCGTTGGCGACCGCAAGGTGCTGTGCGCACTGAGCGGCGGGGTAGATTCCTCCGTGGTGGCAATGCTGATTCACCGGGCGATCGGCGACCAGTTGACCTGTATGTTCATTGATCACGGCCTGCTCCGTAAAGGCGAAGCCGAAAGCGTTATGGAAACATTCGTTGGCAAATTCGATATCCATGTGGTCAAAATCGACACACGGGAACGTTTCCTCGGCAAGCTGGCTGGTGTCGACGATCCGGAACGCAAACGCAAAATCATCGGCAACGAGTTCATCTACTGCTTCGACGAAGAGTCCGCCAAGCTTGGAGACTTTGACTTCCTGGCGCAGGGCACGCTCTACACGGACATTGTCGAGAGCGGCACTGCCACTGCACAGACGATCAAGTCGCACCATAATGTAGGCGGACTGCCGGAAGACATGAAGTTCAGCCTGATTGAGCCGCTGAACACGCTGTTTAAGGACGAGGTCCGCAAGGTTGGCGAGGAGCTCGGTCTGCCCCGGGCAATCGTGTGGCGGCAGCCGTTCCCGGGCCCGGGTCTTGCGATCCGCGTGCTGGGCGAAGTGACAGAAGACAAGCTGGAGATCGTCCGTGAGTCCGACTTTATTTTGCGTGATGAAATCGCCAAGGCTGGGCTGGATAACGAGATTTGGCAATACTTTACGGCGCTGCCGAACATGAAAAGCGTTGGCGTAATGGGCGATGCCCGGACTTACTCCTACACCGTCGGCATCCGTGCGGTGACGTCCATCGACGGCATGACCGCCGACTGGGCGCGTATTCCGTGGGATGTGTTGGAGAAAATCTCGGTGCGCATCGTCAACGAAGTGGAGAACGTCAACCGCGTGGTTTACGACATCACGTCGAAGCCGCCGGCTACGATTGAGTGGGAATAGTCTGCTGCTCCATTTTTTGCATAAACGCCGCCCTGCCTCACAGGACGGCGCGGGAGCATCATTAACCGGTATACAGAAAGGCCTGTGAGACCGCATGATCTGCGGCCTCACAGGCCCTTTTATGTTCCGTGCAAGTACAAGATACAAGATGAGGCCGTGTCGGCGGACATCCCCCGCACGCACACAGCCCAGTACCAATGCGGTACTGGGCTGTGTGGCTAAACAATAGATTTACGGGATTATCCTAGGAAAAGCTGTGACTAGGAAGCAGGCTCAAACTCCGCATCGGGCGTCAGCAGAATATTGTTCGCCGACGCCTTCATTTTTCCGGTTCCGATTAAATAATCGTCGATGAGCTGCCGGGCTTCGTTCACTATCGTACTTGAGCTCAGCCAATCCGCGTATAAATCCCCAAAGGTTTTGTGCAGGTAATCGGAGGTATAGGGTCCGCTTAACTCGCTGAACATTTCATAGATGGCCTTGACCGTATTGGTTCGTTTATTCCCGTTTTGATCGGTCCATGTAATCTTTTTGTTCAGATCCACTTTGCGGATATCCTCGATCTTGGTCGACAGAATTTGCCCGTCATATTGAAAAAGAATTCTTGCCGTCTTCTCGTATTTGTGGCCTTTCAGCACCTGCCAGCCCTTATATTCGCCTCCTGCCGGTACTGCGTAAAGCGGGCTGTTAATAGAATAAGCGATTTCCTTTGAAATCTTGCCTACATAATACGTAGACGTACGCCCATGATATGCGATGGGAACATCCAGGATGCTGCTGACGGATTTTACGGATGCAAAAGTCAGCCCGCCATATTGAACGGTGTCCGTGGTTAAGGCGATGCCGTGGATTTTTACTTTATAGCTGTTCAGCACCGCATCAACCTTCCCTTTGACCTTGGGCAGCAGGGCAGTTTTCGCAGGCTTGGCTGTTTTTGCTGCTTTTTCCCATTTGTTAATAACGGCATCCGGCACTTCACCGGCAGGCAGCATCCCGAGGTAGACCGTTTTTTTCTCCGGATAGACGTTGACCTCCAGATCAAACATCCGCCCGATGTCCTTGATAGGCAGGTATAGAGTACCTTTGTAGTACAGCACGTTGGACGAAAAAGCCTTGCCGTCCAGCTTTACGGTGTGCCGGTTGACCTCTGCGTCAATTTTTTTGGTTTGAGCGGCGGCCGACGCGAAGCTTGCCGTGAACAGCAGCATGGCCCCCATGAGGAGCATTGCAGCCCATTTTACTTTTTTCAACAAATATCGCCTCCAGTTTCCGTTTACATTCTACTGCAAGGAGGATTTTTCCTGCTGGGGAGAGTGTGGCTTTTTTGGGGCGGAGATATCGATTAAAATAAAGGACAAACAGGAAAAAAACGGATGAAAGTTCATATTGTCCGCTTTTGGATGAAGCAATTGAACTGCTGCTCCAAAAAGCCCGCGGGGCATGGGGAGGCGACTGGGACAGCCTGAATAGGAGGATTTCCACCGCAATGGACCAAAGCTATCGGAATACACAATGGGAATTTAAGTCGGATATCAAAAACCGGATTTTTGAAGATGTGGACTTTACACAAACGGATTTGAACCATCCTATCTTCACTGAGGTGGTGTTCAAGAACTGTAGATTTGAAAAAACAAATTTTGAGGACGCACGTGTGTATAGCTGTACGTTTATCGATTGTACCTTTCGGAAAATAAAGTGGTCCACTGCAACGATTGGCGCTCACGGAGGGGTTTATCAAAACTGTACATTCGACCAATGCAATTTTAGGGGAGCCTCGATTTATAATCCTGAATTTTTGGACTGCAAGTTTCTGAACTGCCGCTGGAAAGGGGTAGATCTATTTGCAAGTTATTTTGACGGCTGTGTCTTCACCGGGAAACTGTTAGATGTGACCTTCAGGGGAGCTTTCATAAGCGATCTTTACCCGGACGCGAAGCCCAACCCTATGCGTAACGTTGACTTCTCGGAAGCGGTCTTCGGCCAGTTCGTGTCCTTTATCGGCTGTGATTTAACAACGGCCATTCCTCCTAAGGGGTATTCTTTTGATCAGCTATTAGAGCGGACCGGCTTAATCCCGGATTGCATTAGTACCGGCGAATATGGAATGAGCTAAGCTGCACAGTGGGCCGGAAGTCCAAATTCGCCGCAGCAACAGCTCTGCCTCAACTGTACTTAATTCAGTTCAGCCGGTAGACTGAACGATTTTGAATTACAGGAAAGAGGAAAAGGCGCGGAGGCAATTTGGAACTGTAGGAGCGAAGCGTCCGCCTTTATTTTCGGAGTTCTACCGCTAACCAGAATTACGATCAGGAGCTCCGAAAATAACAGCGGCCGGAAGTCTAAATTCGCCGCAGTGACAGCTCCGCTTCTAACTGTACTGCTTTAGTTCAGTCGGCAGACAGATGGAGAGGATTATCGAACGGAGGAAAAAAGATGCACGGAAGAATCGAATTGGACAAGTCCTGGAGCCGGGAGGAGATCCGGCAAATTGCAGCCGACCCGGCTGTGAAAATAGTTCAATACAGTGAATGGAATGTTCCCAACAAGCAGCAGCTGAAATGGCTGAACGAAGAATTGTTTGCGGTAAGAGCCGACGTGGCACTCCGGATTTATGGTTTTCATTTTAAGCCGGCGGACCTTTCCGTGCTGGAGCTTATGACCGAGGTGCGGGATTTATCTGTGGACTGCTGCACGCAGGCCGAGCATCTGGATGCGGTGTCCGCCCTGCCGAAGCTGGAATCGCTTGTCCTTGATATTTACCAAATCGAATCGTTTGAGGCGCTGAACTTTGTTCCGGCTTCGTTAAAAAAACTGCGGCTGGGCAAGACGGCATCCGCCAAACCCGATTTGTCCGTGCTGCGCAGGTTCCGGCAGCTTCAGCAGCTGGCCCTCAGCGGCCAGCGTAAAAACATCGAGGTAATCGGCGATCTCCGGGAACTGCGTTCACTGCATATCGGGGGCGTGC
Organism: Paenibacillus nanchangensis; assembly: GCF_046543445.1. Classification (NCBI taxonomy): domain Bacteria; kingdom Bacillati; phylum Bacillota; class Bacilli; order Caryophanales; family Paenibacillaceae; genus Paenibacillus; species Paenibacillus nanchangensis. The sequence continues at coordinate 82,009 of NZ_JBHOFD010000030.1, forward strand.
CGCTCAAAGAATTAGCCTACCTCGTAAGCCTGCCCGAGCTGCGCCGGCTGCAGTTGGGGTTTGGCGGCGCTGAACATTTGGAGGAATTGGCCGGTATGGACCAATTGCGTATCCTCTGCCTGCTGCGTGTCAAAGGGCTAACCGACTTATCTGCGCTCAGCACCATGCAGGGGCTGCGATATGTTCAGATCATCGACCAGGCGAAGCTGACGGACCTGCAGCCGTTAGCGGACCTGCCCCAGCTGAAGCGCGTGCTGTTGGAGAACGTCGCCGCAGAAAATCTGGAGTGGGCCAAAGCCTGCCCCCCGCTTGATGAGCTGGCCCTGCTACAGATGAAAACTATTACGCCGGCGCAGGTTGAGGCGCTTCTCCAAGCCAAATCGTTCGCCAAGCTGAGTGCGGGGTTCAAAACCTTGTCCATGAACAAAGAAATCCAGCCAGTTTTGGAAGGATACGGACACACCGGCCGTTCCAGCTGGTGGGTGGATGAAACCCCATTTTTGGAGGAATAAACCGGTAGGAAAGGGAGCCTACAGCTCCCGTATAGTGGAAAACAAATGTCCTTTTTACGAACGTTTAGGAGTATTCGGCGGCGAATGTTCGTTTTTGCCATTGACAACAATACGGCTGTCCCCCTAAAATGAGAAGGCGCTAGTAACTCAAATTATCGTATAATCCCGGGGATCGGCCCGGGAGTCTCTACGAGGTCACCGTAATGACCTGGCTACGATCATACCGAGGCGGTTCGTAACACACACGGGGTTAATATCCCCGCGCTGTCTGTGCCGTGCTTGGTTTTCGGGCCGGGGTCTCTTTCCAAGACTCCGGCCCTTTCTGTTGTGAGGGACACCACACTACCTTAGGGGGAGAAAGCATTGGAGCGGTTTTTTAAACTGAAACAAAACGGCACCACAGTTCGGACAGAAATTATGGCGGGTTTGACTACCTTCATGGCCATGGCCTACATTCTGTCGGTTAACCCGGGCACGCTGACCGCGTTCGGCCGGATCGACATGGGCTGGTATTCCGTATTCCTGGCCACTGCGCTGGCTGCCGGTATTTTTACGATTGCGATGGGCTTGTTTATTAACTTCCCGGTTGCTTTGGCTCCGGGTATGGGCCTCAACGCTTATTTTGCATCTGTTATTTTGTCGTCCGCGACTACGGATCATCCGTTTACGTGGCAAATGGGTTTGACCGCGGTATTTATTTCCGGTCTGATCTTCATCCTGCTGACCGTCACCAGAGTCCGGCAGATTCTGCTGACCGCGATTCCCGATAGTTTGAAACACGCCATTACAGTAGGTATCGGCATGTTTATCACCATTATCGGCCTGAAAAACAGCGGGCTGATGACAATCGGCGTCGAAGCCGGCAGTGATATCAAAGCGAACACCTTTACGGATGTCCTGTCCTTCGAGACGGTTATCCATATGGGCAGCCTGGAGAACACCAATGTCCAGCTTGTTATTATCGGCCTGCTGCTGATTTCGATTCTGATGGTGCTTAAAGTTCGCGGCGCGATTTTGTTTGGCATTCTCGGCACAACCGTAGTCGGCATGCTGATGGGCGCGGTGGATTTCAGCTCGCTGAACAATCCTTCGACTCCTTGGGTACCGGATTTCAGCCAGCTGAACTTCGTTCAATTTGACTGGGACGGTATCCTGCATACCGGTATTATCTCGGCTATTGCAACGTTCACCTTCGTAGAACTGTTTGATACATTTGGCACGTTGGTTGGCACGGCACAGCGTGCGGGTATTTTAAATAATCCGGAAGAAGGCCGCAAACGTGTCGGCAAAGCAATGTTCGTTGACGCCGTGGCTGTAACAGGCGGCGCAATGCTGGGTACTTCGACTACGACCGCTTACGTTGAAAGTGCAGCGGGGGTTGCGGAAGGCGGACGTACGGGTCTAACCGCGGTAACAACCGGCGTATGTTTCCTGCTGGCCCTGTTCCTGGCGCCTGTGGTTGCGCTGATCCCAGGTTCGGCTACAGCCGCGGCGCTGATCATTGTTGGCGTATTGATGGCCCAGTCGATCCGCGAGATCGACTTCCAGGACATGGTGCTCGCCATTCCGGCATTCTTGACCTTCGCCATCATGCCGTTTACGTACAACATTGCGAACGGTATTTCCTTTGGCATCGTTGCTTATGTCATCCTTGCTTTTGTAGCTAATCTGGGCGGCAAAAAGAAATACGATATCCACTGGATGATGTGGGTCCTGGCCGTTCTGATCGTGCTGCGCTACGCGCTGATCGGCAGCCAAGGTTAATCCGTCTTATACAGCAAAACCAGCAGTGCTCCGGGAAGGGGAGCCTGCTGGTTTTTTTGTATTATTGCTGCGCCTGACGGCCGGACACCGAGCGCGTAATCACTTTGAAAATTTCCATCAGGATTACGGCGCCAAGAGCAAGTCCGGCGGCAGTTCCCCAATGCTCCCAGCCGAACGAAGCGGGGATGGAGAAGATCGGCCGGATGGCTGGCAGAACGGCTGCGGCATAAAACGCAAAGCAGATGAGCACCGCGCCGATTACGTATTTGTTGGAGAAAAAGCCGGTTTCAAACACCGTTTGGGTATTCGAACGGGCGGCGAAGGTCTGAAGGGTCCGCGCCAGAATCAAGGTGGTAAACGCCATAGCGACGCTTAGTTCCGGCGACTCCTGCAGTCCGATATATTGGGAGACGATTACCGCGATGCCGATCAGCAGGCCGCGGGTAATCACAGCGCGCAGCGTTCCGCCGGCAAAAATTCCTTCCTTAATATCCCTCGGCTTGCGGCTCATAACGTTTGGTTCGGCTTTTTCCATACCCAGCGCAATCGCCGGCAGCGAGTCGTTCGCCAGGTTGATGAACAGCAGCTGGATTGCCGTAAACGGGTTAATCCAGTCCAGCAGCAGAGCGAACACAATAGCGATAATGGCGCCGAGATTACCGGCGAACAGATAAGCAATCGCTTTTTTGATATTATCGAAGACTGTCCGTCCGACGGCTACGGCATTCACAATGGAAACAAAATTATCGTCGGTCAAAATCATCGCCGCCGAATCCTTGGCTACATCGGTACCGCTGCCCATGGCAACCCCGATATCCGCCTGCTTCAGGGCGGGCGCATCGTTGACGCCGTCCCCGGTCATTGCGGTAATTTTACCTTTACGCTGCCAGGCCCGGACGATCCGGATTTTATTTTCCGGCGAGACGCGGGCATAAACCCCGATGCTCTCCAGCTTGCGGTCCAGTTCTTCATCCGACATAGCGTCGAGCTCCTGGCCTGTTACGGCGATATCATTATCGCCCATCAGGCCGATGTCGCGTCCGATCGCCTGCGCCGTTGTTTTGTGGTCGCCCGTGATCATGATTGTCCGGATGCCGGCTTTGTTTGATTCGGCAATGGAACCATACACGGCTTCACGCGGCGGGTCGATCATGGCTGTCAGTCCGACCAGTACCAGATCGTGTTCATCCTCCAGGCCAACGGAGGTCACGGAGTTCGGCACCGCCTTGTAGGCGTAAGCCAGCACGCGCAGCGCCCGGGCGGAGAAATCCTCGTTGGTTTTGCGGAACATTTCCAGCAGCTCCGGCGTCAGCGGCTCTTCCTTGCCATCCAGCAGCACTTGGCTGCAGCGGTTGAACAGCACATCGGGTCCGCCTTTGGTCAGCATGGCTTTTTGGCCGCCAAACGTATGCAGCGTTGTCATCAGTTTGCGGTCCGAGTCAAAAGGAATTTCCGCCTCGCGCGGGAAGTTGTCACGTATTTCGCGGTAATCCTTATTCCGGCTGTTGCTGAAGGCGATGAGCGCAACCTCCGTCGGATCGCCAAGCTCTTTGCCTTCTTCATTAATATTGGAATCGTTACAGAGGACTGCGATATGCAGCAGCCTTCTGGCCGCCTCCGGCCACTCGTCCGGATCCTTCTCAAACGGATTGCTGGGGCCGTGGGGAAGAAAATAATCTACAACCGTCATTTTATTTTGCGTCAGCGTACCGGTCTTGTCCGTACAAATGACACTGGTGGAACCCAGCGATTCGACGGCGGGGAGCTTGCGGATAATCGCATGCTGACGGGCCATTTTGTTCGTTCCGACCGAAAGAACGATCGTAACGATTGAGGACAGCGCCTCGGGAATGGCGGCAACGGCGACCGCAACGGCGAACATCAGCGCATCCAGAATTTCCGTCGTCATGTCGGCGCTGTCGCCCGAGAACCAGACCCGTGCCGCCTGTACGCCGAAAATGACAATACACAGCAGTAAAATAAAAATCCCAAGCTTTTTGCCAAAAGCTTCAAGTTTCCGCTGCAGCGGCGTCTGCTTCGCCTCGGCGCTTTCGATCAGCCCGGCAATTTTGCCGATTTCGGTTCCTAGTGCTGTCGCGGTTACAACAAAAGTACCGCGGCCGTACACGACCAGCGAGCCGCTAAATACCATGTTGCGCCGGTCGCCAAGCGGAGCTTCCTCGTGAATGGCATCGATATGCTTCTCCCCCGGCTCCGATTCTCCCGTCAGCATGCCTTCATTCACTTTAAGGCTTCCCGACTCCAGCAGACGCCCGTCTGCTGGTACGTAATCACCGGCTTCAAGCTGAACGATGTCTCCCCGCACAAGTTCCCTTGCGGGTACCTTCAGCATTTTGCCGTCGCGGATCACTTTGGCTTCCGGAGCGGACATTTGGCGCAGGGCATCAAGCGAGCTCTCCGCTTTGCGGGTCTGCACCACGCTGATTACGGCATTCAGGATAAGGACTACAAATATAATGACGGATTCCATAACGTGTCCAAGCGCGATCTGGACACCGGCGGCTACCAACAGCACGATGACCATCGGGTCTTTAAAATTCTCCAGAAACAGCTTCCAGAGAGGGTCCTTCTTTTTGCCCTTGAGTTCGTTGTATCCCTCGCTTGCCAGTCTGGCTCCCGCCTCGGCCGCGGTCAGTCCGGCGTCCGTACTGTTCAGCTCCAATAAGGTGTCCGCTGTAGTGCTGCGATAAAATTCCACTTCATTAGCTCCCCTCTCACCGATGCTTTGTGGTTGTTAGCTTTCCCGTATGCCTTCCGATCATTCCTGGGCGCAAAACACGCTTTATAGGTGCCTGTCCCTTATCATTAAACGGATTTTGCTGTCTTTATTACTACGATTTGGTGAACCCCGCGTTTCTTGAAAATGAATTCGTGTTCCGCGTAAATTGTCACCGTTTTCGCCGGGGATCCGGACTTTTCTAATTGCTGGTTATAGATTACTATTGTAATGGAGAAGTCCGGCTGACTGCCCAGTCTGCCGGCGGCTTTATTATTGGTGGACAACAACTAGATAAATGCGTATAGAAAGTGAGACGCAAATGAGGTGAGAGGGGAAAACATGACGAAAAAAGGACGGTTAGCCGCTTTAGGGGTCATACTTATGCTGTTTGTTCTGGTCTTCCCCGGGGTATCTCATGCGGCTGAAACCGTACTGAAGAATCCGGGTTTCGAAGAGGCGGGCGACGGGGGCGCTCCCGCTTCCTGGATTCGGGACGTATGGGTTCAGGAGCAGGAGGCTAGTCCAATGGGCCTGCAGACCGAAGAGGTCCATTCAGGCGCATCGGCCGCTTATATTGAGAACGTACAAGCAAACCATGCCAAATGGATCCAGACTGTTTCGGTCGACCCGGATACCCTGTACCGGATTTCAGGATGGGTAAAGGTAGTGAGCGCCGGAGCCGAAGGCACGGGAGCCAATATTTTTGCTGCCGGTATTGCGGGAGGTTATCCGAGCACCAAGGATACTGGCGGCAATTGGCAGCTGCTGGAGTTCGTAGGCAAAACCGGAGCGGAGCAGAAAGAGCTGACGATCGGGGCCAGCTTCGGAGGATACGGCAATCTGAGTACAGGCAAAGCCTATTTCGATGATCTGGCTATCGAACGGCTGGATGCCGCGCCGGAAGGCGCCAACGTGATTTCGCTTGACCCTGGAGCCTCCTCCGGCGGCCAGAGCGGCACGGCAAAACACGACAAGATCTCGCCGATGAATCTGCTGCTGTTCTCCGCTTTGTTCAGTATGTTTTTCGCCTGGGTCTACACCTACGCAATGCGGAACAACCGTTTGATGAACCGGACGGAGGGTGTGCATTACCGCTGGTTCCTCGTATTGATGGGTCTTGGGCTGATTGTTCGCCTGTGGCTCGGATGGACACAAGTCGGTTACATGAGCGATATGAAGACGTTTATGTACTGGGGACAACGGGTCGCCGATTTGGGTCCGGGGCAGTTTTACGCAGAAGGCGTGTTTGCGGATTATCCGCCCGGTTATTTGTACATATTGTACGTATTAAGTTCGATTCAGCGGCTGCTGTCGCTTGATCCGAATTCCGCGGCGGAAATGCTGCTGTTCAAACTGCCGGCGATTTTGTCCGACCTGGCGGCTGCATACCTGCTCTACCGGTTCAGCCGCAAAACAATAGGCTCCGGCATCGCGGTTGCACTGACGTCGCTCTATTTGTTTAATCCCGCTGTATTGATGGACTCCGCTATCTGGGGACAGGCCGACGCCTTTTTCGTATTGTTCCTGCTGCTGAGCATTAATGCGGTCGCCGACCGCAAATTCGACCGATCCATGATCTGGTTCGCGATCGCGACGCTGGTCAAGCCGCAGGCGCTGATCTTTACGCCGGTGCTGCTTCTTGCCCTCATCCATTACCGTCCATGGAAGCAGATGCTGAAGGGTGCGGTATCCGGACTGGCGGTATTCGGCATTCTTTCCGCACCGTTTTTCTGGGGCAACGGGGGGATAGCCGGGTTAATCAAGCTGTACATGGCGACTTTGTCATCTTACCCGTATTCTACGGTTAACGCATTTAACTTATATATGCTTAGTGCACCCACGTGGACATCCATCGACGAGAAATGGCTTGGCATCCCGTACCGGTTATGGGGGAACCTGTTTATACTGGTCGCGGTGGCGGTAGCCGCTTACTTCTCGTTCCGTAAAAACCGGAAGGATCTGTCCAAATCGCATTTTATTGCGATGGCGCTGATCGTCGTTATGTTCGTGGCGGGAGCCAAAATGCATGAGCGCTACATGTTTCCTGCGCTGCTGCTTTGCCTGTTCGCTTTTATCCAATCCAAGGACCGGCGTTTTCTTCCGCTGTTCATGGGCTTCAGCATCACGCAGTATATTAATGTTGGTTACGTTCTGAAGTACTTGAACGCCGGGCAAAATCCCGGCTCGGACGGCATCGTGCTGCTCTGCTCGATTACCAACGTGGCGCTTCTGCTGTATATGCTGTACATCGGTTATCAGGTTTATGTACGGGAACGCGTCCTGCCGCTCATCCCGCCTCCGGATAAAGAGGAGCAGCAGCGGCTTGACCGGAGTGAAACCGAGAAGCTTCGCCCTCTGCGGGACGAACAGCGGCAGGGTCTTGGACTCGGCCGTAAAGACTGGGTTTGGATGTCGGCCATCACGGCGGTGTATGCCATTGTGGCGCTGATTAACCTGGGTTCAATGAAATCGCCGGAGACGGTATGGCAGCCGGCTTCCGGCGGAGAAAGCTTCTACATCGATCTTGGCGAAACCAAGCAGCTGGAGAAAGTTAATGTGTTTGGCGGCGTGGGGACCGGCAAGTTTAAGCTGGAGTTTGGAGATGCCCCGGGAGCTTGGAGCAGCCCGCTTGAGGTAAACGAAGAGGTCGGCAATGTGTTCATCTGGAAAAGCCAGCCGCTCACCGCAGCTGCCCGGTACGTCAAGCTGACTGTGGATCAGCCGGGTTTCAGTCTGCATGAGCTGGCATTTTACGCCCAGGGAGGCAGCGGACCGCTGCCGGTGCAGGCGGTCGTTCCGGAGGCGGGGGGACCTGCCAAGCGGGGCGAACCGGCCAATCTGTTTGATGAGCAGGACCTTGTGCCTGCGCATACTAGCTTTATGAACAGCACATATTTTGACGAGATTTATCATGCCCGCACAGCCTACGAGCATTATCATGATTTGCCTGCATACGAAAATACACATCCACCGCTCGGCAAGCTGATTATCGGACTCGGAATGCAGCTGTTTGGGGTGAATCCGTTCGGTTGGCGGATTATGGGCACGCTGTTTGGGATCGCAATGCTTCCGCTGATTTACATGATGGCTTTCAGGCTGTTCGGCAGAACAAGATACGGCGTGCTAGCCGCCGGATTGTTTGCTTTTGACTTCATGCATTTTACGCAGACCCGGATTTCTACCATCGACGTCTACGGCGTATTTTTCATTATGCTGATGTTCTATTTCATGCAGCGGTATTGGACGCTAAATTTCTACAAGACGCCTGTGCGGAAGACGCTAGTTCCGCTGTTCTGGTCCGGGTTGTTCTTCGGGATTGGTGTTGCCTCCAAGTGGATTGTGCTGTATGGCGGAGCGGGACTTGCAGTAATGCTGGGCTTGTCGCTCTACGAACGGTATCGCGAATACCGCGCATCGCGCAGACTGCTGGCAGATGGCGGGGGCGGCGACCGTGAATTGGCTGAAGCCTGCAAGCACGCTGTCCGGTCTTTCTGGAAAAACACCATCATTACGCTGGCCAGCTGTCTCGGATTTTTTGTTCTGATTCCCGGAGTTATCTACGCGCTCAGCTATATTCCGATGCTGACGGCGGGGGATCAGAGTTACACCTTCAAGGCATTGGTTGACGCCCAGGTGCACATGTTCGATTATCACAGCCAGCTGGTGGCGACACATCCTTTTTCCTCCCAGTGGTGGCAGTGGCCGTTTATGAAACGCCCGGTCTGGTTCTACAGCGGAAGCGATGGGCTGCCGGCGGGACAGGTCAGCACGATTGTTACGATGGGAAATCCGCTGATCTGGTGGATAGGAATTTTTGCGCTGCTGGCGACCGTCTGGCTGACGTTCAGACGCAAAGAAAAGTCCCTTTACATGATTTGGATCGCGTTTTTCTCGCAATATGTGCCATGGATGCTGGTGCCGCGGGAAACGTTCATTTATCATTATTTTGCCATGGTACCGTTCATCATTCTGTCGATCGTGTACATTATGAAGCTGCTTGACGGAAGATTGCCGGAATCGAAGTCGCGTTACATCCGATATGGCTTCGCGGCGCTTGCCGGACTGCTGTTTATCCTGTTTTATCCGGCACTTTCGGGTATGCAGGTCAGCGGAAATTACGTCACCGGCGCGCTCCGGTGGTTCCCAAGCTGGTTGTTCTGACGGGCTATGCTGGATCAGCCGGCAGCCAGGTAAAGCGCGGCTGGCCGATAACCTCATAGAAGATGACAGGGAAGGGGGCGGTACGCTCCTTTCCCTGTACAGCCAGGCCGGCTGATGGCTGCTGGCGAATCGAGGAAGAACGTACAGGCCGCTGCAGGTGAACCGGCACCGCGGCCTGCCGGCCGTTAGAATTTTATGGCTTATTAGGAGGCCTAGGAATGAAAGTAAGATACAGTGTCATCATCCCTATGTATAATGAAGAATTGGTTATCGCCCATACGTACGAGCGGCTGAAAAAGGTGATGGACGGCTGCGGAGATCCGTATGAGCTGGTGTTCGTCAACGACGGCAGCCGCGACCGGACGGTGGAGATCATGCAGGAAATCAGCAGCAGGGACGCAAACGTCAAGCTGATTGATTTTTCCCGCAACTTTGGGCACCAGGTTGCGATTACCGCAGGAATGGATTATGCCCAAGGCGATGCGGTGGTGGTGATCGACGCCGATCTTCAGGACCCGCCCGAAATCATTTTACAGATGATTGACAAGTGGAAGGAAGGGTACGAGGTCGTATATGCGAAGCGGCTGAAACGTCACGGGGAGACGCTGTTCAAAAAAGTTACCGCAAAGCTGTTCTACCGGCTGCTCCGGAGCATGACCAGCGTCGATATACCGACCGACACGGGGGATTTCCGCCTGATCGACCGCAAGGTGTGCGACGTGCTCCGCGGCTTGAAAGAGAAAAACCGGTATGTCCGGGGCTTGGTCAGCTGGGTAGGCTTCCGGCAGACGATGGTCGAATACGTGCGGGAGGAACGATTTGCCGGAGAAACAAAATATCCGCTGAAGAAAATGATCCGGTTTGCGCTGGACGGCATTACCTCCTTTTCGCACAAGCCGCTCAAAATCGCCACGTACGTAGGCTTTTTTCTCTCGTTGTCGAGCTTTATCTATTTGTTTATCGTCGTGTACCAGAAGCTTTTTACTTCCCGGAACGAGCCGGGATGGTCGTCCATTGTCGGCATTAACCTCCTGTTTAACGGCATTGTGCTGATGCTGCTTGGCGTGATCGGCGAATACATCGGCCGGATTTACGATGAGGCAAAGGACCGGCCGCTGTACATTGTACGCGAAACGAAGGGGTATCCCGAGACGCAGGAAGGGCCGCAGCAGGAAGGGCACAGCGGGACTTCGAAGCGGGAGAACGCCAATGTCCGATAATAGTCTGCGCACAGCCGCCATTCAATTCCTGAAGTTTAATGCCGTTGGCCTGCTGAATACGCTGGTGGATTTTGCGGTGTTTACTCTACTGAGCGCTGCGGGAGCCGGATATGCGATTGCTCAAGTTATTTCCTACAGCGCGGGGACGGCGAACAGCTTTATCCTCAATAAAAAAGTCACCTTCCGTGACCGCCAGAAAGCGGATCAGGCCTCCTTTGACCGGATGCAGCTGGTTAAGTTTATATTGCTTAATCTGGTCAGTCTCGGAGTTTCGCTGTTGCTGATGCATGTTTTGACTGACCGGCTGGGCATGCAGGTTCTGCTGTCCAAGGTTCTGGTCACCGGAGTAACCGTGGTGATAAATTTTGTCGGAAGCCGAAAATGGGTATTTTGACCGGATTGCCGGCCCTCTTTGCAGAGGGTCTTTTTTTTACCCTCGTCTGATCCGTCTGCTGGACACCAAAACGCCAATCCAGCCCTCATCTCCTGCCGCATACAGGAGGCTTGCAGAAGTGGGGAAGCCGTAAAAGGCCTGCTTCTTCCGAATGAATAAGAACTTTCAGATCATGGGCAGGCTGATATTTCACGGTCGTCAGACCGCTTACAGGCGCCATTTCCCCGGAGCAGACTTTGGATTATACTCCCTAAATTTTAACTGTTTAAAATAAAAATATCCGGTTTATATACTGTACAAGGGTAAGGAGTCAAGGGGAGCAGGGTCTAGGCAGTTTGTCCTTGGCTGAGAAGAGATGCATGGATTTAAAGTATGAGTTTGTCCGCAGCCAGAATCGCTTACATCTCACACAAATACATATTTTAAACATGTAAACGCAAACCATCCGAAAGGGTGGGACGCAAAGTCTGGAATCTGCCGTGCCGACCCAACCCGGTGCAATGATCGTCCGACCGCCATGAACTTCGTTTCTGGCGGTCTTTTTTGTGTGGTCCTTTACCCTGATTTCGGGCAATCGCATTCTGTAGGGGTTTACTCCAGTGAGAGGAAGGAGGGCAGGCTTGGCACCAGACCGCCGAACCGGCGGTTGTATAGGCGGGGGTTTGACAACTAATCGATTTGTATTGGAGTTGAATGCATGAAAAAAAGAGGGAAATCGCTCCTTTCTGTAGCGCTGGCTTTGATCCTGACGTTGGGGTCTGCCGGTTCCGCGCGGGCACAGAGCAGTTATCCTGGGGGTTTTCCGGAGGAGTGGGACGATAAATGGCAGGAGGCTGTAGCCATTTTGTTCCCGGAAATCCCGCTGGTTGATGTTTCCTGGTCGGACTGGACGGAAAAGATAATAGACGGGGAACGCTGGACCTGTAAATACCTGCTGATCAACGGCGTTCCGTTGTCCGAGCTGTACGATGCCTCCTGGCTCTTCATTAAATGTTATAAGCTGACACCAAAGCCAAGCCCAACGGTGGAACCAACGCCTTCGGTGGAGCCAACGCCGAGCCCAACAGTGACACCGACGCCTTCGGTGGAGCCAACACCGAGTCCAACGGTGGCACCAACGCCGACGCCAATCCCGTCGGTGGAGCCAACACCGACGCCAATCCCGTCGGCGGAGCCAACGCCGACGCCAACACCGTCGGTGGCACCAACACCGACGCCAATTCCGTCGGTGGCACCAACGCCGACGCCGAGTCCGTCGGCGGCACCAACACCGACGCCAAGTCCGTCGGCGGCACCGACACCGACGCCGAGTCCTTCGGTGGCACCAACGCCGACGCCAATCCCGTCGGTGGAGCCAACACCGACGCCGAGTCCGTCGGTAGCGCCGACACCGACGCCAAGTCCGTCGGTAGCGCCGACACCGACGCCAAGTCCGTCGGTGGAGCCAACCCCGACGCCAATCCCGTCGGTGGAGCCAACGCCGACGCCAATCCCGTCGGTGGAGCCAACCCCGACGCCAACTCCGTCGGTGGAGCCAACACCGACGCCAAGTCCGTCGGCGGAGCCAACGCCGACGCCAATCCCGTCGGTGGAGCCAACACCGACGCCAATCCCGTCGGTGGAGCCAACACCGACGCCAAGTCCGTCGGCGGAGCCAACGCCGACGCCAACACCGTCGGTGGCACCAACGCCGACGCCAACTCCGTCGGTGGCACCAACACCGACGCCAACACCGTCGGTGGAGCCGACACCGACGCCAACTCCGTCGGTAGCGCCGACACCGACGCCAAGTCCGTCGGTGGAGCCGACACCGACGCCAACTCCGTCGGTAGCGCCGACACCGACGCCAAGTCCGTCGGTAGCGCCGACACCGACGCCGAGTCCGTCGGTGGAGCCAACCCCGACGCCAAGTCCGTCGGTAGCGCCGACACCGACGCCAAGTCCGTCGGTGGAGCCAACGCCGACGCCGAGTCCGTCGGTAGCGCCGACACCGACGCCAAGTCCGTCGGTAGCGCCGACACCGACGCCGAGTCCGTCGGTGGAGCCAACACCGACGCCAAGTCCGTCGGTGGCACCAGCCCCGACGCCAATCCCGTCGGTAGAACCAACACCGACGCCAACTCCGTCGGCGGAACCAACGCCGACGCCGATCCCGTCGGTGGAGCCAACCCCGACGCCGAGTCCGTCGGTGGAGCCAACCCCGACGCCGAGTCCGTCGGTGGAGCCAACGCCGACGCCAACTCCGTCGGTGGCACCAACGCCGACGCCGAGTTCGTCGGTGGAGCCAACGCCGACGCCAATCCCGTCGGTGGAGCCAACGCCGACGCCAATCCCGTCGGTGGAGCCAACCCCGACGCCAATCCCGTCGGTAGAGCCAACCCCGACACCAGTTCCGCCAGGCTGGATACCAGCTTCGCCGGCACCGACTGACAGCGTACCGGGAGTCATCGTTATACCTGACGAGACGCCTCCTGCGGGCGGGTCGGAACAACCAGTAGAGGTGGGCGGGCCGGTACCAACTGACAGCGTACCGGGAGTCGTCGTTATACCTGACGAGACACCTCCTGCAGGTGGACCGGAACAGCCGGTAGAGGTGGATGAGCCGGTACCAACTCCGGGGCCTGGCCAAGAAGCGCCTGAGTCGGATGAGCCGGATATTGTGATTGTGGAGGGTCCTGCTCCACAAGGAGGTCCGCCCGAATCCGGTAGCGGTTTGCCTGCCGACAGCGGCAGCCCGAGTTTAGGGGAGATTCCATCTGATGAAGGCGGAATAGCTATTGGAGAGGAAGAGGTTCCTCTAGCCGCTCTGCCTAAAACAGGTGAAGCCAGTCCATGGCCGTACTACCTGTTTGGCACACTTGTTATAGGCGCTGGATTATTTTTGGCTAGATTAAAGAGACAGCAGTAAGCTTTTTGGTGTAAACTAGTAGAGAAGTGGGGGAGAGATTCCTTGCTTCTCTATTTTTTAGTGGGGTGAGAGGATGCGGAAATTATCTTACGTGATCATTTTAGCGGGGATTCTGATTATGCTCTATCCCCAAGCCAGTGAGTGGTACAACGACCGCCAGGAAGCTCAATTGCTAAATGAACTTGAGCAGAACTTCCAAAACACAGCAACGATTGAAGCAGATACCAACACCAAGAATACATACGCTCAAGTGAATCAGCTGCTTGCTGAAGAACCTAACGATCCGGCAGTAACCGCAGAGCCAGTGGTTGCGGAACAGAAAGAACAAGAGCCGGAAGCGATCGCATTGATCCAGATTGACAAAATCGATCTTAAATTGCCGGTACTAGAAGGTGCTACAAAAGCAAATATGAAGCATGCGGCCGCCCACATTACAGAGACATCACCTATTGGTGAGGTGGGGAACGCGGCAATTGCCGCTCACAGAGCCCGGACGAAAGGCCGGCTATTTAACCGGCTTAATGAAATGGAGAATGGGGATATTATCAAGGTAACAACGAATGGTCAGACCTACGAATATAAAGTATTTGACACCCTTGTTGTTGAACCGACCGACGTATCGGTACTCAATCGGAATGATAAGGATAAAATCCTGACCTTAATCACTTGCGATCCTTTAGTAAACCCAACGCACCGACTGATTATTCACGCTAAGCTCTCCTGAACCCAGGAGGGCTTTTTTTTCGACAAAACCTTCGTTTTATCCCTAAAAATTTGAAAAATAAGGATTCTACCTATTGAACTTGTAGGTACAAAATGGTAGATTAGTATTAGAAAAAGCTAAACACGATAACGGCAAACCTGTCGAAAGGCAGGGACGCAAAGCTACAGGGCCTTCCCGTAAGGATGGCAGCCAGCTACCGAATGAAGAGGCTTTTTTTGTTGTTTATTGATATGTTTTATCGATCTTTCAACTCTATTATTTAGAGAAAGCAAGACAGATAAGGCTTATACGATAACGGCAAACCTGTCGAAAGGCAGGGACGCAAAGCTATAGGGCCTTCCCGTAAGGATGGCAGCCAGCTACCGAAAGGAGTTTTATCTAATGAAAAAGTTTTATTTTTCTTTGCTGTCTATGTTAGTTGTTCTGTCCTCTATTTCTATCGGATCGGCACAAGCGGCTAGCGATACTTCCTGGCTGAACACCGCCAAGCTGGACCAAGGCGTCATTCAAGTTCAGTATTCTGCCCCGCAGGACAAGCGTACCAAAGTGATGATTACCAAAGACGGTACAAGCTATACCTACAATCTGCTCGCAGCCAAGCCAACGGAGACTTTTCCTCTCCAGCAGGGCAATGGTTCTTATAAAGTATCCATTCTTGAGAACACCACAGGCAATAAATACAAAGTAATCAGCTCTGAGACGCTGGATCTTTCCCTTAGCGACGCTAACGCTGTCTACCTTAGTTCCGTACAAAACGTAAAATGGAATAACTCTGATGCGGCTATTGTAAAAGCCAAACAACTAACCCAAGGCAAGGAAACGGATAAAGAGAAAGTACAAGCTATCTACAACTATATTATTACCAATGTAAAATACGATTATGCTCTTGCCGGCAGTGTAACTACCGATTACATTCCTAACATCAATAATACCTTGACCACCAAGAAGGGCATCTGCTACGATTACGCTTCTTTATTTGCAGCCATGCTCCGCAGCGTGGATGTACCAACGAAGCTGGTGATGGGAAATACAAGTTATGTAAAGGAATACCATGCTTGGAATGAAGTCTTGTTGGACGGCAAATGGGTCACAATTGACACCACTGTTGATGCTGGCCTGGCGAAGTCTGCAAAAGCCAGCGGATTAATTAAGGCATCTAATAAGTATGCGCCTGCAAAATTCTATTAATCTTTAATTATATAAAAGACACAACCTGGTGAATTATTTACCAGGTTGTTTTTTTGTTTATTGGGGTTGCATTTTATCCTGTGATTAGGGTATTATGTTCTAGCGCCATCCGAAAGACAGCAAGCTGAATCGACTTCAATAAAAAGATTTTAAAAAAAGCTTGCTAAATCGGTTCGGACATGATATATTATAAAAGTTGCTGCTGACGCGGTAACGACGAAAGAAAAGCTTGATCTTTGAAAACTGAACAACGAGTGAGTGGAAATCACTTCGGTGATTTCACAAATGAGAATTTATTCTCGTCAGATTCAAAATGAGCTATCTGCTCTAACAATAATGCCAGGCGCTTTGGTGCCGGGCAACCTTATTGGAGA
>NZ_JBHOFD010000031.1:0-89918 GCF_046543445.1 Paenibacillus nanchangensis
AGCAAAAAAAGCGCTCCGGGTGCCGTGACCCGAAACGCTTTTTAGGTAT
The DNA here is from genome assembly GCF_046543445.1 of Paenibacillus nanchangensis. Taxonomy (NCBI): domain Bacteria; kingdom Bacillati; phylum Bacillota; class Bacilli; order Caryophanales; family Paenibacillaceae; genus Paenibacillus; species Paenibacillus nanchangensis. Next base: position 50 of record NZ_JBHOFD010000031.1, read on the forward strand.
ACATGACAATGCCCGCGGCTGGATTGAACCCGGCTATATTAAACACGCTTGGATCGGACGCGCCTGGACTGAACCCGGCTGAATTGGACGCGTCTAGCTAAGCTGTCCTTCCAGGTAATCCGGCAGCTCCTCTTCGGAGATAACGGGATAACCTTCCCGCCGCAGCAGCGCGGCTGTTACACCGTGCCCGCCGATTTTGCGGGCGCTGAAGGAACCGTCGTAGATCTGCTTGGATCCGCAGGAAGGGCTGTTTTCTTTCAGAACCACTAGCGTGGCTTGAACAGACTTTGCCAGCTCCAGCGCGGCATAAGCTCCCCGAACATAAAGCTCCGTGACCTCGCGCCCGGACCGTTCCACAACAACCGCCCGGCCATCCAGTACATCTTCGCCGGTTCCTCCGATAATTTCGGCGGGTTCGCGCGGCGTCGTGAATCCGCCCATCAGCTCAGGGCAGGCGGTTACCGCTTTTTGTTCCCTTACCAGCCGGCCGATGGTCTCATCCAGACTGTCCGTGCCGTTATAACGAACCTTCATTCCTGCCAGGCAGGAGCTGACCAATATCATTGCACGCATTCCCCCATTTGCAATCTTTATCTAAAATCGTTCCGTAAACCATAGGTCCACTTTATAGAATAAAAGAGACCCGTAAATCAGGCAAGCCGGAGAAACGAGACCTTACCGGGGAAAACGCGGCGTCCCTGCCCGGCTGCAGCCCCCTCAAACGCTTGGTATAATGAGCTTATGACCAATAACAAACGTATCATTCACCCCCATAAATCCGGTTTAAAACGCCCGAGTCAAGGCGGCGGCGCATCCGCACTGGACCGCTATATCCGCTCCCATGTATACGGCGGAGTCAGAGGGAATGCGCTGATCCTGACCCTGATCTTCATGGACCCGTTTCTGCTTATCCCGGCGGCGGGGCAGCCTGCGGCACCGCTGTATTTATGGCTGCTCGTCCCGCCAGTCGTGGTGATGAACAGCTGGGCGCTGATGCTTGCGTTGTTTCCGGAGCGGCTCAAGCTGAATTTTTTGCTGTTCCGGGCGGTGTTTGGCCTTGTTATGCCGCTCGGCCTGCTGACGGCTGCCCAAAAATTCGTGTACGAATGGATCGGGCTGCGCACGCCGCTTTATGCCGTGTCGTCCTTCTGCCTGTATGCTCTGGCTCTGGGATGGTATTGGAGACGGGGGGCACGGAGCGGGCAGAACCGCAACCCGGTCAGCTCAAGCCGAAGAAGCTTGCCGTGGGCGGCATTCGCCGGAATCGGCAGCCTGGCCGGCAACGCGCTGCTGGGTTTGACTTCCCCTTCAGCCGCGGGCGTTGTCCTGGCGTGTATTTACAGCGGCCTGTCTTTTGTGCTTTTTCATTTTACTGCGGAATGGGAATTGTACCTGAAATGGAAACGGAAGGAGTAAAATGCGAAGGCATAAAAAAAGACCCAAACAGGGCCTTCAGTGCTGGACGTCCCAGGAGGGATTCGAACCCCCGACCGTGCGCTTAGAAGGCGCATGCTCTATCCAACTGAGCTACTGGGACATGGTATGTATGAAATTCAGCAACGTTATACATTATACCGCAACCACCAAATTAATCAAGGCCGAGGCTGCGGCAAAAATGAGTCAATTTCGGTAACACTCCGGCTAAAAAACTGTGGGGGAAGATGCCTTGATTGACACCGGCTTTCCTGTCAAGTTCGTTCCGCCTGCCGGACGGCAGAAACGGTTCAGATCTCGGCGTATTCGCGAAACCGCCGTTCCAGCTGTTTTTTCAGCCCTTCGAAGATCAGCAGCTCGCGCTGAAATTTGGATCGTTCCTCTTCGGGCGTCATTACGGGACTCCCCGTGAACGCGCTCGCCGTGACATCCACAAACGCGTCGTGCATATTGTTATCGTACCAGTCGGTGGCCGTACTGGCATCGTTGGTCAGGATGCGGACAATCTCGTACCCGTCTTCGCGCCGGTCCTCCACGATATAGACAAGCAGCGGCAAATCACCGGCCGCTCCCGGGAGCACGCCCACCTCGGCGCAGGGAGCCCCGTCATAATCGAGCATTCTTCTTATTTTGGCGTCCTTGATATAGTACATGCATCATCCATCCCTTCCTGGCATCGTCCCCACACCCTTTATTGTTAGGATAAGGACATACATTTTATGCCTCCCTTCGGCATATATCTGTATTACTTTGACGAAAAGAACGGCGGGGCCGTCTTTTTTTTGCGCCGGGAGGCCGCTTGTCTGGCGGCGAAGGCGTCAGGGCGGCCGCGGGGACGGGTGCCAGCCTGCTTAACCCGGGTCAGCAGCACGCCGTATCTATAGGAATCGGTGCTTCCTTGCATGCTTGGAGCAGCCGCCGGAGAGGACGCCGAAATACACGAAGGAGAGGATGAACCGTCATGTGCGGAATAACAGGCTTTATCCAGTGGCACGGGGACTTGACGCAGCATTCGCAGCTTTTGGTTCAGATGACAGAGACGTTGGCGAACCGCGGACCGGACGCGGCGGGAACATGGATATCCGGACCGTGCGCTTTCGGCCACCGGCGTCTGAGCGTCATTGATCCGGAGAACGGTGCTCAGCCGATGATTGCCCGTCAGGGGGATCATACGTATGCCATTGTTTATAACGGAGAATTGTATAACGCGCCTGAACTGAAAGCGGAACTGAAGCGGCAGGGCCATCATTTTCGGACGGCCTGCGACACCGAGGTGCTGCTGCATGCCTATATGGAATGGGGACCCGGCTGCACGGAGCGCCTGAACGGCATCTTTGCTTTCGCCGTGTGGGACGGACGCGAGGAACGGGTGTTTTTCGCCCGGGACCGGCTTGGCGTCAAACCGCTTTTTTATAGCTTGAAAGAGGACACCCTGGTTTTCGGTTCGGAGCCAAAAGCTCTGCTGAAGCATCCGAAGGTTCGTCCGGAGGTCGGACCGGAAGGTCTGGCGGAAATTTTCATTATCGGTCCCGCCCGCACCCCGGGACAGGGCGTGTACAAAGACCTCGCCGAGCTGCGGCCGGGCCACGCCATGATTTACAGCCGGGAAGGACTGCGCAGCTACGCTTACTGGAAGCTGGAGGCTTCTCCCCATAACGACAATGAAGACGAAACCGCCGCAAAAGTACGCGAGTTGCTGACGGATACGCTGGAACGCCAGCTTGTGTCCGATGTTCCCGTGTGCTCCCTGCTGTCCGGGGGGCTGGATTCCAGCGCCCTCTCCGCACTGGCCGTCGATTACTACCGCCGGACCGGGCAGGGCCAAGTCGATACGTATTCCGTCGACTATGTGGACAATGACAAACATTTTACCAGCCATTCGTTTCAGCCCGGCGCGGACGGTCCCTGGATCAAGCGGATGACAGAGGAGCTAGGCACCCGGCACCACTATATCGCCTTTGACACCCCGGAACTGGTGCAGGCGCTCGATAACGCTCTGTTTGCCAGAGATCTGCCCGGGATGACGGATGTCGACTCCTCGCTGTATCTGTTTTGCCGTGAGATTAAAAAGAACGCCACCGTTGCCATTTCCGGCGAAGCGGCGGACGAGATTTTTGGCGGTTATCCCTGGTTCCACCGGGACGAAATGCTATACTCGGGCACTTTCCCCTGGTCGGTTGCGCCTAAAATGCGGGCCGGCCTGCTCTCTCCCGAAATCCGGGAATGGATCCGTCCGCTGGATTATTTGGGGGACCGGTACAGCGACGCCGTTGCGGAAGCGCCCAAACTGGAGGGGGAAACAGGCAAACGCGCCCAAATGCGGGTCATGTCCTACCTGAACATCACGCGCTTCATGCCAACCCTGCTGGACCGCAAAGACCGGATGAGCATGGGCGTGGGCCTGGAGGTACGCGTTCCTTACTGCGATCACCGTCTTGTCCAGTACGTCTGGAATATTCCCTGGGAAATCAAAACCGTAGGCGGCCGTGAAAAAGGCATTCTCCGCAAAGCGCTGGAAGGCGTGCTGCCGGATGACGTGCTGTACCGCAAAAAAAGCCCGTATCCCAAAACGCACAATCCGGCCTACTTGGAAGCGGTCCGGCAGCGGACGCTCGACATTCTGGACGATCCGGATTCGCCTCTCCTGCCGCTCATTGATGCCGAAGCCATCCGCGGGATTGCCGCCTCACCCGAATCATCAAGCCATCTCCCCTGGTTCGGGCAGCTGATGTCCGGTCCGCAGCTGTTCGCGTACCTTTCCCAGGTGGACCTGTGGCTGCGCACTTATAATGTGAAAATCGGCTGATTGGCGCGGAGGGATTAAGCGGACACTCGCGGCCGGGATACCCTGCGGTCTAAAGCTTAGCAAAACCGGACAGATGTAGATGCCAGGATCGCTCCACCGTAAAGCAACGACAGCAGCTGACCAGCGCAATCCCCTATTGCTTCGTACAAAAAAGCTGCCGCCGGCACGATTCCGTGTCTTGGCGGCAGCTTTTGCTGCATATAAGCGATCCGTAATCTAGAACGGGCCTAATTAATTTTTTTAAAAGTTGAAATTATCCGGGTCCGGGCCAAACCGGCGGTTCTCATTCAGTGCTTCAAGCGCAGCCACATCCTCGTCGCTGAGCGTAAAATCGAAGAAACCGGCATTTTCCTGAATGCGTTCCTTGCGGACCGATTTCGGAATGGTAACCACGCCCTGCTGCAGGTCCCAGCGGAGAATGATTTGGGCGGGCGTCTTGCCGTATTTGGCGGCAAGCTCTTTCAGCAGCGGCAGGTCGAGGTTGCCCTGCATCAGCGGGCTCCACGCTTCCAGCTGGATCCCCTGCTCACGCGTGTATTTGCGGAGCTCACGCTGGGTAAGCAGCGGGTGGAACTCCACCTGGTTTACCGCCGGCACCACGCCGGTATCCTCAATAATATCCTTCAGATGATGGATCTGGAAGTTGCTGACGCCAATCGACTTGACGTACCCTTCCTTTTGCAGGTGCACGAGCGCTTTCCAGCTCTCGCGGTATTTGCCGGCCACCGGCCAATGAATCAGGTACAAATCAATGACGTCAAGGCCCAGCTTGCTCCGGCTTTCTTCATATGCTTTTAGCGTGGTTTCGTATCCTTGATCCTTGTTCCACAGCTTGGTTGTAATAAACAGCTCGTCCCGCGGTACGCCGCATTCGCGGATCGCCTGCCCGACGCCGTTTTCGTTCTGATAGCCCGCCGCCGTATCGATGCTGCGGTAACCGTATTCCACCGCCCATTTGACGGCATTGATGACCTCTTCCCCTTCTTTGGTCTGCCACACGCCCAGTCCAAGCCAAGGCATAGTGCGGCCGTCATTTAACGTCGGTCCGCCGCTGAACGGCTGATTTAATGAGCTCATAATCGATACCTCCGGTTCACAAAGGATGGGATTTGTACTTGCTGCGACATTAAGTATAGCAGATGACTCGGATTTTACCAAAATGCCGGCGGGCCGGAGCTTGATCCTCTGTTACCTAGTAAAAAGTGGCATAGCCGGAATAGTGGGCACCGTAGTGAAGCGGTGTTGGCCGCAGCAAACCGTTCAAAGCCGGGGTGATGGGGTGATGGGGGAATGGGGTGATGGCTAAAGCAACCAGCCAAAGCCAAGCGAAGCGGTGTTGGTCACTGCAAACAGACTACGCCAGAGCAAAGCGGTGTTGGTCTACTGAAAAACGCCAAACCCCCGCGTCACGCCCGCGGAGGTCTGGCTGTTTGGGTTAAGACTTTTTAAGAATGAATTACTTTTGGATCAGCCGGAAATCGTCATAGTGAAAGGCCGGAGCAACGATACAGGATACCAGCACCGGCTCGTCGCCCAGCGGGTAAGCGGACTGCCAGACTTTGGCCGGAACCACCGCCTGCGGCTGCTGGCCCGCGGCAATGTCCAGTCCCAAAATGATGTCGGTAACTTCTCCCGGCGCTTCTCCATCGCCGCCCAGGCTTAGGCGCAGCGGGCTTCCCGCGTGCCACATCCATACCTCATCCGACAGGACCGTATGCCACTCCGAGAACTCGTCCGGGTGGAGCAAAAAATAAATCGAAGAGGCCGAAGCTCTGACACCGGTATACGCTCCCCCCAGCACCTCTTGGGGAATGACAAATGAAGATTTCCAAAGTTCCTTGTACCAGCCGCCCTCAACATGAGGCTGCAGCCCAAGCGAGGCTACAAACGGCGACAGCTGCTTCTCTGACAATGTTCTCTCTCCTTTTTGACGCGGATCAAGACGATTTCGGCAGGGGCGCACTTGGCCCCGCGCACTTGCGGCCTGCTTGCCAAAACTCCGTCTCTTCCGGTCTTTATCCTTAATTATCCAACTTGCGGACCTGCATGCCGTGGACAGCGGCTGTAATCTGACTGCAATTTGCATCTTCAGAAAAAAGTCCCTGAAACCGTCCGCCCATCCAGCCTATCCCTACTGTACCGGAATCAGGGAGGCTTGTAAAACTGCTTAGAAATAATGAAACGGCCCGGACGGACGGCAGTTCGCCGTTGTCCGGACCGTTGCACTTTGGCAGATTTCGGTTTAACTGCCGTTTTCGGCAGCTCATTCGCCGCAGCGGCGAATGACTCGCAGCTGCGCCATCCGATCTGTGCGGACCGCCCAACCGGCCGGTTATTCCGCGCTATTCCAGCCTTCCTCGGCAAGCCGTTCCGTCAACAGACGCAGCGCTTGACCTCGGTGGCTGACTGCCTGTTTTTCCTCAAGTGTGAGCTCCGCCATCGTCTTCTCATACTCCGGCAGGTAAAAAAGCGGGTCATAACCGAACCCTCCGCAGCCTGCCTGCTCCGAGGTAATCCAGCCTTCGACCCTGCCTTCCGCCGTCGTCTCCCGGGCGTCAGCAGGATCGTAAAGCGACAAGGCGCAGACGAAGCGGGCCGTGCTGAGCAGCGGCTGCTGGGTGTCCTCGCCTGCTTTTTGCCCCTCCAGCTCCTCCAGCAGCTTCCGGTTGTTGTCCGCATCCGAAGCGCCTTCCCCCGCATAGCGGGCCGAATACACTCCCGGCCTGCCGTCCAGCGCATCGACGCACAGTCCGGAATCGTCTGCAAGCACCGGCAGACCCAGCGCTTCGGCGACGGTACGCGATTTTTTGAGCGCATTTTCGGCAAACGTCCGGCCGTCTTCCGTAACTTCGGGGAGATCAGGATAATCAAACATGCTGCGGACTGTCAGCCCAAGCGGCGCAAACGCATGCTGAAATTCCTTCACTTTGCCCGGATTCCGGGTGGCGACAATAATCATCCGATCCTTGTCTGCCATTTTACACCCCTTGTCCGGCCCCGCCGCCGATTTGAAGGGCAATCGCTCCCAGCGCTTCCCGCTGTGCGGTGATCAACTCTTGCACGCCTTTTTCGCCGAGCGCCAGCAGCTCCTGCAGCTCTTCTCTGGAGAATGGGCTTTCTTCGCCCGTGCCCTGCAGTTCAACAAACTTCCCGGCGCCGGTCATCACAACGTTCATATCGACTTTGGCTTTGGAGTCCTCGTCATAGTTCAGGTCTAGCAGCGGCTGCCCGCCTACAACCCCGACACTTACGGCCGCCAAATAATCCTGGATCGGAAATACGCTGAGCTTATGCTGCTGGGCGATTTTATTCACAGCGAACGCAAGCGCGACAAAAGCGCCTGTAATCGAAGCCGTTCGCGTTCCGCCGTCGGCTTGAATAACATCGCAGTCAAGCGTAATATTTCGCTCGCCAAGCGCCTGCAGGTTGACCACGGAGCGAAGCGCCCGTCCGATCAGCCGCTGAATCTCCATCGTCCGGCCCGTCAGCTTGCCGCGTGCGGCTTCCCGCTGGTTGCGCTGCTGTGTGGCCCGGGGCAGCATCGAATATTCGGCCGTGACCCAGCCTTTTCCCTGCCCTTTTAAAAACGGCGGGACCTTCTCCTCCACAGTTGCGGTGCAAATAACCTTCGTGTCGCCCATCTCAATGAGGACGGAGCCCTCGGCGTATTTATTCGTTTGGGTCGTTATTTTCAGCGGTCTAAGCTGATCGGCGTTTCGCCCGTTTGCTCTCATGTGTTTGCCTCCTACAGTCGTATGCATCCATTATTATCGTGTCCGGCGTCTGCTCCACAGCGCGCCTCCGCCGGAAATGCATCCTTTATTCTACCAAACGGAAGGCACAAAAGCATCTTTTTGGAATCCGGGCAAACGCCCTTTCCTTCTTCGGCCTTAAGCGGTTGCAGGTCTGCGCGGCTTTGTACTAAATTAGCAGCGGATAAAAAACGGCTGCTATAGCAGCCATACGGCTAATGGCGGCCACGGCGGCTATGACGGCAATGAGTGGCTGGTGCGGCTACTATGGCTGCCGTGGCCTTTGCTCCTACTGTGATAGTGGCTAGTGCTTCTACTGTGGCTAGTGCTCCTACTGTGATACTACGGCTACTGTAGCTGTCGCGGCTAGTGCGGCTCCTGTGGTATTGCAGCTACTGGTATGTGGCTGACGGCTACTGCTCCTACTATGATACTGCGGCTACTGTAGCTGCTGCAGAAACTGCAGCAGCCCCGCAGCAGCGCTGCCTTACATCGGGAACTGGTTCACCGCTTCCGGCGCGGATACCGGCTTGCTGTAGTTGACGTTATCAGTGCCGGTTGTCTCCCCGCCATTCAGCGACACCTTCACCAGCGGCCGCTCGCCGTCCGTGTTGCCGGCTACCGTCAGCACCACTGACTTCAGCAGCTCGGCCGGCACCTTGCCGCTGCCTTCAAACATTTCATCGTCAAGCGCGACGGAGACAATGCCGCCGTCTTCTTTTTGCACGGATTTCAGCGTGGTGCCCGACGTCATCACCTGCTCCAGCGGCTCGCCTGCCTCCGGTCCTTCAATGAGCTCATCAATCGCCGCCGTCAGACGGTCTTTGCCGGAGTCAACAAAGCGGGTGATTGGCACGTAATACTGCAGCCCTTCGGGAGTCGCCGCGGAAAAATACACCGTTACGGCCCCCGCATTCATATCATGCGGTCCGCCGCTTTGAGTCAAATTAATCCCCAGGCTGCGGTCAAGCGGACCGGACGCCAGCGGAGTTTGGTTTACAGGCATTTCCGTCAGCTTTTTGCCATTTTCCCAGAGCTGGACCTGCCGGACGCCTTCCTGCCCGGTGAGAGTCCAAGTTAAGGCCTCCAGTATTTTGCGCTCATCTCCCGCCCGATATGTGGAGAATGCTCCGCCAAGCTCCACTACCGCCAGCCCTTCGGCTTCATCCATCGTGACCGCCTTCACTTCAGTGCCCTTAGGCAGCACGCCGCTAAAACCGGAGGGAAGCGAACTCTGATAGGGGCCGTCCGCAACAAGCGCCTCAAGGGCCTGCTCCATCGCATCGGTGCCTTTTGCCTCGGGCAGGGGCACGGCAACCGGAGCCAGCAGGCCGCTGCCGTCCTGCAGGAATACTGTAGTGCGCGGTCCTTGCGGGGCCGTGTTGGCCGCAGCCTGATCGGGTGTTTCCCCGGTTTCGGTCACAACGGCAGCCTGATCGGGAAGCAGCATCTGCCCGCCGTCTGCATAACTGAGCATTTGGGCCTCCACTTCCGCGGGCGGCGGGTCGATAGCGCCGGAAGACTCTGATCCAAACAACCCGCAGCCGGACAGCGCCAGCGGTACGGCAAGCAGACAGGCCGCGGAAACGCCGCGAACGGTGGAACGTTGTTTCATCTTGATTTCCCCTTTCGATGGTTGATACCGTTTGTAATGCTATGTATACGAGCCCTGTCCGCAAAAAATAACAAGGCTTATCCAAGACCGCTCAAAAATCCCCGCTCAACGCTCTCTGATCCGGTTTCAGGGTGTTGGATCGCCCGTAAAGATGCATGCTGCGCCCGCGATTGGCCCTCTGGCAGCTTGCGCTTTACCCGTTGGAGATTGGCAAAGATTCGCGCTGTGCCCGGTTTCTGGACAAACGCTTCCAGGATCAGTACAATTGTTCTACCGCCGCCCTTATCCGGGAAGGCGCCAATCCAACGACCGACCCAACAGGAGGACTGAACCTTGGCTGAAGCGAATTTGCCTTACAGTCTGAACAGCGAAGCGGTTGCCGAAGCGACCAGGTATTGGCTGCGCAAGCGCGGAGTCACGCTGCTGGAAATCGCGGAACTGGTTATGCTGCTCCAGAAAAAATACTATCCCAATCTGACCATGGAAGAATGCGTACACAATGTCGAGATGGTGCTGAGCAAACGCGAGGTACAAAATGCGGTGCTGACGGGAATCCAGCTGGACATTTTGACGGAGGAGGGCAAATTGTTTTCCCCGCTGCAGGAAATGATCCAGAACGACGAGGGTCTGTACGGCGTAGATGAGATTTTGGCCTTCTCCATCGTGAACGTCTACGGCAGTATCGGATTTACAAACTACGGCTACGTCGATAAGCTGAAGCCCGGCGTATTGGACCGGCTGAACGACAAAACCTCGGGACAGGTCCACACCTTCCTGGACGATATTGTCGGAGCCGTGGCCGCGGCTGCCAGCAGCCGGATCGCCCACCGCAAGCAGGCGGAACGGGAAACCAGCCTGGGACTGCCCCATGCACCGGAGGACAACCTGGAGGGACCGAAACCAAAGGTTTAAATTGCGGTTGCTGCGGCGGTTTTAACCACCATTGCGCATCCGCTTCCCCCGCTATCCATGACGGAAGCACAAAACAACCCAAAGCCGCAGGCAAGGAGGTTTTCCTTGTCCGCAGCTTTGGGTTGTTTGGGTTGTTTGGGTTGTTTGGGTTGTTTGGGTTGTTTGGGTTGTTTGGGTTGTTTGCGTTGTTTGCGTTGTTTGCGTTGTTTGCGTTGTTTGCGTTGTTTGCGTTGTTTGCGTTGTTTGCGTTGTTTGCGTTGTTTGCGTTGTTTGCCTTTTTACCAGAGTCTGTACGCAAACTTACTTCAGCCATAACCTCTTCGAAATCAACGTAAAAAAAGCCTTGAACATGCTCGCTGTCTTGTCATAGCGGGTTGGCAGCCGATAATTTTTCATTTTATTAAAAAAGCATTCGATTAAATGCCGTTCTGTATAAGTATCCTTGTCGTAAGCTCGTTTTCGCCGGTTTCGCTTGTTCGGAATGACGGGAGTTGCGTTTTGTTTTTTTAACAAGGCAATAATTGCACCGGTATCGTAAGCCCGAACGGCAAAACTTCTCGATTCTTGATGAACTCGGACTATGGTTGTATCCATCCTCATCTGCTCAAAGTCCGGCTCAATTGGTAACCAAAGTCCGGTTTAATGGTAACGTGCTTCAGCATTTCATCCCAGATTCCCGCCTTTTGTAGCCGCCAGAGAAAGTAGGGGTACAAGTTCACGGACACAGGGAACCTTATTTGCTGATTATTCCGTGTTTTGGCAAAGTGACGGACTCAGATTCACTTATTTACGCGGAGAAGCCATAGTTTGTATGTTTTTGGTACGAATAACGGAACTGGAGTCCGCCAGGCCTACAAAAGCCCAAGAATTTCAGAAATAACGGCCGCTGGGTCCGTAAAGACCTCTGTAAAGACCTCCGTATCGCGTTCTGTGGTAATCCGTTGCGGGTGTGTCACAGGAGAGGATTCGTAGATCGATCTGACAATAAACAGGTGACCTCGCCACACCAGTCCCGACTTGGCATTCTTTCCATTCATACGGATGAACAGATTGCGCAATGTGATTGTACTGCAATCTGACTAGAGTCTGTAAGCAAACTTACTTCAGCCATAACCTCATCGAAATCAACGCCAAAAAAGCCTTGAACCTGCTCGCTGTCTCTCTGTGGTCTAACCGCTGTAGTCTGTCCTCTGCCGTCTGCCCAGTCGTCACCGCCCTTCGGCTATTCGCCAAGGACGAACCGGAGGCCGGCTTCGTCCGCCACTTCCCGGGCCCGCCCCCGGCGGACCAGCTCCGCCGCATGGGCCAGCGCTTCGCTCATCGCGAAGCGCATCTGGTGGATGCCGCGGATGCGGCCGCCGAACAGCCCGAGACACAGCTCGAAGCCGGTCCGCGGCCCGGAGGCCAGCAGCGCCTCCGTTTCCGCCAGCCGCTCCTCGTGATGGACGAGCAGCTGGTCGATCCGTGCGGCGAACTCCGTCAGCTTATCCCGGTGCCCGGGATAAGCCGTCTTCACCGGAAGCCGCCGCAGCAGGACCAGCCCGTCCAGAAACGAGGCCAGCGGCTGCGGATCGCTGCCGGGCAGCAGGCTGATGTTCGGCGACACCAGCGGCAGCACGGCGTCCCCGCACAGCAGCAGCTCCCGCTCCGCATCGTAGAAGGAGAGGTGGCCCGGTGCGTGGCCCCCCGTCTGGATGGCGCGCCAGGTCCGGTCCCCGAGCCGGACCGTGCCGCCATTCTCCACGATGCTGACATCAGGCTGCGGCGACGTCTGCGGCAGGAAGCTCCGCAAATGCTCCGGCAGCTGCGACGTCCATTCCGGCGGCATGCCGTGCGCCGCAAAAAAAGTTCCCAGCGTCCGGTTCAGCTCCGGCTCCGCCCGCTCCTCCGGAGCCTGCCTGGTGCCAGATTCCCCGCGCAAGCCGCCGCCGGAACCGCTGGCCGGGCCGCTAACTGGGCCGCTGCTAACAGAGCCGCTAGCGGTCCTGTTGGCGGTCCCGCTAGGACCCGCGCCGGTATGTCCCCACATCCGCCCCGCTTCCTCCAGCGCCCGGCGGGACATAAGGACCGGACATCCGGCTTGTGCCTGCATCCAGCCCGACAATCCGTAGTGATCCGGATGATGGTGGGTGACCACAACCTGCCGCACCTGCCGCCAGTCCAGTCCCCAGTCCTGCAGCAGATGGTTCCACAGGGCTTCGTTGGCTTCGGTGCGCGGGCCCGGATCAACGACCGAAATGCCGTCCGCTTCCTGGAAGACGTAGGCGTTCACTTGACGCAGCGGCCCCGGCATCGGCACCGCTACCCGCAAGACGCCGTCCGCCGGCATGTCCGGCAGGGCGAAGCTTCTCCCGGGTCTCCCCGCAATTTGCCCGAACCGGTCTTTACCTGTATCCCGCCCGCCGCCTCCATCCGGCCGCACTCCGCTTCCACCGCTCATTGCGCGCGAACACCCGTAAAAATCATCCGGGGCGACTCTTCAGGATTGTAGGCGTCTTCTTCGTAGCTTCCGTGCACCGCGGTCAGCGACAATCCAGCCGCTTCGATCATCCGCCGGAACTGTTCCAGCGGATACAGCTTCACCCGTTCATGATACAGGCGGGGTTCGCCTCCTGATCTGGAGGTGAGGCGAATGTCTTTTTTTACGTAACCGTCTTCGATCCGCCGCTGCTCGTCAATCAGACAATCCCCGTCCTCCCGCGTCGAATGCGGAACGAGATGCCGCACAACATGAGCGGGGTTCAAATAATCGATAATGAACTGTCCGCCCGGCTTCAGCATCCGCCAGATTTCCCGCAGCACCTTCAACTGCTCTTCATCCCGCTCAAAATAGCCAAATGAAGTGAACAAATTCACGACTGCATCGAAACCACCCTCCAGCGGCAGTTCCCGCATGTCGGAACGCACCCAGGTCACTTCCTCCGCACCCGGCTGTTTCCTTGCCTCGCGCAGCAGCACCTCGGACAAATCGACGCCGGTCACCTCGTACCCTTCCCGCCGCAGCGCCAGCGAGTGCCGGCCCATCCCGCAGCACAAGTCGAGCACTTTCGCTCCCGGATGCAGACCGAGCCAGCCAATCATCTGCTTGACCTCCTGCTGCGCGCCGCCGAAATCACGGTGCCGGTATACGATCAGATAGTCCTCTCCAAAACTTTCCTCATACCATTCGCTCATCGCTTGTCGCTCCTCCCGCCTGTCTCTCTCTATACAGTCAAGGTAACGCCATTGTACCGCCTTTTTATCCAAACTCAAAGCGCCGTTATATGAAAAAATGTTTATTCAGTTCATCCCGTTTGGTTAAGATATCAATAAAGTAACGGATTTTACACGCAAACCGGCCAGCTTGCCCGTCTTGCCCGTCGTCCGGCGGGAGCCAGCGGATTGGCCGGGGGAGGTCCGGCGGAGAACCGGGCCATTGCAGCAACCAGCCGTCTTTGAAGGAGGAACTATGCGATGAACCCGAAATGGTGGAAGGAAAGCGTTGTCTATCAGATTTACCCGATCAGCTTTATGGATGCAAACGGCGACGGAATTGGCGATCTCCAAGGGATTATTTCCAAGCTGGATTATTTGAAGGATCTCGGCGTGGACGTCGTGTGGGTGTGCCCGATTTATAAATCGCCGAACCATGACAACGGCTACGATATCAGCGACTACTGCGACATTATGAAGGAATTCGGCACGATGAAGGATTTTGACCTGATGCTGAGAGAAATGCACGCGCGGGGAATCAAGCTGGTGATGGATTTGGTGCTGAATCACTCCTCCCATCAGCATCCATGGTTCATCGAATCGAGAAAATCAAAGGATAATCCGAAACGGGACTATTATATATGGCGAAAAGGTAAAAACGGCGGGCCCCCGAACAACTGGGAGTCTTATTTCGGCGGTTCGGTCTGGCAATATGACCCCGAAACCGATGAATATTATCTCCACCTTTATTCCAAATTCCAGCCCGATCTGAACTGGGAAAATCCTGAAGTCATCACCAAAATGCACGAGATGGTGGAATGGTGGCTAAAAAAAGGGGTGGACGGTTTCCGGTTCGACGCCATCGCTCATATCGTCAAAACCGAAGGTTACCCGGATGCGCATAACCCGGGCGGCACGCCGACCGTACGCGCATATGAGATGTTTTCCAATCTGGATCATGTGCACACCCTCCTGCAAAACCTGCACGACAGCGTGCTGTACTTCTACGATATCATGACGGTCGGCGAAACGTCGGGGCTTGGCCCTGAGCAGGCGCTTGATTATGTCGGCGACGGACGGCGCGAGCTGAACATGACGTTCCAGTTCGAGCATATGAACCTGGATGCGGCGGCTCCGGGCCTCGGCAGATGGGACACGGTGCCCTGGAACCTGCTTTCGCTCAAAAAAATCATGGGCAACTGGCAGACCGTCCTGCATAACCGCGGCTGGAACGCCAACTATTTGAACAACCACGACCAGCCCCGGTCCGTCTCCCGCTTCGGTAACGATATGTATTACCGCATTCCGTCGGCCAAAATGCTGGCAACCTTCATCCACACGCTGGAGGGCACGCCGTACATTTACCAAGGCGAGGAGATCGGCATGACCAACATCGCGTTCCAGTCGATTGAGGATTACCGGGACGTGGAGACGCTGAATTATTATGAGGAGAAACGTGCGGCGGGGGTGCCGGAAGATCAAATTATGGCCGCCATTCACAAAAAAAGCCGGGACAACGCCCGCACACCAATGCAGTGGGATACAAGCGACAACGGAGGATTCACCACAGGCACACCCTGGATTCGGGTGAACTCCAACTACATGGAGATTAACGCCGAGCAGGCGATGCACGATCCGGACTCCATTTACCATTACTATAAAAAGCTGATTGCGCTGCGCCGTAAGCATAAGGTAATCGTCTATGGCGAATACCGTTTGATCCTCCCGCTGCATGAAGAAATTTATGCGTACACGCGGACGCTGGAGGATGAGCTGCTGCTGGTGATCCTGAACTTTTTTGACCGGGAGCCGGTATTTGAACTGCCGGAGGAGTTTACGCGGGATGGCATGCAGCTGCTGATCTCCAACTACACTGAAAGCAAAACGGACGACCTGCGTCAGCTGAAGCTCCGGCCTTATGAAGCGAGAGTTTATTTGCAGAAAAAAAACGCCAAACCCGCCGCGAAGTAACGCGGCGGCAGGCGGCGATAGGCGGCGGTAAGCGGCATAAGCTACAGCCTGCGGCGAACTTATGGTAAACCGGCCTGGCAGGAAATTACGGTCAAAAAATCCGAGGCCTGATCCTATTTATTTTGAATTTTCAAAGTAAATACATCTGACTTGGAAACGTACATACTATAGGTTACTCCATCTATGGTGATTTTTTTTGAAAAGACTCTTTGTTTTCCCGGGTCTACCATAGGGATATGGCTTAAAAGTTCAGATATTTTGGAAGAAACACTACCATAATACTCATTTCCGTTATAAATCGCGTAAATAATTTGCGCAGCGTAAATAGCCCTCTCGATTCCCATATCCCCTTCAATTCCGTATTCATCCAATTCTTCTTTTTCTTCTTTAGTCAAATACTCCACTTTGGTTTGAAGGGTTAAGCTTTTTATGCTGTTGTCTGTATTCAGAACCCCTGTTAATGCCGAGGACTCATCTAATTTCACGCTAAATAAATTTGTTTCTTGATCTTTAGTTATTTTATAGTCAGAAATGATAAATCCGCCTTCGTAGCTGTTGAATTTTTTTACAAAATAAGGGACGGATTTAAATAGCTGTTTTGTCTTCTGAGCATTTTGGCCACTGGCTCGGGCGCTGAAAGTCTCCCCCATAACAAGTGATGAAGAAAAAAACAAAACAAATGCGATTACCCATTTTGCAGCTTTCATCCTCTAGCCCCTTTACTAAAACAATCTTTTTATAAGCGTATGCTCACACCAGCGGCCTTTCAACGCCAAGTTATCGCTCATACCATCGGCCTTTCAACGCCAAGTCATCGTCCATGCCGGGCGCACTAACAAAAGCCGGCAACCTCACCCAAACGGGAGAGCGCCGGCTTAAAAGCTTTATTCCGTATCCCTTGAGCCGTCTATTATTGCATCCGCCAAAAGCCTACCCGGCGTCCCGCTCCGCCTCCTCGCCCAGCCACTGCAGCAGCAGCGCCTCCGGCACGGTCTCTTTGGTCCGCTCCGCATACTCCCGCACCCGCATCAGCAGCCGCTCGGCCGTCTCGGGCGAAATCTCCACACCTTGCTGCCGCAGCACGTATTCCACACCGCCGCTTCCGGAATGCTTGCCGAGCACAAACGTGTGCTCCCGGCCCAACTCGCCCGGATCAAAGGTCTGGTAGGTGGCCTGGTCCTTCATCAGCCCATCGACATGAATACCCGACTCATGGGTAAAAGCCAGCGGTCCTACAATCGGTTTGGCATCTCCGACCGTCCGCCCCGAAGCCGCAATCACCAGCTCCGCAAGCGACTGGAGCGCATCCGCTCTGACCGCGCTGTACCCTCCATAGAGATAACGCCAGGCCAGCACCACTTCTTCCATCGCCGCATTCCCTGTCCGTTCGCCGATCCCCGCAACCGTTGTGCTCGCCCAGACGGCGCCTGCGGCAATCCCGCTCAGCGTGTTAGCCGCAGCGAGACCAAAATCGTTATGACAGTGCACCTCAATCTCCACAGTCTTCGGCACCGCTTCAATCAGCGTGCCGATTCGCTCGGCCATCTGGGCCGGATGGTGGGCCGATACCGTATCGGCGTACCGAAACCAGCGTACCCCGTCCTGATACAGCGTATTTACCGTCCGGATCACAAAATCCATATCCGCCCGCGAAGAATCCTCCATCCCCACCGAGACCGTGAGGCCGAGACGAAGCGCATAATCGACCGTCCGCCGGAGCTTGTCCAAGCCCTCCGAAGGCGTAAGGCCCAACTTGCCCCGGAGCTGAATCTCCGATACCGGAATGGAAATGTGGCTCCAGTCCACGCCCGTCGACCACGCTTTGTCAATATCGCTCGTAACCGCCCGATTCCAGGTCATCAGCCGCATCGGCAGACCCAGCGAAAGAATCGCCGCAATGTCCTCCTGCTCTTTTGGCCCCATGGCCGGAATCCCTACCTCCGCCTGCTCTACGCCGCATACCGCCAGCATCCTTGCGATTTCCAGCTTTTCCGCCCTTGTGAAAGAAACTCCCGCCGCCTGTTCGCCATCCCTAAGTGTCGTGTCACACAGCCTAAGACGTTTCACGGTTGTCATCCTCCTTCTCCGCAGCAAGCGCAGTTCGGATTACGAGTGAGGTGCACGCTGTAACAGGCAAAGTCGATCGTCGAAAAGCGATGCATTATGCCCGCATAAGCCGTCCCTACCCGTGTAATCCATTTTACGGCTTCCAGTGCCGCCAGACAACCCGCAATTCCGGAAGTTGCTCCCAATACTGGAAAACCAAGCGGCTCCCACTCCGCTCCGCGGTCAGGGTAGATGCATTCCAGACAAGGGGTCAACCCGGGCAGGATGGTGGTCAGCGAAACCTCAAAGCCGTACATGGCCGCTTCGATCATAGGTTTTCCTGCTTCCACGCACAGGCGGTTAAGGGCGTACCGTTCCGGAAAATCGTATCTGGCGTCGATCACCATATCGGCCGCTTCGACCCAGGGGCGCGCAGTATCATCAATTCGCGAGTTATATCCCACGATTTCGACCTCGGGATTCAGCATGCGGAGGCGAAGGACAGCCGTTTCGATCCGTTTTTCACCGAGATGTTCGGTATCCATTAAGATTTGCCGGTTCAGGTCGGGAGCCGCAACAACGCCTTCATGCGCCAAAATCAGCTTGCCGATTCCCGCCGCCGCCAAATACAGCGCTGCGGTGCCGCCCAGGCCGCCGACGCCGGCGACAAACACGCAGGCCTTGCGGAGCGCATGCTGGCCTTCTTCCCCCAGCAGCTTCAGCTGACGGGCGTAGCGGGAGCCGGGGAGGTCCCGTGGTGCCCCTCCCGCCGTCGTCCCTCCTGCTATCGCCGCTCCAATTGCCTGCGCTTCACCTGCCGCCCCTGCAACTCCCCCCGACGCCACTTCTGCTGCCCCTCGACTCGCCGCCACTTCCCCCGCTCCCTCTACCGTCGTTGCTGCAGCCGGTGCCACTCCTGCTCTCCCTGCTCCACCTGCCCCCACTTCTCCTACTGCTCCCGCCATCGCCTCTCCCGCCGCCAATCCACCTATCGCCTCTCCACTCGCTGCTCCCCCTACCGCCGCTTCTCCTATCCCCGCCCCCTCTAACGCCGGACCCGACCGCTCCATTCCCCTTCGCCTCCTTTCTCCGTCAGCCTCTAGCCCTCCAAAGCCAAAGCTCCGTGCACCGTGACCCAGCGGTTGTGCTGATCCAAAAAAGCCAACCCTTCTTCCGCACACCCGGCTCCATAATCTACTGCCGCACGAACCCCGGCGAAGGGAAACGGGAAGCCGGGCCGGATGCTTTTCAGCACCAAGATGGTCCGGCCGGTAAAAATCAGCGCCCGTCCAAAACCCTCATCATTCAGCTCCGCGGCGCTTTGCATCTGCAGCCCGCTCCGCTCTTCAAGCAGACCGGCCGCCGCCTGAAACAGCAGCGCGGCCTGCCGGACCGTGCGCGGCGACACCATGCAGCCGGTGTCCGACCGCCGTTTCTCGTCCGCCGAGACAAGAAACAGCCGGGCGATCTTGTCTTCAGCCGGCAGGGATGTATAACTGCCGAATGGGTCATACGCATCAAGCAGTCCGCACAGCCGGTTGATGTACGCCTCCTTCAGTTCGCTTTTGTCTGTGCCCGGTTCTTGGGTCAGGCGTATCCCGCTGTCCCGATCCGGGCCGGACAAGGCCCCCGCAGGCCGTCTGTTCCGCGCCAGGCGTTCCCGCAAATCCTCTCTCCCGCTACTGGGATTAACGGCTCCGCTGCTCACCGGTTCCATCTCCGGCCCCCTCCTTATCTGCTTCGGCCTGCATTACTTTGGCAAGCCACAGCGGCGGTTTCCCCTGCAGCAGCTCTGTCAGCCGTTTCACCTGCTCGTCGATCCGGCTGCCGGGCGGCACCTTGACCGGCATCATCCGGCGGCGGGTTACCCGCGCGGCCGCCGAAGCCCCGATCTGCATCAAAAAAATCAGCGTACAGTCCTCAATCAACGTGATCCGGCAGTCAATCCGGCTTCCTTCGTCCCTGTCGGCGTCCCGCGGCACCTCCCGCAGCTCATAATCCTTCGCTCCCTGCCTGCCGATCGTATACACGGCGAACCGGGGACTTTGCCCAAAATGGGCATTGACCCGCACGCCGTCATCTGTTGCGAACGCCACTTTCACGCCGGTTCTCCTCCCTTCGCATCAGCGCATTGCCTGTTTTGTTTACCCACTCCATCGCGCCCCGGTAGCCCACGGAAACGTTGAGATGCGCTCCAAGCTCGCTCCATACCGGAAAACCTGCGGCGAGGAACGCCGCGCCAATCCGCCCGGCGCAGGCGGCTCCATGAGAGCTGCCGATCCACAAATCCGCGCCTTGGCCGAGCGTTTCCGCATCGTCCAGATCGCCGATCCAGATCTCGCCTTCCATGGCGGTTAAAGCGGGCGATTCGCACGGTACGACCCGGGCTTTCGGCTGAATGCCAAGCTCCTTCAGCCAGCCTGAGACGGAAACCAGGTGGTCCGGCTCCAGCGTTACGACCGCTGAAGCTCCAGCGAACTGAAAATGCGCGTCCAGCAGCGCATCCAGCAGATTTTCGCGCTGCCAGCGGTATTTTACCGGCACCGGCTCCCCGCTAATCCGCCGCAAAAACTCCATCCATTCATCGGACGCCCCGAGTCCCATCGATCCGTGAAACACCTGATACGGCGTACCAAGTGCGTTGTGCAGCCGCCGGGCCGGCCGTTCCATCCCGCTTCCTACCGCGATAGTAAGACCGGACTGCAGGCTCTGCAGCATGGAATCCAGCGGCACGCCACCGCGTGTAAGCGGCGAAAAACCGGTCAGCAGATGCCCGGACAGCGAAGTAGACAAATCCGGCAGCGCAATCACTTCAAAGCCAAACGAAGCCAGCAGCTCTTTCAGCTCCATCACATCGCCGGGAGTCAGCATCGCCCCCGGAAGGAGGGTGATCTGGCGGTTGTTTACGCTTTTGGGCCCCCGGCTTCCGCACAACACGATCAGTTCGTCAATCAGCGCCTCGGCCGCAGCGGCAAAACCGGCTTCCAGCGAACCGCGAAAATCCCCGAGCGGCACCGGAAACAGCAGCACATCGCGGAGATTCCGCTCCCGCTTGTAGGTTTTCAGCATGGCCTGGTAATCCACACCCGCCACCTCGGTCAGTTCCGTCCCAATGACGCCTATTAGATCCGGCCGGTGTTTGGACAGCACCGTATTTAGTGCTTCCTCCAAATTCCGGTTAGCGTCGAAAATCACGTCCATTTCCTGAAGCGCAGAGGTCTGAACGGCAATGGGTTCACGAAAATGGCGGGTAAGCAGCGCTTTGGAAAACGCGGAGCACCCCTGCGCACCATGGATAACCGGAAGCGAACGGTAACACCCCTGCAGCGCCAGGACGGCGCCAAGCGTCTGGCTGACCTTAAGCGGGTTCACGGTTACGGGTTTCGTCAGTTTTTTCACCGTCATCTGTCCGCCTCCCTATCCCATGGCGCGGGATTCGCCGCCAGCTTCCAGACCGGATGCGAGATGGCGTGCACAAGCTCCTTGGCCAGCCGCAGCAGCCCCTCATACCCCGCATAAGCACGGTGCCGCTCCTGGTTGATATCCACAAACGGAATCTGTTCCTTCATCGCGACGTACATGTTTCTTCCACCCGCGATCATAATATCCGCTTTGCGCTCACGCACGGTTTTCAAAATCCGCCCGGCGCCGCCCTCCGCAATATACTCCGTGTCGTCTCCTACCCGTTCTGCAATCCGGACTACATCGTCGGCCGTCGATTTATTTGTCCCCACGCCGACCACCTGCACGCCCAGCTCTTTCAGCGCGGAAATCACCGACCAGCTTTTGACGCCGCCGGTGTAGAGGACCGCTTTTTTGCCTTTCAGCGCTTTGCGGTACGGCTTCAGCGCATAGGCCAGCCGGTTCTCCTCCCGTTCCGTCAGCCGGTCCACCCGCCGCTCCAGCTCCCGGTCATTCAGCAGGTAGGCCATCTGCCGCAGCGAATACGTCGTCTCCCTGGCCCCGTAAAAAGACCCCTCGAAATACGGAATGCCGTATTTCGTTTCCATCTCCCGGGCCAGCCCGAGCAGCGCCCGGCTGCAGACGACCATGTTGACGCGCGCCAGATGTGCGCAGGTCAGCTCCCGGTAACGGCTGTCGCCGGTAATCCGCGCCGTGACCGGAATGCCGGCCTGGCCCATCAGCCGTTCAATGTCCCAGATTTCGCCGGCGATGTTATATTCGCCGATCAGATTGACGCCCGGCGGAAGCTCGCGGTCCGGCTTTCCCGTGCCGATGACGTACTGCAGCAGCGCATCGCCCGCCAGCCGGTTGCCCAGGTTTTTGCTGCCGACGAACCCCGGACTGTTCACCGGCACCACAGGCAGCCCGAGACGTGCGGAGCTCTCCGTACAGACCGCATCTATATCCTCGCCGGTCAAAGCGGTGACGCACGTGGAATAGACAAAGATCGCCGGAGGCGCAAAGCGCCCGGCGATATATTCGACGGCTTCCTTTAATTTTTTTTCCCCGCCGAAGATAATGTCGCTGTCGGCCAGATCAGTTGTGAAGCCGTAACGGGAAAGCGCGGCTCCGCTGGTCAAGCTTCCCCGGCTCTCCCAGCTTGTTCCCGCGCAGGGAACGGGCCCATGAACGAGATGCGCCGCATCCATAATCGGCAGCAGCGTGATCTGGGCGCCGTCGAAGGAGCAGCCCCCGGCCGCCTCCCCGGGCTTCGGCCGGGGACAGGGCTTGGATTTGGGGGCGGGGCTGGCGCACACTCCGGCGTCATACGGTTCTTTTCGGATCGGATCCATGCGGCGTCTCCCTCCTTCGCCTATTGCGAAAAATGTTCACTTCAGCTTACGATTCAGCGGCCTAACGCACCAGATCGAAGTTATACCCGTCGTTTTCTTTATCCAGCCGGTCCAGCACGGTATTGACGAGAACCGTCAGCAGATTCAGCGCACCCTGGTAACCGATGACCGGATAGCGGTGCAGGTGATGGCGGTCAAACAATGGGAACCCGATACGGACCAGCTCCACGCCGGCGTCTTTGGCCGCAAATTTCAAATGCGAGCTGCCAAGGGCAAAATCTACCGGATCCATGATTAGCAGGGAACGCATATGCCACAGATCGCTGCCGGCATAAATTTTGCCTTCCGCGCCATAAGGACTGGAGGCAAGCAGCGCTTCGGCTTCCTCCTTGAAGCCGTTCTCCGGATTGGAGCACACGATGTGGACCGGCTCCATCCCCAGCTCCAGGCAAAAACCGATCAGTCCAATCAGCAGATCGGGATCGCCGGCCAGCGCCACCCGTTTGCCGTGCAGGTACGGATGGCTGTCGGTCATCGCGTCGACCACCCGCCCCCGCTCCTCGGTCAGCTGCTGCGGAACCGGCAGGCCGGTCAGCTCTCCGATGGCTGCAAGCAGCCGGTCCGTCGCCGTTATGCCGATCGGGGCCGAAAACGCGGCCGTCTGCTGCTTCCACTCGCCGGCTGTATATTCCAGCGTTTTTTTCAGCGTATATTTCTGCAAGGCCAGCGTTCCCAGCGCCGAAGCCGCCTTCGGCACATCGTCCAGCTTCGTCCCGCCGTAGTAATAGCGGTATTCGCCCGTCGCGGGGGAATCGAAGTTCCCGCTGTGATCGCCGAGGAAGGTATAGCCGGTATCAAATGCATCCAGGATTTTGCGCATTTCGGCATAGTTGCCGGTGTACGGCTCAAACCCCATCAGCACATTCAGCTTCTCCCCGCTCAGTCCGCCGCCGCCCGGAACAGCCTGCCGGCCGGCAGCGGCGAACAGCGTGGAGAGAATCGACTTCAGCATGGCATCATACCCAGAGATATGCGATCCCGCGAAGCTCGGCGTGTTGGCGTAAGGAATCGGCATTTCCTGCGCAACCGCACCCTTTTGCCGGGCATTCGAGATAAAAGCCTGCAGATCGTCCCCAATGACCTCCGCCATACAGGTCGTGGAGACGGCGACCATCTCCGGTTTGTAGAGCGCCACGGCATTCTGCAGCCCGTCGATCAGGTTGCTCATGCCTCCAAATACAGCGCCGTCTTCGGTCATGGAGGAGGACACAGCGGGTGTCGGCTCTTTGAAATGCCGGCTCAAGTGGCTGCGGAAATACGCTGTGCAGCCCTGCGAACCGTGAACAAACGGCAGCGTCTTCTCAAATCCAAGCGCCGCCATCACCGCGCCAAGCGGCTGGCACGCCTTGTGCGGATTAATGACCACCGCCTTGCGGCCGAAGTTCTGCTCGAGGTATTCGGCAGTCCTCGAATACGCCAACGCCTCCTCCAGCGCTTCTTCGGCGCAGGGAGCTTCAAACGCCTTTTTGCTCTCCCTTTGGGCTGTGTACTGTTCCTGCCGGAACAGGGTGCCGCTGTCGGGAATCTCCAGTCTGTCGCTCATGCTCCCGCCTCCTTCACTGCCGCCCCAGCCTCAGCAGGCTTCAGCAGATTCCAGACCGGACTGCTTACGGTCATATCCATATCCCTTGCAAAGATGGGAAAACCGTCAAAACCGTGATACGGTCCGCTGTAATCCCAGGAATGCATCTGCCGGAACGGAATGCCCATTTTGTGGTAGACGTATTTTTCCTTGACGCCCGAACCCATCAGGTCGATGTCCAGGCGCTGTGCCAATTCATCCAGCTCGTAGGCGGACGGATCGTCGTATATTATGGTGCCTTCCGGCAGTTCCCGGAATGTCCGTTCATAGTCGTCTTTATGGGCAAATTCGTAGCCGGTTGCGACGATTTCCATCCCCAGATCCTCGTAAGCGCCAACGGTATGCCGCGCGCGCAGCCCGCCGATCAGCAGCATCACCTTTTTGCCCTCCAGCCGGGGTTTGTATTTGGCTATGACCGCATCCATGCGGGGTTTGTATTTGGCGATCACCCGCTCGCAGTTGTCCTGGATCGTCCGGTCGAACCGGGCGGCGATGGCGCGCAGGCTTTCAATCGTTTTGGTTGGTCCAAAAAAGTTGTACTCCATCCACGGAATCCCGTATTCCTTCTCCATCGTAGTCACCATATAGTTCATGGAGCGGTGGCAGTGGATCAGATTCAGCTTCGCCTTGTGGGCGATCTCCACTTCATTGATTGTGCCGTCCCCCGACCACTGTGCGATCACGCGCAGTCCCATCTCTTCCAGCAAAATCCGCGAGGCCCAAGCGTCGCCGCCGATATTATAGTCGCCGATAATGTTCACATCGTACGGGCCGGAATCGGCGAGCTCCTTTTTGCCCATAAGAAAATCGCGGATTGCATCATTGGCGATGTGATGGCCAAGCGACTGGCTGACGCCGCGGAAGCCTTCGCAGCGCACGGGAACGATGGGAATGTCCAGCTCTTTGGACATTTTTTTTGCGACTGCTTCGATATCGTCGCCAATCAGGCCGACCGGACATTCCGATTGGATGGAGATGCCTTTGGCGAGCGGAAACATCGTTTTGATCTCCCGGCAGATCGTCTCCAGCTTTTTGTCTCCGCCAAACACGATGTCCGTTTCCTGAAAATCGCTTGTAATCTGCATAGCGGTAAAATTGTCGATGCCAAGCGTCCCGCTTGCATAGTTGCGCCGCGTGCCCCAGCTGTATTGGCCGCAGCCGACCGGGCCATGGCTGATATGCACCATATCCTTGATCGGGCCCCAGACCACCCCTTTGGAGCCGGCATAGGCGCAGCCCCGGATGGTCATGACGCCCGGACGGGATTTCATGTTTGATTTCAGCGTACAGGTGCCGCAGCTGACGGACTCGGCCGTGTTGATCTGATAATGCTTTTGACGGTCTTTGCGCGCTTTTTCGGGGTAGGCTTCCAGGATGTCCTCCACCAGCTGTTGCTTCGCTTCCACATTCAGTCCCATCGTGATCCCTCCTTTATCCATGTGTTTGTGGCGGCGGGCCGGTCCCAGGCATTTGTGCGGTTAACCGGTCCCGGACATTTTGTTGCGGCCGACCGGACCCGGGCAGCGCGGCTTTGCGGCAAACCCGGAGGCCGGCCTGTTTTTCAGCAGCAGCTTATATCTGTGTCCAACCGCCCGGCTGTCCGGCACACCGCCCGGTCCAATCCTTTCGCCACTTTATTGCCCCGAAGCCTGCAGCTTCTGCAGCGTCGTTTCTTCGTCTTCGATGACGCCGAACTCCATCAGCAGATCCTCCAGCTCCTCCATGGAAATCGGCGTCGGGATGGTCAGCATGTCGTTATGAAGGATTTTGTCCGCCAGAATTTCGTATTCCTTGGCCTGCTTGTGATCCGGGTTATACTGGGCCACCGTCATGCGGCGGAGCTCCGCGTGCTGCACCACATTGTCGCGGGGCACAAAATGAATCATCTGCGTGTTCAGCCGCCGGGCCAGCTCCGTAATCAGCTCATCCTCCCGGTCGGTATTCCGGCTGTTGCAAATCAGCCCGCCAAGCCGGACGCCGCCGCTGTTTGCGTATTTCAGAATTCCGCGGGCGATATTGTTGGCTGCGTACATCGCCATCATTTCGCCGGAGCAGACGATATAGATTTCCTGGGCCTTGTTCTCGCGGATCGGCATCGCGAACCCGCCGCAAACTACGTCGCCGAGTACATCGTAGGAGACGAAATCCCGGCCTTCATATGCCCCCTGCTGCTCCAAAAAATTAATCGCCGTAATAATACCCCGGCCCGCGCAGCCGACTCCCGGCTCCGGTCCGCCGCATTCGACGTTCAGGATGCCGCCGAAGCCCTGCTGCACCACGTCCTCCAGTTCCAAATCCTCGACCGTACCGCGTTCGGCGGCCAGATGAAGCACCGTCTGTTGGGCTTTTGTGTTCAAAATAAGCCGGGTAGAATCCGCCTTCGGATCGCAGCCCACGATCATAATATCCTGGCCGAACTTGGTTGCCAGCTGAGCAAGCGTATTCTGGGACGTGGTTGATTTTCCGATGCCGCCTTTGCCGTAAAACGCGATTTGACGCATAATGGATCATCCTTTCGATACGGGAATGGGGTCAAAATATCGGTTGTACTTCACGGATTCCAGCACTTGTTCTTCAATTTCGCCTTTGCGGACGAGCGGCAGAATTCCCGCCCGGTTCAGCGCGGCCCGCGGCGCGGCGCCTATGCCCGAGCAGAGCAGCAGCCGGCAGTCGCCAAGCAGCGAACAGATTTCCTGAAGCGTCGCTTCCTTATCGCCGTTGCAGTCAGCGGTGCCGACGCAGTAAGCCTGAATCTTCCGGACGCCGAGCAGCTTTATGGAAGAACCGTCGGACTCGTAGACAAGAAATTCGGTCGCATGGCCGAAATGCCGGTTCACCTTGCCGCCGCCCCGGGTGGCAACGGCGACGCGGGTGGCGGCGATGCTTGGGGCCCGCTTCCCTTCCATCGGGAGCGGTCCGCAGCGGGACTGCCTGGCGGCAATCCGCTGGCGGATGCGTGTGTCCAGGTCCTCCTGGAATTTCCTCCGGGCGTCCGGATCGGGCTGCGGATCCGCCGGGAGGTCCGCCAAAGTGAAGTCGCCGCTCCGGTCCTGGCCAAGCAGGCCGACCGCATCCGCACGGCACTGCCGGCAGTGCCGCATGACCCGCAGGCCATCCCGGCCGATTTCCTCCTGAATGCGGTAAAGCTCCTTGGGCCGGGGAGCCCTACGCCCTTCCGCTTCATAGCGGCTGCCCGGCGCGATAATGAGCGGGGTGACATTGTGGACGGCCGCGCCGAGTTTCCGGATCACTTTCGACACTTCGGGAAGATGTTTATCATTGACGCCGGGGATCAGCACGGAATTGATTTTGACCAGCACTCCCCGCGAAACCAGCGCTTCAAGTCCCTGAAGCTGACGGGAGAGCAGCAGCTCCGCGGCCTCTTTTCCTTCATACCGTTTCCCCTCATCAACGACCCAAGGGTAAATCTCGCGCCCGATTTCGGGATCAACGGCGTTAATCGTGAGCGTCACATGGCCGATTCCGAGCTCTGCAATCCGGTCAGCATGCCGGTAAACAGTCAAGCCATTGGTGCTGAGGCACAGCATAACATCCGGCACGTGTCGCCTGACCCGCTCGAACGTCTCAAAGGTGCGTTCGCTGTTCGCCAGCGGATCACCAGGCCCGGCAATTCCGACCACCGACAGCTGCAGCAGCTGGGCCGCGACGCCTTTTACCTTGCGTTCCGCCTCGGCCGGCGTCAGTACTTCACTGACCACGCCGGGCCTGCTTTCGTTCACGCAGTCAAACTTGCGGTTGCAGTAGTTGCATTGAATGTTGCAGGCGGGAGCGACGGGCAGATGCATGCGGGCAAAATACCGGTGCGCTTCCTCGCTGTAGCAAGGATGGCGGCTTACGGCATCCGCCGTATCCGGTGATTGAAAAGGCTGACGCGATCTCATGTTTCGTTTCCCACCTCCTGATTCGGCCGGGCAAGCACCCTGCACTTTAATGTAATTATTTCTAACACATACATTTCTTATCAAGCTGTGATTTATCCCCATCATATTTTTATCAGCCTTTAGCGTCAATTAAGTTTCCACTCATTTTCAGCCGATTTGCAGCGTGTTTTCATTTCCGTCAATTTTTATGTAACTTTTACTTACATTTACATCCCATGTTTCCGTTTCCAACACAAAAAAGTCCAAGGAACGGCTGCACCGTCCGCTTGGACTTTTGGTAAAAAGATCCTGATTATCTGATGTTCCGGTTTCAAATTCATTTGTTGACAATTAAAATCAACTAATATATGATCTTCCTAGGCAATTCGCGAGTCTTCACTTTGGATAATTTCATACCCGTAAAGGGGAGTAGCTGTTAAATAAAGTCGTCAATACGAGCGTCCCTCGAGATTCTCCGGCTTTATTGGCAATCACCCATTGTTAGCGAGACCTTTACCATTCAGATCAACCTTGTATTCAGGGTTTTGATTTGTTTGGTAAAGGTCTTTTTTATATAGATTTGGGTCATCCTAAAGGGAAGCTCGACCGCGTTTGTAGCAAAATACATTTTTGGGGAGGACAATCAATGGATTTCAGTTTATTGATGGAATACCTGTGGGTTGTGGTCGTGCTTGTCGGGCTGGAGGGCCTGCTTGCCGCCGATAACGCGCTGGTACTCGCGATCATGGTTAAGCATCTTCCGGATGCGGAGCGCAAGAAAGCGCTGTTTTACGGTTTGTTCGGAGCATTTATTTTCCGGGCCGGCTCGCTCTTTATTATTTCCTTCCTGGTGGATATCTGGCAGGTACAGGCCATCGGCGCGCTTTACCTGCTGTTTATCGCCTTTAACCACATTATCCGCAAAGTAGTCGCGGCCCGCAAGGGAGTCACCGAAGACGCCGCCGAAAGCGGCTCGCAAGCAGCCGTGGATAAGAAAAAATCGGGCTTCTGGATGACAGTGCTGAAGGTCGAGCTGGCGGACATCGCTTTTGCCGTCGACTCCATCCTTGCCGCGGTGGCTCTGGCTGTCGCGCTTCCGCCAAGCGGTCTGCCGAATATCGGCGGTCTCGACGGCGGCGTGTTCCTGGTTATCTTCACCGGCGGTTTTATCGGTCTTGTCATCATGCGTTTTGCGGCTTCGTTTTTCGTCAAGCTGCTGCATGAGCGTCCGGGTCTGGAAGTTGCCGCCTTTGTCATCGTAGGCTGGGTAGGCGTCAAACTCGCGGTCATTACGCTGGCGCACCATTCCCTGGGCGTAATTCCGGAATCGTTTGCCCACAGTACGCCTTGGAAGACGACCTTCTACATTGTCCTGGTGCTGATTGCCCTGATCGGCTGGTTTATGAGCGGCAAGAAGGACAAATCGCATGAAGGTGAAAATCCTGTAAAAGAAGTGGATAAGCAGCTCGGCAAATAAGCCGGCGTTTAGCCGCATGCATGACAAAGAGCCTTCCCGGGTCATTCGACCTTGGGAAGGCTCTTTTGCCGTCCGCGCCGGCATTTGCTATATCCGTTGGCATGTGCTGTATACACCGCCGTTTACTGACCACGCGATCATTACTGGCCACGCCGCCGTCCGCGCCGGCATTTACCGGCAGCGCCTGCTTTAATAACTCAGATCCGCGCCGCCGGATGCGATCACTTTTTGATACCAGTAGAAGCTTTTTTTGGGGATGCGCCGCAGTGTTCCTCCGCCTTCATCGTCCTGGTCGACATAAATGAAGCCGTACCGCTTCCGCATCTCAGAAGTCGATGCGGAGATCAAATCGATGCAGCCCCAGCTCGTATAGCCCATCAGGTCCACCCCGTCGGCGATCGCTTCGCCCATCTGCTCGATATGCTTGGCGAAATAGTCGATCCGGTAATCGTCGTTTATCGTACCATCAGGCTCCAGCGCATCGACTGCGCCCAGACCGTTCTCCACGACGAACAGCGGAATCTGATACCGGTCGTACATCTCTTTCAGCACTACCCGTAAGCCGATCGGGTCAATCTGCCAGCCCCAGTCGGAGGATGCCAGATAAGGATTAACAAGGCCTTTGGTTAAGTTGCCTTCCGTCGTCGCCCCCGCTTCCTCTTTTACACTGACCGCGGAGGACATGTAATAGCTGAAAGAAAGGAAATCAACGACATGTTCCCGCAGCACCGCTTCGTCACCCGGCTGCATTTCGATTTGGACGCCGTAGCGCTCTAAGTGGCGGCGGATGTAGGAAGGATAATAACCTCTTACCTGTACATCGGAGCAGAACTGGGCCATCTGGTTTTCTTCCTGCGCCTTCAGCACATCGGCTGGATGGCACGTATACGGATAAACCAGCTTACGGGCCAGCATACAGCCGATCTGGAACCCGGGATTGATTTCCCGTCCGCGTTTAACCGTCAGCGCACTGGCGACAAATTGATGGTGCAGCGCCTGGAACGCCACCTGCTTCGGATTGTCCTTGCCGTCCAGCAGAATACCCGCCCCAAGGAACGGCGCCTTCAGCGTACAGTTGATTTCATTAAAAGTCAGCCAATATTTCACCTTATTCCGGTACCGCTCGAACACGGTTTCCGCATAGCGGACGAACAGCCCGACCAGCTCGCGTGATTCCCAGCCGTTATACTTCGTCGTCAGATGCACGGGCATTTCGTAATGGGACAACGTCACCAGCGGTTCAATGCCATGTTTGTGCAGCTCATCGAACACCTCATCATAGAAGCGCAGTCCGGCTTCGTTTGGAACGGAATCGTCTCCGTTTGGAAAAATCCGCGGCCAGGAAATCGACAGCCGGAAGACTTTGAAGCCCATCTCCGCAAACAAAGCGATATCCTCCTTGTACCGATGGTAAAAATCGATGCCACGCCGCTTCGGGTAATTGCCTTCCCCTTGGTCTTCGATTGCCGCCGCAAGCTGTGGTCCGCTCATTGCCAGCAGCTGCTCCAGGCCTTTACGCTCTTCCGGCGGGCAGTATTTCACCACATCGGCGGTGGAGAGGCCTTTGCCGTCTTCGTTATAAGCCCCCTCCACCTGATTGGCCGCAACCGCGCCGCCCCATAAAAAATGCTCAGGAAACGGGCTGTGCATTGGCGAGCCCTCCTTTGTCCGCCGCGGATGCTTTTTCTTCCGCCTGACGTTCCTGTGCGAGGGCGTCGGCATCCGCTTTTTTGAAGAACGGGTAATAAATCAAGAAGCTTGCGCCGATCATGACAAGCTGGAATGCGCTGACGCGCCAGCCTCCGTTCATCCAGCCGTTGACCAGCACGGGAATGCCGAGCGGCACCTGAATACCGTGCAGCACCGGCAAGATGCCGAGCGAGGTGAGCAGGATCGCCAGACCGCTGCTGACGAGCGGCGCAAGGATAAACGGAATCATCAGCCGGACGTTCAGCACCAGCGGCATCCCGAAGATCAGCGGTTCGTTAACGCCAATCAGGCTGGGGATAAACGCCAGTTTGCCAAGAGTTTTGTAACGGGCCGATTTGGCGAACAGCATCGCGATCACCAGCCCAAGCGTCGCCCCCGCCCCGCCAAGCAGCACATATACAGGGAAAAACGGGGAACCGATGATATGAATGCTTTCGCCTCCGCGCTGGTAAGCCTCAAGATTTTCAAGTCCAAGCGCTACCCAGATCGGTCCAACTACGGAATAGACAACCAGTGTGCCGTGAACGCCGAAGAACCAGAGCAGATGGATGACAAAAATACAGATCAGCATCGCCCACCATGTGCCGCCAAGGCTTGTAAGCGGCAACTGAATAATCGAGAACACAAATTCGTGCATGTTGCCGTATTTCGTGGCCGAAAAGAGGGCCGCAAGGATCAGCATCAGGACCGCTACGAGAAAACCCGGCGTAAGCGCCGCAAACGATTTTTCGACAGTTGGCGGAACGCCC
This sequence comes from Paenibacillus nanchangensis, assembly GCF_046543445.1. Lineage (NCBI taxonomy): Bacteria > Bacillati > Bacillota > Bacilli > Caryophanales > Paenibacillaceae > Paenibacillus > Paenibacillus nanchangensis. The sequence continues at coordinate 31,994 of NZ_JBHOFD010000031.1, forward strand.
TTCGGCATTTTAATGTAGAATTTTTTCTCCAGGACAAAAGTGTACACTTTACCAACCACAAGCGCGAGAATGATCGCGACAAACAGTCCTTTCGCCCCCAGCCAGGAATAGCCGTACGCCACGGTTGCTCCATCATCCAGCATACCTTTCGGCGTGACGAGCAGGAAGCTCATCAGCGCGAGAATGCCGGCGGAGAAGCCCTGCTGCTTATGCTGGACCGCAAAATTGTAAGCGATAGAAAATACCGCATACAGCGCAATGACGTCGGTGGTTACCGTTGCGGGAAGGGAGGTGTAGTCTTTAAGTCCGGAGCTGACCAGAAAGTTCTGGTACGGCTCCAGCTTCAGCGCATTGATCAGCGAAAAAATCGCTCCAAGGATCAGGATGGGCATGAGCGCCATCAATCCGTTGGAAATTGCGCTGATATAGGTGTTTTTCTGTACTTTGGTGCTTATTTTCTGAATCTTGGCTCTCCACTCCGCGCCGCCTGCCATGATTTAGACCCCCTTTTTCTCCATGAGATCCAGCGCTGTCGCCAGCACTTTATCTCCGTCCATCATCCCGTAATCCGCCATGTCGATGGTTGTAACCGGAATGTCCGGATACTCCGCGGCCAATTCGCCTTCCGCATGCCCCATTTGCGGGCCGAGCATAATAATGTCAAACGGTTTTTGATCCGCGATATCGCTTTCGGCCGCCGCGTCGATGACCACTTCAATTCCTTTGGCGCGGGCCGCCTCCTTCATCCGTTCCACGAGCATACTTGTCGAAAAGCCTCCTGCACAGGCAAGCAAAATTTTCTTCATCTTAGTTCACCGATCCTTTCAGGGTTTGCTCCAGCGTTTTGCGTTCCTTGATTTCTTCAATCAGTTCGACCGCCATTTCCCGCACGGTCAAGGCATTCATCAAATGATCCTGCGCATGAATCATCAGCAGCGTGATCTCCGTTTTTTCCCCGCGGCCTTCCGCCTGGATCAGTCCGGTTTGCACCTTGTGGGCCTTGGTCAGGCTTTCTTTTGCGCTTTTGATCATCTTGTCCGCTTCTTCCAGATCGCCTGTGCGCGCCGTGCGCACCGCTTTGAGGCTGAGGCTGCGGGCTTCTCCGCTGCTTGCGATAATTTGCATGACCGTTTGTTCATAATCCATGGTTGTCTCCACTCCGTATCTCTGTTTTTTTGTATAGTTAGTTGAGTCGAATTTAAAAAATCACCGGCAGACGCGGGCCAAACCTGCGCATTTCGAGATTAGCGGCAGCGCAGGACCGCAGGGGTCACAGCAGCCTCCCGATCTCTTCAATAAACTGGGCGTAGCTGGTCACCGACAGCAGCCGGTTCCGGCTTTCTTCCCGTTCCATGAGCACCAGCAGCAGCTTGCTGATCTCCTTATGCAGAAACAGCTGGCCTGGCTTCAGGTTGATGACAAAAATCAGCTGAACCGGCTTCCCCTCATACAGCAGCGGTTTGTTCAGCAGTGTCACATTGATGCAGTCCCGAATCGCGCTCATCCGCATCGGATGCGGGCCGGCAACCCCGTTTTTGTAGATCGTGGTAAATTTATGTTCGCGGAACAGCACCTGCTCGGGAAAATCGGCCGCGCCGTATCCGTGATTCACAATTTCGCGGCAGCGCTGCATTAACAGCTCCGTATAATCGTCCGGTCCACTCAAGTGGAACAGCTCCTCGCGGAACAGCTCCATAAAATCCATCAGTTTAAAAGAAGGCTGCTCGCGGTTGATCTGCAGGGACAGCACCTCTTTGATCCGCTGAATCTCCTGGTCGTCCAGCAGCTGCTTGATGTGGATGACCGGCTTGCGGGCAATTTCCGTCTCCAGCGGGACAGTCGTCAGAATCAGATCCACAGGCTGGGCAACGATCTCCTGCACCTCCGATGCAGATGCCGTGATCACCGATGCTTTGGGAAACAGCGCCTCCAGCTTTAGCCGGATTAAATGCGCGCTGCCCGCCCCGGTTGAGCAGATGACAGCAATCCGCTTGTAGCTCTCTAGGTTCCGCTGCTGCATGCGCTCCAGATGAGTGGCGAAATGCAAGGCGACATAACCCGCTTCGTCCCGCGACATCCGGAAGCCGTAACGTTCTTCAACGATTTCTGCGAACCGGAAGGAAATGAGAAATACGTTGGCGTATTGGCTGTACACGTCTTCCACCAGCGGGTTGCCGAGCTGGAGATTGTAGTACAGCCGGTTCAGCAGCGGGAACATATGCAGCGTCAGCGCTTCCCGCAGCTCCTCGTCCTGGCTGAACCGGGTCAGGAACTCCGCATCCAGCCGCTCCAGAATCGAACCGATGCCCGACCGCAAATGCGCTTTCGTCTGCTCCGACATGCGCTCCATGACGGTTTTGCCCGAGATGTGCACCGCCAGGTAATTGATTTCGTCTTCCGGCAGCTGGATTCCGTACCGGGCTTCGATCCACTCCGCGATCCCACAGGCGATGGTCCGGTACAGCGGTTCGGGGGCAGCGGCCATTGCCTGGCCGGAGACAATGAAGTTCCGCTTGGACACCCGGTAGAGCAAAATGAACAAGTGATTGACCAGGTTGTCCAGGAACACGTCGGTAATTTTCAATTCCTTTTCGCGCAGCAGACCCAGCAGGTAGTTTTTGAGGCCCGCCGTATCGAACTCCCGGGCATAAGCCCGAAAATCCTCCGTATGCTGCAGCGCCTGCCCCCGTTCGCCGGAAGACTGGAGCACGAAGTGGGAAAACGCTTTGCGGAAATCCTTTTCGTCCCCTTCCACCTTCATCCCGTAATGCGCCTTGCGGCTGAGGTTCAGCCGGAAAGCCGCCAGCCGCTGCTCCACCTCCTTCAAATCGGAGATGATCGTGGACCGGCTGACGCCGATTTCTTCAGCCAGCCGGTCCATCGGCTGATAACTGTCATATTGCAGGAGCGTCCGGAGCAGGTAGCGCTGTCTGGAGGTTTTGTTATCGAGATCCACCTGCTCGAGCCGCTCCGTTCCTTGCTCCAGATAGTCCTGAAAATCGGATTCCCGGTCGACCACCAGCAGATAACCTTGGCCGCGGACCATTTGAATCCGGAAGCCGTGCTTGCCGCCTGTCTTCTCCAGGGCGCGGATTGCACTCCGGGCCGTCCGTTCCGAACAGCCGAGCTCCGCGGTCAATTCGTTCATTTTGACGGGAACTTTGCGCCGGTGCAGCAGATGAACTATGGTGTATTCCCTCATGATATCCCTCGTTTTCGATACTAGTATCGGGGTAAAGCAACGCAGCTGGTTATGTACCCATCTTACTTGAAAGCGCTATTAAGTGAACAGTTTGGATTCTGCAGTTTGGAACGGCAGAAAGTACGCGGTTGCGGATGATTCGCTATAAACCGCAAACTTCCGCCTGAAGGAATCTTTAGGACTGGGCCGGAAGAGATAACCCTACCTAATGTTATTGGCATTCACAATGAACGTAATCCGGGACCCCGGGAATAAATAATGTGCCGTTCTCCCAAGTTCATCCAAACAATGGGATTACGGCACATTACTAAACCCTATTTGTTTTTACACGTCCGCATCAGCAGCGTTTAACGGAACAGCTGAGCGAAACGTCTCTCATACGGACTGTCTTACAGCGGAAAGCCCTGCTCCAGCGCAGTCAGCGCCTCCCCTAGCACTGCAGCAAAATCGGCTTCCGGATGATCCGCATAATGGAGCATGACCGAAATATTAACGCCTACTATGGCGCCAGCCAGCGCCCGAACCATAAGATCATCAGGCTGCCGTCCGGTACGTTTGGCTATCAGCTCGGCAAGCAGCTGCATCATTCCAGTCATGTTATTAACCGCCCTCGACCACAATTCCGGAATGGAGCGGATCAGCTGGTTCCGCTCGCGCATAGTTTCCAGCTCCTCCTCCGACATATTGGCAATTTCGGACAACATCGCATGTTTCAGCGCTTGAAGCGGGCTGATCCCGGAAGGTTCCTTCTCAAAGGTGTTGATCAGCAGCGCATCATAGTTGTCATGCGTCAATACTTCTTCTTTGCTGGCAAAGTAACGAAAAAAAGTGCTGTATGAAATCTCCGCGGCTTCGGCGATCTGCTCCACAGTAGTCGCCTTGTACCCCTGCTCGCGAAACAGCCGCAAGGCGTGTTTTTGCACCTCCGCCATCGTCTTGGCTTTTTTGCGTTCACGCAGCCCCAGCTTTGGCCGGTCTTCTGAAGCCATCGGCTAGCTCTCCCCTTTCTCTTGGATATTCCCTCTCTGGCGACGTCAATCCTTTCTAATTAACACAAGACCCTGCCCGCCGTCAACCAGCACATGATCCCCTGTCTTCAGTCTGGAGGTGGCCGTGCCACAACCCACAACCGCGGGGATACCCAGTTCCCGGGCAACAATCGCGGCATGGGACAGCGGTGCGCCAATGTCGGTAATAATGGCGGCCGATCTGGGAAACAGCGGCGTCCACCCTACATTCGTTGTCGAGGCGACCAAAATTTCCCCCGGCAGCAACTGGTGGCCTTCCTCCGGACAAGCCAGAACGCGAACCTTGCCTTCAATCCGCCCGGCAGCACCGGCAAACCCTTTTAGGGTATCGCCATCCGGAACGTCCGTTTTCACAGAAGCATCGTAATAATCGAGCCTGCGGTTAGGATCTTTTACCCATGTCCATGGATCAAACCGTCCCCGGATGACGGAAGGCAGCGGCGGCAGCCCTTTATACTTAATCACCATTTCTTTTCGCATGGAGAGATCCTTTGCGTAAGGCAGAGGTCCTCCGGCAAGCCAACCCAGGATTTCATCCAGATACAGAAAAAAAACATCGTCCCCAACTCCCGCGAGCTCTCCTGCCTTAAGCGCAAAAGTCCGGTTGAGCCGGAACGTTCTTGTCCATTCCGAGCGGACCGCCTCCCGCACGCGGGGCCCCTCCGCAGCATCGGTTATTTGTCCGGCCAGCCTTTTGATTCTCTGCGGATACCGGCGTTTCAACCTTTCCCAGGCCTCTTTGGCGCGCGCCATTTGCTGCTGCAGAAGCTCTTCCGCATTCAGCGGCGCTTTGCAGTACTCGGCAATCTGCTGATCCAGCCACAACTCGTCTTCAGCCGGACCCGGAATGGACAATTCGAATTCATGCGGACCGCGGTGACCGTATCTCAGCATATATTCGCTTCGGCTCATTTTCCCTTTGACGACTCTGGAAATTCCAGTCATTGGCCCCAAACTCTCCAGTTCCGTGCCGCCTCCGGCATTGGACAGCAGAGTATGCGCGTCCTCTTCGCCAACGAGCCGGCTCAGTTTCTTGAGGAACTTCTCAGATTGCTGCATTTTTGCCGCATGCGCCTCCAGTCCGGACCACATAGCCCGCATATTACGCGGCCACAGCTCCTCGTTCCATAAGCGCAGCAGATCATCCGCCGATCTGGCCTCCCGCAGCCTGGTATCCATTGTTCCGCACCATTCGGGCGTCTCCTTCAAATGCTGCGGCAGCGTCCGGACCGCTTCCCTGGTCCGTTTCATGCTGTACACCATTTTAGGCAAAACAGTCTTCAGTAGTTCCCGCTTGGAGTAAGGGTAAACCGGCACGTTCATTCCTTCCGGGATCACACCAAACACACGGCTCATTTTTTTAAGAATAGGCTTAATGCTGAGCCCTAAAGCGGAGAACATCGATACTGACAGACTAACATTCGCGTATACTCGTCCGCAAATATTTCCGGAGAACATGTATTGTCCCGGCAGAATACCGTGCTCCGTATCCAAAGACCGCAGCAGCGACCAGGTCAAGGGAGTACATACATCGGCTATGGATTCGCCCACATTATAATTTGTCCATACATAATCTCCGGTTAAGGAGTCGTTGACGGCGTACACTTCCCGGTTGCCCGGACTTAAAGTCGTAATCGGCCTTGTCTGCAGAAGGTAAACCTTCCCTCCGGCAACAGCCCACTCCATATCTTGGGGAGACCCCAGTTCCTTCTCAATTTTTGAGGCGTACTTGTACAGCCGCGCGGCATATCGTCTAAATTCCCGGGGCCCGTTATACCTTCCTCCTGGTCTTGTCAGGGTAAACGAACTGGCATTGCTTTCACCGGATACCAGCTGTTCTCCCAATCCCAATACGTAATTCCCCGGCAAAACCGCACGGCTGCCTGTAATGGGATCAGCGGTAAACAGCACACCCGAGATTTCGGACGGAACCATCAGCTGCACGACAATTGCCATCCGGTGCGCCGCATCCATGCCTTGAACTAAACTGTACACTTGTACTCTTTCCGTATGCACAGACTGAATGACTGTGCCAAGCGCCTGGCGTACTTCTTCGTCGGTCTCTACATTCAACACTGTCTCGAACTCTCCGGCATACGAGGCGGCCGCTGAATCCTCACTGAGACCCGAAGAACGGACTGCAAATAGCGCTCCGGCGTGCTTTTTGCGGATGGCTTGCAGCTTGACAACCACTTTATCCCACGCTAGAGCTGCTACATTTTCTCCTTCAAACGCCACCGGAAATACAACAAATCCTTCCGGCACCGGATAACCCTGCTGATATAAACGGGCAAGCATCGCCCCTTTGCCTCCCGCAAACTTGTAATCCTCCGGCACCATTTCCCTAAAGCTAAGAACACTTCTAGACTTATCCATTTTCAATCCCCTTCCCTCTACATAATGGAACTATATATTATTTGATACTTTATATCAATATTTTAGCTCATTAAAGCTTCATAGTGATAAGAATTGGAAAAATGCCTTTCATCCTTTTTGTTACTCCGATATCTACATCTTGTAAGAATCACCGGCCACATACCCGCTGATTTATTTCCCAACAAAAAACGGAAGACATCCGCGGGTGGGATGTCTTCCTTTTTCATTTGCAGGTTGTCATTTCTTTTTTAACTTGGAGTGCCCCATGATTTAGTTTTATTGGCGATCTGATTAGGTATTATAGAGGTTTATTGACGAAAATTATTTTCAATATTAAGATCTATATGTGATAAAAAATTTCAACCTAATGCACCCGTTTATCCGTCTCATTAAAATTTGTCCTAACACGGCGACGCAGGAGGAAATGAAAGATGACAACAGCTTCAGGCAGAAACATCATCGTAACGAACCGGCCCACCAGAGATCAGCTTGAAAAAATTTACGATATTTTAGGGGAATGTTTTTCCGTAGGACGGGCTTTTTTCCAGGAAAGATTAGACCTCGACAGCACCTATGATCCGGCTACTACATGGTTTGCGGCGGTCGACGGCAAAATCGCTGCCAATGTTCAAATCTTTCCGCTTTCCATCAGAGCAGGCCAAGCGGTTTTGCAGACGGGTGCAATGGGCAGCGTCGCTGCGGATCCAAATTATCGCGGCATGGGACTTACTCACAAAATTCTTGCCGCACAAACGGAGTATATGAAAGAAACCGGTTATGATATAAGTTTACTTCTGGCCAGTAAACATGCATTTTATGAGAAAGCCGGCTGGAGACTTATTCCCGAGACTGCTTACGCTGTAGAGAAACAGCCGGGCGGCGAGCAGCCGGACGGTTACGAAATGATTCCTTTTGAGCCCCGTTATCTTGAGGATATCCGCTATATCTATGAACAATTTAATCAAAATCGCACCTATACCGTAGTCCGTAGTGAAGCCTACTGGAATGATCTGATACACTGGCCGGAATGGAAAAAAGCGGACTGTCTGCTGCTTCGGCAAAATAATAAAATTGTGGCTTATGGCATTATTGAAAAAAAGGACACCGAGCAGGTGTTTATCAACGAATTCCTCTATTTGGATGAAGCAGCGGATGGTATTGAATACTTGTTTCATGAATTATGCCGGCTTCGCCCGAATGCCAAGCAAATCCTAGCGATGCTGCCGGAGGATCATAAGTTATATTCCTATTATCAGCAGCATCAGGCGAAGCCCGTTCCAATCCATATGGCGATGTGGAAAATGATCAATCTGCATTCTACATTCCGCAAGCTTCAGCCAGAACTGGAGTGCCGCCTAAACGGTAATGATTTGACGGCAAATCAAGAGCTGGTTATAGTGCTGCAATGCGGAGAGGACCGGATCTGCCTGGATTACCGTCACAAGCGGCTTTCCGTTTCCGGGGATATTCCTGCCGGCTCCTATGTCTCGATCGAAGTGGATGAACGTAATCTGATCACCTATATCTTATTCGGTTATCCTGGGGAAGGCACAGCTGAAGATGTGGCCGAACATGCCGGTATTTTGCAAGCCCTGTTCCCGAAACAGCAGGCCGTGTTTTATTTAACCGACAAGTTCTAAACCGGTTCATTTCGGCCGGCAGCTGCTTTATTTATAAAAAAGGGGTGTGCCGTAAGTCCAAAACTGCCGGACTTATGACACACCCTTCTTTTGCTTTATGCCAGTGATTCCCCGTTCATCATTTTTGATTTCCCAAGCAAAACAGCACCATAAGCTGCATTATGAACAGGCATAATCAGCTTGGTCTGCGGGTAGCTTTGGGCAAGCTTCCGCTCTAATGCATCTCTTACAAAACGGGACTTTTGCAGTACACTTCCGGCAGTTGCAATTGGGATTTCATATAATTTCAGCCGTTCAATAACAGGCGCCGCAAGCTCAAACAGACTGGCTGCGCATTGCTCCGCAAGCTTTAGCGCCAGGGCGTCCCCCAACTCGCATGCCTTCGTCATAACCGGGGCGAGCGCTGCAATATCTTTTTTTGTTGTGTTTTTGTGATAGACAAAACCAATGATTTCTTGCACACTGGCAAGCCCAAGCTGTTCGTATACCAGCGCCGGAATCATCGTATCCGCTTTTCTTCCGTCCTCTGCCTGAACCAGGATGGACAAGAGATCACGCCCAATGCTATATCCGCTTCCCTCATCGTCAATCAAATGGCCAAAGCCTCCCGTGCGATGCCGTTCTCCCTTTTCATTCACCCCAAAGCAAATGGAGCCTGTACCGGCAATAAGAATAATGCCCTGCATCGCATTTTGTGCTCCATACAATGCTGTTTCCTGATCACCGGTAATCGTTAAAGGCCCCATATAACCGTTATCTCTCACCTGCTTCTCCAAAAAACGGGCTACTGCCGGATTGCTTACTCCTGCCGCTCCGATACAGACATGAGTAACTTCCTCTAAATTGGTGCAGCAGCGCTTTGTTCGGTTAAAAATCTCCTTAAAGGAGGCTGCAATAGCCTCAGCGTGACCGCCGTTATAATTAATAGGCCCTACCGTAAAGGTTAATAAAACGTCTTCCCGATCATCTTGAGCAACGGTAACAGCTGTTTTGGTGCCGCCCCCGTCAATTCCTACAATAAACGCCATACTTATGCCCCCTAAAGCTGAATCGTAATGCTGGCAGCCGGTGTTATCTCACCATTCAGGATGGGAATAAGGGATTTAAATGCCTCCAGGGAATATTCAAATGCTGCAATGCCGCAGAACTCGCCTTCGATTAAAGCTAAATCATAAGGCCGGCCTAATGTAATAGCCGTCACTTTACAGCCTGCTGCCAACAGCTTCTGTACAAGCGCCAGCTGGCCTGTATTTTCACGCGCATTAAACAGCCCGATTATAACATGCTTGTACCCTTCAACCTTTTGCAGGACAGCGTTAATTTGCTCCTCGTCCGGATCAATACCGATCATCTCATACGCTGTATCAAAATACTCACCCATATATTGGGGAAAACTAAGTTCTTGATTTACGCTGCTGGAGGCAAGATCGGTCCGATAGGAATGGGAGCCCATAAACAGCACCTGCTTGGTACCTGTTTGAACAGGCTCGATTTCACCTTTAATACGGCAAATCGTTTCCGTACGCATCAGCTCGTTCGCCCGGCGGTGAACCCCGCAGCCAACCACCTCGTAATCCGGCTCCTCAATAACCGCATACCGCGCTTTATAGGCTAAAATTTTGGCCACCGCCGCATCAATAACCGCTTCATCCAAATCGCCGGACGCCACAGCTTCTTCTATGAAATGAACCGCTTCTTTAACCGCTGCAGGCGTGTGACTGATGAACACCAGATCAATACCTGCTTTAATGGCTCCCAATGCTCCTTGAGCGGTCCCGTAATAACGTTTAATCGCATCCATTTCCAAGCAATCCGATACCACCAGCCCGTTATATCCCATTTTCTCTTTGAGCAGCTCTGTAATAATCGGATAAGACATCGTTCCCGGCACACCGGACTTATCGATTTGCGGAAACAAAATATGTGCGCTCATGATGGCCTGGGCACCTTGCGCAATTGCAGCCTTAAACGGCAGCAGCTCAAGCTGCTCTAATTCCTCAACCGTTTTATTAATCACAGGCAAGCCTATATGCGAATCGACACTGGTATCCCCATGACCCGGAAAATGCTTCAGCGAGGACATTACCCCTCCATCGAGCAAACCTTTCATCATTTGAATCCCGTACTGCGCTACGGTCTCAACAGAATCCCCGTAAGAACGGACGTTAATCACCGGATTCAAAGCATTATTGCTCACGTCCATCACGGGCGCAAGATTGAAATTAATGCCTAATGCTTTTAATTCTCTGGCGGTTATTCGGCCTGCTGCATAAGCATTTTCAGGGCGTCCTGAAGCGGCAATTGCCATGGCTCCGGCTACATTTGTCGCGTCCTTGGGCATTCGGGTAACCCGCCCGCCCTCCTGATCAATAGTTATAAACCCCGGGATGCCTGTATGGGTGGTGAACCATTGCTGCAGCTCTGCTACTAGCCCGCCCAATTGATGTTTATTGTCGACATTATGTGAAAATAAAATAATGTTGCCGATTTTATACTGCTCAATAACTTCCTTCAGCTCGGGGGAAATTTCCGTTGAAGGAAACCCTGTTACGAACATCTGCCCGATTTTCTCGCGCAAGCTCATTTGCTCTATCGTTTTCATCCATTGCTCACCATCCGCTAGTGATATAAATGATATTGCCGCTTCATTTCTGCAAATTGCCGGCTTTCCTCTGCAAACTGTTCGAGCAGCTGCTTTGCTTGAATACCTTCCGTACGATAGACGCTGCTTCCGCCCAGCAAATCGATAAAAGGGCGTGAGCCCTCTTTTACGGGAGGCAAAAAGGCAAATTGCTCATACAAATCCCTTACCGCAAATAATAAAGTTACGCCAACCTCCAGCGGCTTGATCACCTGGATATCTGTAATATATAGTTGTACGCCGCCGCATAACCCTCCCGAATGCTTGGATGACGTTGGCTTGAAATGAACAGGACGGAAATACACACCCGGCATTCGCCGGGCATTCATCTCGTCTGCCAGCTGCTGCGCCTGAATGAAGGGAGCCCCAATCATTTCAAAGGGGAACGAGGTCCCCCGTCCTTCGGAGCAGTTGGTACCTTCAAATAAACATGTGCCTGTATATAACAACGCTGTTTCATACCGGGGGATTCCAAGTGAAGGATGAACCCAGGTTAAGGCTGTATCCGGGAAGGACATACTCCGTTCCCAGCCTTCCAGACGCACGATATGAAGCGATGCCTTCCAGTTCATTTGATCATTTGCCATCACGGCCACTTCACCTGCTGTCAGTCCATACCGGACAGCCAGCTCATAATTCCCGACAAAAGATTTAAATTCAGGCTTTACTATATTCCCTTCAACATCTACCCCGTTCAGCGGATTTACACGATCAAGGATAACAAACTCCACGCCGGCCTTTGCACAATCCTCAAGGGCATACAGCATCGTATAGATGAAGGTGTAATACCGTACGCCAACATCCTGGATATCGTACACAAGGATATCAATTTCGTCCAACATTTCTTTTGTTAAACGTTTGGAGTCTTTCCGGTACAGGCTGTAAACCGGAACGTTGGTATAAGGGTCCGTATACGTCTCTACTAATGCTCCCGCATCCAAATCACCGCGAACCCCATGTTCAGGCGAAAACATCGCGGTAAGATTACAGTTTTCATGCAATATCGTAATGGTTGATCTGAAATCTCTGGTGAGCCCTGTCGGGGCTGTAATTAACCCTACACGTTTACCTTCAAACAGATGAAGATATTTTGAAATGGAGTCGATCCCGTTTAACACCATATTACTCAAGACCCGACTGTCTGATCTTCATCGTCTCAGCAGGCACCATAAAAGCTTCGGCATACGTTTTTCTTGCTTCACAGCCCCGGACAACGGCCAAGGCTTTATAGTAATCCATATATTTAAAAGATTTGCTGTTTGTCACAAACCAATGGTGGCTTAAAGCCTCAATCCATAAATCATAGGCCGCCTGATCAAAATCCACGTAGACGTAAGGAACATAGTCCACTGCATCTTCCCAGTTCTCCGAATAGTACAGCTTCGCTGCAAAGTGGGCAGGAAGTTCACGCTCAAAGGAGGACAGGCTTGCAAAAAACCTTGCATCATTGACGATATGATGGGTCAGCGCATGATCCTTATGCATGCTGTTTTTCCAATGGGTTATGATAATGTTGGGTTTCACGCGGCGAATGACATCGCAGACCTCCATACGAATCTGCTGATTGTCAGGCAGCTCTCCGTCACAATAATCAAATACAACCGCCTCACCGCCCAGCATATCGGCAAAAACTTCCGCCTCTTTCACTTTTTGCTGACGGTACTCGTTCATATCCTGTCCTGCCGGCACGCCTCTTTCCCCTGCCGTTAAAGCCAGGGTTACAATACGGTCTCCCTTCAAGCTGTGGCTGGCCAGTACACCGCCGGATGCCAATTCCACATCACCAACATGCGCTCCAATTGCTAATACGGTCAACTTTCCGCTCATCCTTACAGCTCCCTTCGCAATATGGAAAATTTTTTTTCAATATTAAATCCTGCTTTTTGATAAATTCTAAGCGCCGGGTTATTACTGCCAGTGAATAAAGAGATATATTGACCGCCTGCATTCTGAAAAGCTTCGACCATCCGGAAAAACAATATGCTGCCGAGCCCATGACCCTCATACTCCGGGTGCACCCCAATCCCGCAAAAAAACGCCCGGCCATCCGGTTCTAAAATAATGGGTCCTGCAAAACCAACCACCTCATTGCCATACACCGCCACCACGAGAGGTTCGCCATTTTTTACATGCGCGGCTACATCCTTTTCCCACTGCGGATTTTCCAGGGCCGCAAGCGTTGCTTCAAGGCCTTTATGAACAGCGGGGGCGTAAAGAGTAACCTGATAGTCTTCTTTGCTTGCTTTGCTTTCTTTGCCGGTAATATCTTCAGGAACACTAAAGCTGCCCAGCTTCAGGTACATGCCGCATTGTGTCGCCCGGTCTGCATACCCTCTGGCGATTAAAGCCTCATATAATGGCTGGTCTTTACTAATACCCGGAGCATTATTGTGTTCATGCTGCGGTGCGCTTGGAATCGTCCATTTCAGCTTAACAGGATTAAAGAACAGCACTTCCGCCTGTTTTTTCCCAAGCTGCCGGAATCTTGTTTCCATACGCCGCACAAAAGCATCATACAGTTCCATAGAAGCGGCTTCGGAATCGATAATAACGCTCGTAATATAACCGGCCACATCGCCAAGCGGGAGGTCCTCCCCGCTGCAGCCGGCTGCAAAACCAGCCACACCTGTTTCATTACAGCCTACCCATATACACTCCGCATCGAAATAGGAATGATGAATGAAGGTGTCCTGAAACTCCTGCTCGGTAAGCGGCTTGTAATCATAGCGGGTAGCCTCCCGGTTCCAGAGCGCTACAACTGCAGAAAGATCTTCCATAGAGAAGGGTCTGATTTGCATTATTCAACCTCCCTGGCCAGCGGATAGGGCCAAGAAATTTTGCCCATGACTACCTGCCGGGAAGCTCCGGTAACTTGTGGAACATTATTCGGCAGTCGTTTCATCGTATGGTAAGCCAGTACCGCAAAAGCAACGGCTTCTTTGGCATCACTGTTGCCGCCAATATCCTCCTGTGTCAGCACCTGCACTCCGTAAGGTGCAAATAATTGCCGCAAATCACGCAGTAACGTTTGGTTATAACTCCCGCCGCCGCCAATCAACAACTGCTGAGCTTGATGCTTCGGCGCAATATACCGTTCATAGCTGTCGGCAATACTCCATGCCGTCAAACGTGTAGCTGTGGCAATAACATCCTCAGCTTTCCAGTTATTCGCCTTCATCAACTCCAAGATTTGCGCAACATAATGCGCTCCAAATCGTTCTCTGCCCGTCGATTTCGGCAAAGGCATCGTATAATATTCATCCTGCTGCATCCATTGCAACAGCTCATCAAGGACTTGGCCGCCCGCTGCAATTTCACCGCCGGCATCCATCATCATTGACGGAAATAACTGCGATACAAGACCATCGATGATCATATTTCCGGGCCCTGTATCGAAAGCATATACTTCTTCCGGAGAAGCATTGGCAGGAAGTACGGTCACATTCCCTATCCCTCCAATGTTCTGCAGAAGAGAGGTTTTCTCCGGATGGTTAAACAATAAATATTCTGTAAAAGGCACCAGCGGCGCCCCTTGGCCATCCACTGCCATGTCAGCGACCCGAAAGTCGGAGATGCAAGGAATGCCTGTACGGTTCGCAATAACTGCACCTTCGCCAATTTGAACCGTACAATGCAGGTTATAGCCGTCCACAACCTTCTTTTCCGGGGCATGGTAAATCGTTTGGCCATGTGATCCTATCGCAACTATTTGCGATGGCGCAAGACCGCATTTACCGATCACCGACAAGGCAGCTTGGGCGTATAATTCGCCCAGCCACATGTTCATTGCGCCTATTTTATCAACGGTTGCCTTAGATGGATCAAACAGCTCGAATATCGAACTTCTGACCTGCTCCGGAAACGGAGTGTTTTCAAAAGCCAGCAATTCCGCCTCGATCCCATACTCTTTTTCCGGTATAGAGGACAATTTAATTACCGCCGCATCAATACCGTCTACCGAGGTGCCGGACATCAAACCAACCAGGTAGGTAACATCGGCTTTCGATAGGTTTCCCATTACCCTTTCACCGCTCCGACGGTTACCCCTTCAAGGAAATACTTTTGCAGGCTGAAGAACAAGATAAACATCGGAACTGCAGAAATGGTGGCACCGGCCATCATGGGCGCAAAATAAGTTGTGTTTGCAAAACGGAAGTTTTTGAGGCCCACCTGAATCGTCTGCATATCCATTGTATTGGTGACCAGGAACGGCCAGAAGAAGTCATTCCATGCCGCCATAAACGTCAGGATCGCCAGGACCGCCATTACTGTTTTGGATAAAGGCATAATGATATACCAAAAGATTTTAGGTTGAGAACAACCTTCGATTTTCGCAGACTCAATAATTTCAACCGGAATGGAAGACATGAACTGCTTAACCAGGAAAATGTTATAGACGGTGACTAAGCTTGGCATAATCAACGCTGTGTACGTATTTTGCAATTCAAAAATATTAACGATCAAAATATACAGCGGAACTTGGGTTACCTGAGTCGGAATCATCATAGACCCCAGCAGAATAGCAAACAAAATCCCTTTTCCTTTAAATCTCATTTTTGCAAAAGCATAGCCTGCAAGGGTAGCAAAAAATACGTTCGACACCGTAATACAGGCTGCAACGATAAAGGAATTTATTAACCAATCCCATGAATGGGCGCTAAAGTTAAAAAAGAATTTATAAGACTCAAACGAAATTTTCGGCGGGAGGAGCGAATAGCTCATTGCACCGGCTTCTACCGGATCACCGAACGAGGAAATGATCATAAAGTATATCGGGAAAATGGTCGCTGCGGCAAACAGGAGCAGGAATGTAATGATCAGACAATTACGGGCAAACAGAGACCCTTTGCTTCTTAAGTTATTGTTGAACAAACCCATAGGTTTCTGCCCCTCTCCTAGTATTCTATATCTTTACCTAAAACCTTAAATTGAAGGAATGAGAACAAAGCAATCACCGCTGCCAGAAGTAAGGACTGGGCCGCTGCCTCACCAAACTTAAAATATGTGAACGCATTGTTAAAAATCAACAATCCCACCATTGTTGTTGCATGGTCTGGTCCGCCGCCAGTCATAAGATAAGCGTTCTGGAACACCTGGAAGGAACCGATGACCCCTGTAACCAGCAGGAATAGCGTTGTTGGCTTAAGGAAAGGGATGACGATAAACCACAGCTTTTGCAAAAAAGTCGCGCCGTCAATGTCTGCAGCTTCATAATAGCTGTTATCAATGCCGAGCAATGCAGCCAGATAGATAATAATGGCTGTGCCGTGACTTGACAGCCAGGACATTAACACAAGCGAAAACATGGCAGTTGCACTGGAGCCAAGCCAGTTCTGATTACTGATTCCGAAAAAGCCTACCACCTGATTGGCAATACCCGATTTTAACGGATCAAAAATCCACAGCCATACAACAGCAAGCGATACACCTGATGCTACAGCCGGCAAATAATATACTGCTTTAAAGATCGTTTGTGTTTTTTTCTTGAAAGGCATAATCAAAATGGCAATCAGGAATGACAAAAAAATATTAAACGGAACGGTTAACAGCGTATAAACTAATGTATTTTTTAGTGCTTTCCAGAACAGTTCATCTGAAAAGGAGTTAACGAAGTTCTCCAGACCGACATAAGTGGACCCCAATGGACCATATTCCTGCAGGCTGATGATAAATGCATTGATTACCGGATAGGCGGTAAATAAAGAAAACGCAATAAGTGCTACTGCGATAAACGCGTATCCCCAACCAGAGTCACTTTCGAGCTTCAATTTTTTTCTTTTGGTTACCATTTGATTCATTGGGTCGCACCTCTCTTCTTCAAAAAAATACCAGCTGCTGACTAAATTCAAAAGGAAAGCTGTACGTAGCTGGAACGTACAGCTTTCGCCTGCCTGTCTAAGACAATCTAGTCAACTACAACACCGTCTTCACCAAAGGATTTGACGGCAGCTGCTTTAACTGCCTCATACATCTCTTGCGGGGTAATCTCATCTGCAAGTAAGGCCTGCAGTTTTGGAATAATCACTTCTGTTTCAATTTTGAGGGCTTCTGCAGCCTTATCCGTAGGGATATCTGTACGGGCCGGAAGCGCTTTGGCCATCATTGCTTTACCCGCAGCAACGTTATCTTCGTTGCGGGGAAATTGTTCAAGTACTTCCGCATTACGCGCAGACTCGGTAATTGGTGTTAAGAACAGCTCGTTGCTATAGTTAGCAGCAATGGAGCCGGAAGACAGGAAGTTCATCGCCAGGGCAATATTTTTGATATGTTCTTCTGAAGGCTCTTTTTTACCACGCAGTGCGATATAGCCATCTACTATGGAAGTAGGGACATAATCGGCACCGTTGAAGGTCGGAACAGGAAGAGAAATGTAATCCACTTCAATCGAATTCGCAACAGCGGAGCCATCGTTTGCTTTAATCTTTTCATTGTTCAGACGGGCGGAATTTTCAAATGCCGATAAACCTTTACCCGTGATCATCGTCTGACCGGTCAGGAACATATTCCAGCGTTTGCCGGCATCAATGGAGCTCAGTTCTTTAGGCATGGAACCGTCGTCGATCATTTCACGGATCGCTGTCAGCAGACTCATGAATTTTTTGCTTGTATAGGTGTATTTAAGGTCTTTATCGAAGTAATCGGGCAGACCTGCAGTTTTGGCAAGAATGGCCAGATAGTCTTTAGAGGCTACACCGGATGTGGCGAACACGAAACCGTAACGGGTAGTTTCCCCTTTATCATTTTTCACAACGCCTTTTGCGATGGCATCCCGGAACTCTTCATAGGTCCAGCCGTTTTTCTGAATGCTTTTCCAATCAATCCCGGCTTCTTCAAGGAATTGTTTGTTCCCGCCAATCGTGTGGATTTCCATATAGGCCGGCAGGCCGTATTGAGCGTCACCTAATTGAAAATATTTCATGGGAACTTCGTCATAATCTGCCTTTACTTCGTCAGACAGGACGGGGTTGAGGTCAATCAGTACATTCAGCGCTGCATATTTTGAAAGTCCGGATGCACCGATCCAGGCAATATCCGGAGGGGAACCCGCATTGACTTGAGTATCAAGCTTTTGCGTCATATCTTCCCAGCTCGCCGGTTCGATTTTCAGCGTCAAATTCGGATGCTTTGTATTAAATTCTTTTTCCATATCTGCAAAACGCGCCTGGTAATTAGCCGATACCGGCGGTAATAATGCGGTGATCGTATCTTTTTTTGCACCGCCGCTGTTGTTGCCTGCACTTCCGGAGTTTGCAGAATCCGCAGTGTTATTTGTTTTCCCTCCACAAGCGGATAACAGGGATACCATCATGATTGCTGACAACAACAGAGTTAAACCTTTTCTTTTTTTCATTGATAGCAGCCTCCTTTATTTTCAAAGCATCCATCCGGTCATTTCACTTCCGGCCGTTAATTTAATGATAAGATTGCCTGTTTCAGCCGTCCGCCATTTGCCTCAAGCACTTCTTCTGCTGCCTTTGCATCTAACCCCGTTTTAATCATCATGATCGCTAGCTTACTATTCATTCCTGCTTTTTCAAGTGTTTCTGCGGCAGTTGAAGGATCTGCACCCGTCGTATTCATGATAATACGGATGGAGCGGTCCACCAGCTTAACATTACTTGCCTTTAAATCCACCATTAAGTTGTTATATGTTTTCCCTAACTTGACCATGGTGCATGTTGTCAGCATATTAAGCACCAGCTTTTGAGCCGTTCCTGCCTTTAACCGGGTCGAGCCGCTAATAACCTCCGGCCCCACAACAGGCGAAATGCAAATATCTACAATGGGTTCAAACTTTGAGCCTTTGTTGTTGCATACACCGATCGTTGCTGCCCCAAGCTCTTTCGCCTTCAATAAAGCTGCAATAACAAACTTTGCACTGCCGCTTGCCGAAATGCCAACTACTACATCTTTGTCTGTCACCCCGATGCTTTCGATTAAAGCGACCCCTTCATCCACATCGTCTTCACAGCCTTCAACCGCACTCCGTAATGCAATATCACCCCCAGCGATATATCCCTGTACCAAGGAGGGATCTGTACCAAAGGTAGGCGGACATTCGG
Source organism: Paenibacillus nanchangensis (assembly GCF_046543445.1). Classification (NCBI taxonomy): domain Bacteria; kingdom Bacillati; phylum Bacillota; class Bacilli; order Caryophanales; family Paenibacillaceae; genus Paenibacillus; species Paenibacillus nanchangensis. The sequence continues at coordinate 50,944 of NZ_JBHOFD010000031.1, forward strand.
AAGCATCCAAAACCCCTAATCTTCCCGATGTGCCGGCTCCTATATAAAACATTCTTCCACCAGCAGACAATCTGTGGTGCAGAACATCAACCGCCCTTGCAATCTGCGGAATTTCCTTAGCGACGGCCCCGGAGACCAGAGCATCTTGTTGATTCATTAACTGAACCATTTGTTCTGTGGTACATTCATCTATCAACAAGGTGTCTGGATTCACAGCCTCAGTTGTTAATCCCGCAAGATAATCATTCATGTCCATCCTCCTTCTTGTCAGTTTATTCTAACATTTACATTACGTTGTATGTTAGAATACCATACATTTATTAATTTTTATACTAATATATTCGTTGCAAAGCGTCAATAGATTTTGAAATAAAATTTTATTAATGAACATTATTACGATTTTTTATTTCAAATCCTTGTATAAACAGTTATATCACATCTGTAAAGCGCTTACAATATGCAGATGGCATTTTTTAAGCGCTTACGTTATTAATTTTGCAGGATTTTTGGCAAGTGAAATATTTGACTGGATAAATGCAACGGATTTTTGTTATGTAGATAATCTGACATGTCCAAAGAAATATAAAACACGGTTCACAGCAGAAAAAAGCATTGATCGATGATCGATCAATGCTTCCTTTAAAGCCATTGTATTAGAGCCTAATATCTGAGCTTTTTCTTTAATATATTATGGGTTTTGGTTAAGGAGGTTTTTACCTGCTCATATTCCGCACTTGCGACACCGGCAAATAAAATGTCGACAATCGTAAGCATGGCAATACGCGAACCCATAGCGCCACTGCGAATGGTGATTTCAGGTGTAGATATGCTAAGAACAATATCCGCCCGAACTGCAAGCTCACTTTTATTGTATCTCGTAATCGCAATACAAGTTGCTTTGTTCTTTTGGGCAATGATCAGGGCATCAATAATATCACTGGTTGCACCAGAATTAGAGATGAAAATGGCAACATCATCTTCCCCGAGTAAGGTTGCTGCAGTGAGCTGGCTATGACCATCCGTATAGGCATGACACATCTTGTTAATTCGTGAGAATTTCTGTTCCCCGTCCATACCTACGATTCCTGAAGCTCCGATCCCAAAGAAAACAATTCTCTTACTATGACACAGTACATCTACAGCCCTTGCGATTTCTTTCCGGTCAACGACACTGAGGGTGTCCTCAATGGACTTCATGTTATTCAATGAAATATTTGAAATAATGGTCGAAAGATCATCGCCCGGCTGAATATCTGTATACTGGGTCTTTGCATCCTCATCACGGGAACCCAAAGAAGCTGATATACTCACAATAAAATTGCGGTATCCGCTGTAGCCCATCGTTTTACAGAACCGCAGGACCGAGGCATCACTTGTTTTACTTGATTGGGCCAATTCCTTAATGGATAGATGAGGGATCTCTTCTTTATTCTCCAGAATATAATCCCCAACCAGCCGTTCAACCGGAGTAAAACTGTCCCTCATTTCACGAATCTTGATTAATATGTTGTCATTTAAATTCATAATCTACCTACTCAAGGTTTAATGATCATCATTGATCTTATCATAAACAATATAGACAGCTTATTTCAATAGCAAAAAGGCGACTTGCCGTTTCACACAAAAAAACGGAAGGCTCCACCGCCGCAGCGGGCGCCTTCCGTTATCGGCCCTATGGGGTGATCCTTATTTTATTTCAGAATCCGGCATGCAGGTACTGCAAATTCAGCCTGCTGACCGGGCGGCTCCATATGCCGCCAGCCTCTTCAAACCATCCTGCGTTTGTGCGCATGGATTCAGCAGACGCAGCCGTTCACCGGACGCCTCAGCCCTTAGCGCTCTCTGACAATCGGCGTGTCCACCTTGCCCTGCAGCTCCGCCAGTTTCACGATCGCTTTGGCGGCTTCACCCAGCGTTACTTTGGCTTCCGGCTTAAACGCGCCTCCCTCGGCCTCCAGCAGGCCCAGCTTCACAGCGAGGGCCGCGGCGCCAGGATGCTTAATGGCCGATGCGTCCGTAAAGCGGGCGGTTCCGTCCTCCAGTCCAAGGAAGCCGGACAGCTTGCCGTAATTCAGCACGGAAACAAGCATTACCGCCAGATCATCCCGATTCAAGGCTGCACTCCAGTCCCGCCGTTCTTCCTCCCCAATCCAGCGGAACTCCACACCGGTACGCACCGCTTGATAATAGGGATCCTCCGGCTTCACTCCGGCTACCGCCTTGGCATCCGAAGAGTTCATATACTGCCCTCCGATGGTTTCCTGCGGGTAGGCCGCCATCCCCAGCATTTTGAGCCAGTCTCCGGCGGAAATCTCCCGGTTCGGCTGTACATTCCCTTGAGCGTCGGGGGTGATGACACGATGCTCCGCCAGAATCCGCAGCGCTTCGGCGGCCGGATGACCTTCCACATCTTTTAGCGTTCCCGTCTGGCTTTCGGAAAAGGTTTCATACTGCATAACCCATTCGCCCGCCGCAGTCAGCATCTGCGCACTGATGTGTTTGGGTTCCGGAACAGAGGCATACACCAGTTTCGCCTGCGGTCCGCCGGCTGTTCCGTTTCCTTCGGCGCCTCCGAAGGTCATGTACTGCAGCTCCGCGTTAAATTTGTCCTGATACTCTTGCTTCGCCTTCTGCTCGGAAATTGCCGTCTTTTTGTCCCCGCGAATCTGTTCCGGTGTTGGATAAGGCACCGCGCTGTACTCCAGCATTTTTCCCGTTTCGTCCATAACCACCGTAACAATACCGCCGTCCAGCGGCAGGCCTTGGTAGTGAGGAACAAACACAAAACGCTCCCCGTTTGTCCTGACCGGTCCTAAAGGCTGCTCGTCCTGAAGACTCAGCTTCAGTCTGCTTGCCGCCTCGGGATACAGCTGATTCACCAGCTTGATGGCCTTCTCTTTCAGGGCTTCCGGCGTAAGCTTGCTGCCGCCGGCCGGTTTGGTGTTCTCACTGCCATACGAATACCACTCGCTGCGGAATTCATAGACCTGCCCGCTGGCCGCATCGACTCGCGCGTACGACTCGGAGGGTGGTCCGGCCATGGGTTTATTTTGGGCGGGGTCTGACCAGCGCAGCATCCACTCTTTACCGGAAAATGCCGAATTCCCCCTCTGCTGCAGGGATTCCGAACTCAGTTTGCGGCCTTGGGGAATGAACCCGGCCTGCTCCACACGCTCGGCAGCCGCTTCCCCTTGCAGCTCCCCGCCAGCATTTCCTTGGAACGCATTGCCCAGCTTCGGCACGTCGGCATACCGGGTCGCTCCCGCCGCTTCCTGGCTGCCGTCATATCCAATCCGTTTCCCGCTTTTCGCATCAATTGGCAGCAGCGAGCTGGATGAAGGACTCCAGCTAAGCACCCACGATTCAATTCCTCCGTTCCGGTAAAGCGGCCGGTAACCCAGCTCCATTTTGAACTCCTCGTCCAGCTTCCGGTTAGCTTGCTCCAAAGATATCGAAGGCTTCGAATCGGGGTATTCCAGCTGATCCGACCGGTAGCCAAACTGTGTGACCCGGCCTTCCGAATCCACGCTGATAAAAATCGAATTTCCCGCTATCGGAACGCCGTTATGGCGAAGCGCAAACGCAAAGGTGTACCCATACGGCCCGAATAACGGCCGCAGCGAGGCAACCCCTATTTCCGATTCTTCCAGCTTGCCGTTCTTCTTCATTAAGGCTGGTGCTGCTTTGGCGGCAAATTGCTCCGCTGCTGTCCGCGCTTCTTCCCTGGACAGCTTCGGCGGATAGTAGGCTTTGTCCGTAAACATGCTGTCGGGTATGTACACATTCGTCAAATCTCCGGTTGTGGCATCCACCTGGCTGTTGAAGCCATAGGATGAATTTATGCCTTCAATACTCCATTGAATATCCCATACGGGTCCCGTATCCATATCGGTTCTCAGCTCGGCCGAACCGTTTTTCGCTTTATCCAGGATCGGGAACAGCGACTTAACTTTGGCCACCGCTTGTTCCTTGCTGATTTTGGCCTTAGCCGAATTTGGCTTCTGTACCGCGGCAGGGCTCGGATCGCCTGAGGCTGCCTGCAGTGCGGCCCGTTCTGCCGGGCTTGGCGCCACTGCGGTCACCATTTCGGCTGACGCGGGCAGCACCGGTAGTATCGAAAACGCTAACATTGAGGAACACGCGGCGGCAGCCGCACGGCGGAGTACACGGTAATCGGATTTCATTTAAGAGTCCCATCCTTCCTGTATCCTGCGTCTTGGCAAGGCACATACTCTTTTATTATAATTCGTCTTCCATAATTTGGACAGTTACAGGATTGACATCGGCTTCCAGACCTGGGGCGCTGCACAAAAAAGAAACGGAAGCTCATTGGGAACCTCCGTCTCATTTTGAAGCAAAGCAAAGTTGAACCAAGTGATGCACAGGAAGGGCTCCAGCGCTCCTGCGGCGCATTTGGACTTCCGGTCGCTGTTGTTTTCGGATTTCTTCAATTATAACCGCCTGTCTGCGGTAGAAATCCGAAAACAAAGGCGAACGCGTTCGCTCCTACAGTTCCAAATCGCCTCCGGATCGCCTCCGCTTCCTATGCTGGAAGTTCAACAAAGACGCCGGCCCAAAGAGTGCGATCGCAGCTGCCCGGATGCGTCCACTGCTTTCTATGCTGGAAGCTCAACAATGGGGCTGGGCCAAAGCGGCGGGCCGTATGCTCTGAGGCAGCTAACCCGATTCCTGTGCCGGTGTTCAACGATGCGGCACTCTAAAAGCTTAGCATCAAAGGGGCAGCGTAAGTATCCGCCCGCCGCCCCGTACCCGTACATCACAGGCTTCGCCCTTTTCCATGCCGGTAACTTTGCCAGTCCAAGCGTGAAAACCAAAAGGAGCTCGCCGCGTTTGCAATAGGCACTGTTAGCTCGTCCGTCTCCATTTCATAAAACGGTAATCCAGCGCGTCCACCAGCAGGAACAGCACAAACCCCACCAGGCTGAACAGCAGAATGCCCGCATACATCTCCGGATAATTAATCCGCTGCCACGCATCCATGATGAAATAGCCCATGCCGTGTTCCGTACCGTAAATCTCCGTGAAAAAAAGTACCGAAATCGCCGTTCCAAGCGACACCCGGATTGTGCTGAGGATAACGGAAAGCGCGCCAGGGAGCGTGATGTACAGGAACTTGGGGAAAGCGCCCGCGCCAAGGCTGGTCAGGACATCGTAGGTGCCGGGCGGGATCGCCTTAACTCCGTCCCGCACGGAAATGATGATCTGGAACAGCAGGATCAGCATGATCATGATGATTTTGGACGCTTCACCCAGGCCAAAAAACAGCATGGCTACCGGCAGCAGCGCAATTTTCGGCACGGGATAAGCCAAATATACAATGGGGTCGAGCAGCTTGTTCCACAGCGGCGACCGCCCCATCGCCAAGCCGATGGCAAGTCCAAGCAGCAGCGCCAGCGACACGCCCGCGGCGATCCGCAGCAGGCTGTACCCCACATTTAGCCCCAGCTCCTGGGCGTCCAGCCCGAACAACGCGGCATAGACCGCGCCCGGTCCGGGCAAAATCGGCTGCGGCCACAGCGCATGCGCCGCTATCCAAAGGACGTGAAGACCGGCAATAACGAGCAGCACGCGAAGAAGGGGACGCAGCGAACGCGAATTTACCATTTCCTTTGCATCACCTTTCTGATCTCGTTGCTCTGTTTGTGGAAGACCTCGCTGGTGCGTTTATCCTGATCAGGGAGCGCAAACACCGGGTTGTCCAGCAGCTCGGCAGGCTCGTCCGGACGCGCGGACATGACCAGGATCGTTTGTCCCAGCAGGATGGCTTCCTCCACATCATGCGTCACGAACAGCGCCGTCTTGGGACGGCTCCGCCAGTTCTCTAGGAACAGCTGCTGAAGGCCTTCCCGCGTCAAAGCATCCAATGCGGAAAACGGCTCATCGAGCAGCAGAATATCGGGGTCCAGCGCAAAAGCGCGGGCAATCGCCGCCCGCTGCTGCTGCCCCCCGCTTAAGGAAAGCGGGTACCGCCGCGCCAGCTTGCCGATGCCCATGGCATCCAGCCATTCGCCGATGCGCCGGTTCTGCTCCTCGCGGGCCGCCGCCCGGCCGGACAGCTTCAGCGCGATCCGCAGGTTGGACGCAACCGTCCGCCACGGCAGCAGGCCGTAGTTCTGCGGGACAAGTCCGATGACGGCCTTGCTGTCCGCAAGCGGAACACCGCCAAACCGGATATCCCCCTCATAGCGGGGAAGCAGTCCGGCGACGGCGCGCAGCAGCGTGGACTTGCCGCAGCCCGAAGGACCGATCACAGCGCACAGGCCATGCGGCGGCACCTGCAGCCCAAAACCGTTCAGCGCCGGACGTTCCTCTCCGTACCGTACGGTCAGGCCGTTAATCCGCAGGCCGTCAGTTGCCGAATGCGACATCCGAAAGCACGTCTTTTGCCGTCAGCGGTTTGGTCAGCAGCCCTTTTTCCTTCGCCCAGGCAAAAGCGCTCTCCACTTCCTTCGCGTCCGCCTGATAAGCTGGAACGTAGGCAGGCACTTGGATTTGGTCCTTCATGTCCTCGGGATAACCGACTTCCTTGATGATGACATCGATGTATTCCGACTGGTCATGCGATTTCATATATTCCACAGCTTCATCATATGCCGCATACATATTGCGGATCGCTTCCCCTTTAGCGTCGATTGTTTTTTGCGGGAAGGCCAGCACAAACGGGTTAATTCCAGCCTGCTGTGTCGAATTCAGCACACGGAGGCCGGCTGCGGTTCCCATGGTGACAAAAGGTTCAGGCAGGATCGCCGCGTCAGACTTCTGGTTTTTCAGCAGCTCCAGCCGGGTCGGGATTTGCGGTACCTCGGTCACCGTCACATCCGCTTCAGTCAGCCCCGCCTGCTTCAGCATCGTCGCCACTGTGTATTCGGTAGAGGTGTTTTTGGAGAGAATCAGCGTTTTGCCTTTCAGGTCTTCTACCTTCTGCACACTATCCGCGCCGGTCAACAGGTCGAACTCGCCAAAAGTGGTGCTGGCGATCTTCACGTCGAGGCCCGCTTCGTTATAAATGGCGATCGCCACGAGATCCGCGCTGAGTCCTTCGAGCTTGCCTGCCTGGAATGCGGCGTCGCGGTCTTTGGCGCTTTTGAACGTCTGAATGTCCAGGTTAACGCCATGTTTGGTGTCCATTCCCTGCTGATGCGCAATAATAAATGGAATCGCGTCAATCGAAGGAAGCATGCCAAGTGATAGGGTCGGCAGGTCTTTTTGCTTCTCCGTGTTCGCTGTGTTCGCCGCTCCTTTCGCGCTGTTATTGGCACCGCAGCCGGTTCCAATTACGCCTACCAATAAAATAAGGGTCAAAATTCCCATCAGTTTGCCGGAAAATTTGCTATTATTGCTGGTTTTGCTGCTTTTCATTGTAAGTATGCCTCCGTATCTGTTCTTCTCTGTATTCGGGGGATGGCTGACTCCGCTGTACGATCCACGCACAAAAGAGGCCGCCTATCGCGCACCCGGACTTGTCTTTCCCGTCTGGCCGCGAACCGCCGTTTCTCTCTCTTTCTCCTGTTTCCTTTCCCAAAATCGGACGTTCCCTGCCCGTCCCTTCCCTTGCGCAATTATTCACATAGCCCATCATACTTCAGTCCGGGTTCGGCCGGGTCCCGGGTGCAGGAAACGAATGAGCAAGTAATGCAATTTTACACCTATCATCACATTTTGTATATTTATAAATTGAAATAGTTTCCTGTGAGCAGGCGAAATAGACACGCTAAAACAGCGGCAGCCGCGGAAAAAATCACTTTTTCCGGGGTGCCGCTGCAGTAAGCTGGCCTATATGTATTGTGGATGGCTTGGGATGGCTTGGGATGGCTTGGGCTGCCTGTTCCAATCAGACGCGGAATGTCTTGCCCAGCTTCGTTCCAAGCCCAAAATAATGCCGGAAATTATAAATGAGCGGACTCCATTCCTCGGGATTAACGTGATTCTGGTTCAGCACAATATTTTGATGGGCGTGAACCTTGACTGCCAGCGCCTCCACAATCGCAAAATCAGGGCTGTGCTCGGGGATTCGGATATGCCGGACTTCGCATTCGATTTGAAGCGGGCACTCCTGCACTCTTCCGGGCCGGACCTGTTCTGACGTCTGTTCGGTCAGTTCTGCCGCGGTGAATTTGTCTTTCTCGTAGCGAAAAGCATGCTGTGCTTTATCGTCCGGGACCGGATTTTTACCTGTTAAAGGCGCCAGCGCCTCCACGTGTCTCCACAGCGCCGGGCTGGGCACATTCACAACGCACTCGGGATGCCGTTCAAGGTTCTCAATCGCTTTGCCTCCTACGCCGAGTCCCAGCACCAGACAATTGCCAAGCGCCCATGAGGAAGAAATCGGGCTGATATTGGTCGATCCATCTTCATTTAGTGTGGTCAATAAAACAACCGGCGTGCCGTAGTACAAAATTTTGGGTTCGATCACCTGGTGTGTAAACTGCTGCATCGTATTTAACCCCTCCAGTAATAGAAACGTATGTTCTTGCTTATTATACATAATTTTTTGTAGGAGTTCGAGTTGGGAATTCCCGTTACGTTGATTGCTTAACAGGAGCATCCATCCCTCACACAAAACAAGCACCCCCAGGCCCTAAGGTCCAAGGGATGCTATGTGCGCGCTCTCAGCCCGAAGTGGAGCCTTTGGCGGTTAAATTTTCAGTTTTCCTAGCCTGATCAATTCGACTACCGCCTGCGTACGGCCTTTTACGTTTGTTTCTGCATAATGTTGGAGATATGGTTTGAAGCACGCCGAAAAAATTCAGCTATAGCATTGTTTTAGTTCTCTTTTGATTTATGACTTAAATACATTTAAGATTCAATATCATACGTGACTAGATTTTCAAATGAAAAACGCTCTTTATGCTTCAGCAATTCTTAGATTTCAAAATAGCTGGTTAAACTCTTTCAGTTCGTCAGACGTTAACTTATCAACATTAATAATCGTATTTACTTTTACTCCAAAATCAACAAATTCTAATCCAAGTTGTTCAGTATAATCATAGGTGACGTATTCAATCCTTTGCTTATAATGATCAATAAACGGATTGTTTTCTAAAAAATCGATAAATTGTTTGGAACTAGGGACGCCGCCGTAGTACTCATCGAGAATAGATGTGGATTGGAAACTCTCTTTATGCATAAGATGTTTACGTGGAGGTCTCCTCAGCAAATAACCTGAAAATCCAATATCATCAATAGTATAAACTCCATCTATTTTTAGTTTTTCACCTTGTGCTGTATTTGTAACGACAATTCTAAATATACTATTTACAGAATTAATACCAAGCCTACTTTTTATATCCTCTAGATTCTCCACTTGTTCGTAGTAATCAACAATTCTATTCAATTGATTCACGGCATCGTGTATTTCTTCCAAATTCCTCATATATTCTCGATATGAAGTCGGATCGTTTAGATGCTTCGCCTCCACAAAAAACAGATCATTATTTAATGAAAATACAGCATCACATTCATAATCTTTCTTTTCCAAATGGATAATGTGGAATCCAGCTCTTTGAACGGTTGCTCTAATTTGCTCTTCAAACAACCCTCCCTTAATATTAATTTCCGCTTTTTTACTTTTCAAATTTGATAGTAACGCACGAGAAGGGTCTGTAACTGAAGCAATAGAAGGGAGAACAATATATTCCTCCCCTACCTTTAATAGAGGGCAGTCAAACAGATCCTTAGAATGCTTATCAAATACCAATGCATCAAATATTTTTCCAGCGTTCTTATGTGTAAGTCCCCATTCGACAAACAAATAAATCCATTTTTTTTTAGTTTTCGATACACAAATATCGCTTAAGGAAATTTGGGTATACTTTGATTTTAATTTTCGCTTTTTCATGAACAGTTCGCATTCAACTGCAATAATGCTGTAGGCTCTAATAAACTCAGCAATAGATATATCAAGAAACTTCAATCCCAAGTTTCTCGTAGAGAAATATTCTTCTATAAACTCACAGGTCATTCGTTCATTATAGGAAATAAATTCAGTTGGCGGCAGCTTTCTCGTTTTTGAAATTGTTGAACCATTTCCGAACATCTGCATTTGAACATAACTATGCTTAGCCTGCTTAGCATTACGAACATCTAAAAACTTCATATGGGAGATCTGCTTTCCCATTGTCCTGTCACTTTTCGAAGTGGCCTTGACAATATCATCCTTTTTGATATCTACTTCAAAATAACTCCAAACTTCACTAAGTGTATCAAGAACTTCTCTATTTTCAGAACTTCTAACATGCGAAAAAGCAACTTTTATCATTTCAAAATCAATTTCTAATTTCGCATTTTCCAAAGGGAATTTTTTGTACTTCAGAAGATATTGCAATACCTTTCCTGCAGACTCAGCCACATTCTCAAAATAATCAGCTCTATTATTATTAAGTTCTGATTTGTACTTTAATTTATTTATATCATTAGATAAAAACAATTCTAATCCAATCAAATAAGCGGCTACATGTACATCATTGGAAATTTCTTGCTCAATTGGTCTTACAAAATCATCCATCAACTTTTTATATAAGCTGTTTAGTATTGTAACTTCTGATTGAAACGCTTTAAGCTTCTTGTCCTCATCCTTATCTGATATTAACCCATGTATTGTTTCCATTGCTCTATTATACATTTTTCCACTTTTAGGTTTGCCTGTACCAAAAAAGTCTACACAAATCCCCGTCATTTTTATCAACTTCAGTACTTCATCCAAGTTGTGATTTCGATACGTCTCACAAATTAAATTATTTAGGATTTCAACAGTTTTAATCTCTTCCAAGTCGTAAAAAAACATGTTTTTTCCCCCTGTTAACCCTATTTCAATGTTGCAATAGTCCAAACATCTAAAACTCTAATTAGACAAAGTTCTTTCCTTGCTTTAAGCTTTTATCCATTGTTCCACATTTCAAACTTTACTTCATATGTAAATGATCACCATAAATTCTCTTATGTTGCAACCGGGTGATAGGAGACCTCATGTGGGGCCAATATCGGCTAGCCACATGTTCCTCAAAGAAAAAAAGCACCCCCAGACCCTAAGGTCCAAGAGATGCTATGTGCGCGCGCTCAGCCCGAAGTGGAGCCTTTGGCGGTTAAATTTTCAGCTCCCCAAGCCTGATCAATTCGACTACCGCCTGCGAACGGCCTTTTACGTTTAATTTCTGCATAACGTTTGAAATGTGGTTGCGAACCGTCTTCTCGCTGATGAATAGCAGCCCAGCGATTTCGCGTGTCGTTTTATCCTGCACAAGCAGTTCGAACACTTCGCGCTCACGATGCGTCAACAAAAACTTGCTGTGATGTTCGTTCCCTTTCAATCGTGTCACCCCTCCTTGCCCGGGTTTGTTTGGTATAACAAGGTAAAGGGATACAGTCAAATCATAGTATGTAGGGGAAAAGTCAATGGTGACGTGGTTGCGTAAAATGGGCGGGGGCGCTGGAAGGAAAGGGGACAAACTCGCGAAGGCTTGAAGAAAGGCTGGAAACAGGGGATATTTGCCCCGCTTCTTGGAATCGGAAAGGTTAACGTCAAATGGCTTGTCCACTGTACAGACCGCAGCTCACAAAACTGACTCATAACACCAAACGGCGTGCCGGTCCGGTCCGTCACGCCCTTTCGGTCACGCCCCCCGGTCCGCCGCCGCAACCTTAGCTTAGTTTATGAAATGCTTACCAGAGCAACTCTTTTTTTCGGAGGACGGAGGGTGTGGAACAAAGATGTGGAGCGGGATGTGGACGGCGCGCTGTGGACGGAAGGGATGCATACAGCACTGCGCTAGGCAAGACAAGACAAGCGTGCCGATCCCGCACAACTGTGCTACGATGAAAAGACCATCCATCCGCCTTCGCGGCACCGGCGGGCATCCGCCGCATTTTGAAGGAGAGGACTGCCGAGGTCATGGCCAACATCAAAGAAATCGCCCGGCTGGCGGGCGTGTCCGTATCCACCGTCTCGCGTGTGCTCAACAACCATCCCTATGTGCGCGCAGACAAAAGAGAAGCCGTCTTGGCCACCATCGAAAAGCTGAACTACAGCCGGAATATGAACGCCGTTCATCTGATTACGGGGCGCACACGCAGCATTGCGGTCGTTGTTCCGTTTATTTCCTTCTATTATTTTAGCGTCATTTTGGAAGGCATCGCTCATGAAGCACTCAGCCGGCAGTACCGGCTGGTCCTCTGCCAGACGGATTATCGTCCGGAGGAAGAACGGAAAGTGCTGGACATGCTCCGCGACAAAGAAATCGACGGCGTCATTCTGGCCTCAACCGCTTTGGAGCCAAGCGAGATTGAAGCTTATACCGCTTACGGTCCAATTGTAGCCTTACGCGATGCGGAGGATCTTACGTTTTCATCCGTCTGTCTGGACCATTATGCGGCTTTTCGGGCTGGACTTCGTTATCTGGCACACAAAGGCTGCCGTACTGCAGGATATTGCGAAGGACGCAAAAACGGGTTCAGCAGCTCGCTCCGCCAAGCCGCGTACCGCGACTACTGCCTGGAAGCAGGACTGCCTGTCCGTGAAGAATGGCTTTTCTTTGACTATTTTGGCGAGGAGGACGGCGCCCGGCTGCTGCATGAACTGCTGGCGATGCCGGAACGTCCCTCTGCGCTGATTGTCGCCGGAGACCATATCGCCGCCGGTCTGGTGCTGGAAGCGCGCAAGTGCGGCCTGCGGATTCCCGGCGACTTGGCGGTAATGGGGTTCGACGATCAGCCGATCGGCAGACTGCTTGGCATCACCACTATCGACAACCGGCTGTATGAAACAGGCCAAGCCGCTTTCCGTCTGCTGTATGCCCGGATCGATAATCCGGATATCCCTCCCGAACGTTTGGTGCTGGAACACCGGATTTTGGAACGGGGCTCGGTCGTTCCCCAAGAAGTTTGAAGCTGCTTATTACTCTGCGCTTTACGGCGCGTGAGTAGACGGCTTTTTTTAGATAGAAACATTTCAAACAGGCCCATCCCAGTAAAGATTATATCGGCGCCCGCATAAATCTCCCATCGCCCAATCGCAACTACGCAGCCAGTTTGGGTCCTCCCGCCCGTAGTTATCGTTACAACCTTCTCCGTTTAGCCTTCCGGTACTTCCCTCAGGTTCGCAGATCCGCTAATCTCTTCCAGTCGCTTCGGCATATTGCCTTTGGCTCCCTTCTCCGTTACCCTATTCATGGAAAATTATTGAATCGAAATTGAAACCGAAAGGAGCCGCTATGAAAAAACTTACCACTCTACTGCTATCCGCCGCTCTCCTGCTGGCAGCCGCACTTCCATCCGGCACTGCTATCGCGGCATCTTCCGCTGCCCCGCTTGATGCCGCCGCGGTCAAGAAGCTTGATAACAAGTATGCTCAGATTAACGGCAATCTTGCCAACTGGGGAAATGTTGCTTCAGACGGGAAGTCTCATTTTTACATCAAAAACGAAAAAGACTACAGCACTACGTTATACCGCTACGATCCCTCAACCAAGAAAACCAAGAAGCTGCTGAACAGCGAGAACATATACAACTTGATTCCGGTTGGCGACTGGATCTACTTTTTGGATATGCGGAGTCCCTCCAAGAACCATCATTACGAAATCTACAAGATAAAAAAAGACGGTACAGGCCGGAGCCGGATCGGCAATCTGAAAGACTTCACCCGTTTTATGCATATTGACGGAGGCTGGATCTACTTTGGCTATTATAAAGACAATGGAGAACCGTTATCGACCGAACTCTACAAAATGAAGCTGGACGGCTCCTCGATGACCCGGCTGTCCAAGCAGCGGGACGTGGCCTGGCTGCAGATTTGGGGAGACTGGGTATTTTTTGAATCGGAAAAACACCTGTACCGCATTTCCAAGGACGGCTCCAACGAGCAGCAGCTCGCGCCTTCCGCACGCTCCTATATCGTCGCGAACCAGAAGGCCTATATCGGAGGCTTCCAGGGCGAACTGAATAAAGTGTCAATTGACGGCACGAAACTCGAAGAAAAGTTCTACCAGGCAACCGATCCGTATGGCACGCAGGACATTATTTCATTTAACATGCATGGCGGATCCATTTACTTTTATGAACAGTTTGACACCCATATCCGAAAGATTTCAATTGACGGGAAAAATCCGAAGCCCGTGGTTCAGCTCCCCAAAAATTTTGAAGCGGACTCCCTTTATATGGCCGATAACTGGCTGTATTACGAGGCGACTTTCTCCGAGCATGGGGACCGCATCAACAAACGAAGCCTGTACCGCATGCCGCTGAACGGCGGCGCAAAGCCGGAGCAGGTCTATACGGTGAGCTACTGAGTAACTAAAAAAGATCACGCCCGCCTTCTTTGACTTATAAAAAAGGCGGGCGTTCTCCGTTCACCGGAAGACTCCAAGGACGTTTTTTCGGGTTATGGAAGGCTCCGTCAGCCCACTCCATCTGCACATCCGTATATAGGAACGACTCTCCCTCCAGAAAACAAGGGGACCCGCAGCGCCGCGGGTCCCCTTTGATTGGTTATAGCCTTACCCTCATAGACAGATCAAGCCGTCTCTACTCCACCCGTTCAAACAAGCGGTACACCATCACCGCCGCTTCGGCGCGGGTAGCGGTGCCCGACGGGTTGAACGTACCGTTTGGCAGTCCGCCGACGACCCCAGCGGCGCGCATCGCTTCAATCGCTTCAGCCGCATAGGCAGGAATGCTTGCCGCATCCCGGAAAGCCGCCGGCTTCACCGGTTCGGCAGCCGCAGCGGCCGGCAGGGTCAGTTGCTGTGACAGGCGGTGAAGCATAACGGTCATTTCGCTGCGGGTAATCCGCGCGTTTGGCGCGAAGCTGCCGTCCGGATTGCCCTGCACGATGCCAAGCTTGCGGGCCGTGTTCACGGCATCCGCGTACCATGCGCCAGCAGGAACGTCGCTGAAGGCCGCGGCAGAACCTGCAGTCTCAACCCCCGTCTGCCCGCTGCCGAGACCAAATGCGTTCAGCGCGATTTTCAGGAACTCGGCCCGGGTGACCCCGTCGTTCGGATAAAACTTGCCTGCTTCCTTGCCGTGTACCGCTCCCCGGACCGCCAGCGCTTCAATGCCGTCCTGGGCCCAGGCGACCTGTGCAATGTCGCTAAAATCCGCCGTGCGGTGAACGGGAGCGTACAGTCCGGCCGAAGCCAGCGCTCTAAATTGAACACTCCGGGTGTCCGCATCGTAACGGCTGCCCGCCATCACTTGTCCTTCGGAGCCTGCCGCGAGGGACAGTATTACGATATTGCCGGGCTTCTCGCCGGAGGCCGGAGCGTACGGCAGCGACAATTTCACATGCCGGGTCAGAGAGGATGCAAGGGCTTCCCCGCCTAACCGCAGCTCGATCCGTTTAGCCGATCCGCCGGCAATCTGCGGCAGAGCGGCTTCAGCATCCGCACTCGATACGATAAACTGCAGATTGTCATTGGCTGCACCCGACAGCTTCAGCAGTTTCGGATCAATCTGAATGCCCGCCATTCCGCTGTTCAATGTAAGTCCTCCGATATTCTGCACCGAAGCAAGCGCCGCGGCGGGAATCTCCACCACCAGACGTTTCAGCGCCGGATCGGGCGATATCGTAAATACCGCCTGCCCTTGGCCTGCCTGGAACGCCTGTGTCAAATTCTGTTCGGTCAAGCGGATCGTGCTTTCCCCTGCGGCGTTCACCTTTGCCTTTAAAACAATGCCAGGGGCTGCCGTTCCCGCCGGTGCCGCGCTTGCGGACGCAGCAGGTTTTGGTGATGGCGGCACAAACGGGTTCCAGTTGCCGACATAAGGCGTCGAAGTCGGCGTTGGCGTTACGGTTGGCGATGGGTTCACAGTGGGCGTAGCGGCCGGTGTCGGCGTTGGCGACGGGGTTAGTGTAGCGGTCGGGGTTGGCGTCGGAGTGGCCGACGGAACCGCCGCTTTGACATTTACCGCGATGCTTGCGCTTGCCCCTTCTTCGGCCAAAGCGATCCGGATGACCGCCGTTCCTTGGGCGACGCCGGTGACATTGCCCGATTCGTCCACGGTCACTACCGCCTGGTCGCTTGTGCTCCATTTGGCGCCAGCCGCCGCTTCCGCCGGCGTTATTACCGGCTGGAGCTTCACCTGCTCCCCAACCGTAAGCGTCAGCGTCTGCTGCTCGAATTTCACGGACGGCAGCTTACGCAAGCCGTCAATCGTTTCATTCAGCTTGGCAAGAGCCGCGTCCACCTCGGTTTGAGTCGCTCCCGCTTTGCCAAGCACGTTCATCGCTTCCTGAATCGCCAACTCCAGCGCTTCACGGGTAGCCTTGGTGTACGCAGACAGTCCCAGCTCCTGCGCTTCTTTCAGCCGCTGTTTCAATGCAGCCGTGTCGGCGGGTACGGTTACAATAAGCAGCTGGATGGTGTAGGTCCGGGTTGTCTCGCCGTCTTTTGCCGTCGAGATGACTTTAAATCCGGTTTCCAGATGAACGGCGGGCGTGACGCCATCGGCTTCATATACATCTGCCGTAACCCCCGGGCGGAGCTGAAGTCCCTGCTTGAATTCCTCCAGCGTCGTCTGCTCCGGCACGGTAATCGTACCTGCCAGCGAATCCACGCTTCCGCCCGGTACGGAAATACCGCTGATGCTCGCATCCCGCGCATCCACCGGAGTCAAAGCAGCATAAGCCGCCTGCAGCTGCAGATAAGCATCGTTGATATCGCCTTCGGTGGTGCCTGCATCCGCATAAACGGACTTCGCGTGCTCCAGTGCTTCCCGGAACGCGGTCCACTGCTCCGGCGTGCCTTCATAGTTCGTTTCGTTGACCAAAGCCGCATTGTCGATGGCGGTTTTCAGTTTGGTTTTGTCGTAGCCAACCGTAATCAGGGCGCTAGCTGCGAGATCCGTCCCGGCCACCTTGCCCAGCACGGTAAAGCTGTGCGCGGTCGAAACTTCGTTCAGCGGGATTTCATTCCAGACGACGTCGGCCACGCCTTTAGTGCCGTCCTCATACGTCACAGTCACTTGGGCGGGCAGCGCCGGAATTACGCCAACCGTTGTCGAGACCTTGACCGGCTCCACAGAGACAATCGGTCCGTGGCTGTCCGGATTCGTGCCGATGCCGCCGGGATCGGCTGTCAGCACCCGCCATTCCTTCACGCCGGTGAAGGCGGAGGTACTGCCTTTTGTCATGCTCAGCCGTAATTTTGTTGTACTGATCTTGTCGAAGGTGGCGTTATTGAACCGATCCTTCTCCTTCGGTTTGCCGCTCAAATTGGTGACCGGCACATATTGGCCTGCCGCTTCATCCCAGTACTCGTAATCGTAGTCTCCGGGAACCTGCACGCCGCCTCCATCGTCAAAGAAGTAGACGGAGCTGCCGGAGAGTTCCACTTTATCCTTCCAGGTATATTCCAGCCAGAACCGGTCACCGGTTCCGCCCCAGTTGCCGTATTGGGTCTCCTGGGTTTTATCGTTGATGTTGCCTGAAGTATACGGAACGTAACCGTCATTGATGGCCTTAACCGATTCCCACGGGGAGGTGTAGGAGGCCGATGATTCGGCCAGCAGCGCCGCATTCAAGTAGCGCAGGCCCCAAATGGCCGAACGCATGCTCATTGTCGCCTCATTGATTTCATCCATCGTGTAGCTGCCTTTTGCAAGCAGCGCTTTGGCATCCGCAATCGCTTTTTGCAGCTTGGTCCAGGATTCCTCCGTGAAGTCTTCTGGATTGCGGACGAGCCTTCCGTCCGCTTTGGCCTCAAACGGCTGGATCAGCCCGGTCAGCTCCGCGGTCGCCACATAAACGGAGATCGGAACAAGCACGGTGGTTTCTTTGTCTCCGTCGCTAACCGTAAGCTTATACACGTAATCGCCCAGCGTTTTAAATACCGCTTGGAACACGGCTTGGTCGTCTGCCACCGTCTCCACTTCGCCTTCTCCGCTGACCTTCTCCCAGCGGTATGTCAGCTTGCCGGCCGGAAGACCGTCATCGGTAATGTGCGGGATCAGCTTCAGCGTCTCGTTTTGCTGCACTTTTACCGGCCCGTCCACAAGCACCTTCGGAGCCTTATTGTCGGCAGGGGTCACGGTCAAGCCGTTGTCATAAATCTGAACTTCCTTAATGCCCGTACTGAAGGTAGAAGAATGCGTAACGGTCAGCCGGATCGCATCCGTTTCTACCGCCTCAAACTCCACATTGTTATAGTTGGAAGCAACATAGTCCGGATAACGGAATTGCCCGGTCACCGGCTGCCAGCTGCCGTCCCCGGCCCGGTATTCAACCCCGAACGCCTGCGGCGTGCCGTAGCCGTTCTCCAGCCTGTCATTGTAAAAATACACCTTTACATTGTCCACACGCTTCACGCCGTCAAACATAAACGTTACCGTATCGGACGGATTTGGCGAGCCGCCGAGCAGGGCGGTATTGCCTTTATGGTCGGTAGATGCGATGGTTGAACCGTCCGCAAGCAGGCGGATGTCCGATCCCTGCGCAACATAGGTGGATTCGATGGTTGTTCCCGGCTCTGCCGCCAGGTTAATGCCGTCGTGCACAATATCCACACCGGCTTTGTTGAACAGGTCAACCGTCTTCTCGTTGCCGTTAAGCGGCGTATCGTCGGCGGAAGCCAGCGCTGCCGGGGTTCCTTTTTCAAACAGCACCTGCGTATTGGCATTGCTGCCGACAGCGCCTTCTACGTCTCCCGCAGGCAGTTCTGCCTTGCCCGTTGCCGGATCAAAAATCACATGGGACATTTCGTTTGTCGTCATCACGCGCTCGCCGTTAATAAACAGCGAATATCCGGCCGGAATGCCGTCATAATGCGGCTGGTTGCTGTATTTGGCCGGGTCCTGCCATACGATCGACAGGTTGGCGTTATGATATCGGATATTATCCACCGCAAAATGGTCATAAGCCATATTGATCGGCCACAACTCGATTTTGTCGTCCGTCCGCGGCTGGAGACCGGCGATGTCCTCCATGACCGTGTAGTTCATCATGCCAAGCGTATCGTGGTGAATCCAGGCGCGCACCATATCGCCGCTCGGGTTCGGCGGATTCTCCGGCGACCAGTTTGTGCCGAAGAAATAATCCTCCAGCCAGAAAAACTCGTTGGAGTCCAGATGGTCCGTGTTGCCCGGTTCCACCGTATGCAGCCAAGCGCCCCAGTCGAACAGTTTTTTGTACACCGAAGGATCGATGTTCTCCACCGGATAATGCCGCAGCGACGCCCGGATGGTGTTAATGTAGTTTCCGAAGTTGCACCACGCGAACTGGTCGGTGCCGTAGGCATCCGTTTTGCCGTTCACATAGTCTTCAACGCGCTTCATAATACTGTGCTGATCCGCCGTAAAAAACGGAAAAATCGGATAGTAGTCGGGATCGCCATAATCTTTAAGCTGGGTCAGATATTTGTCCTGATACCCCGCTTCACCTTTGACCGGCACAACGCCGAAGTTAAAGACAAACATGTTGTTGTCTCGCCACGGTACGTACTGATCCGCGCCGTTTACAACCTTTTTGTGCAGGAAGCTGCCCGCGCCGTTGGTATCGGCTTTTACATCGTTGTCAAAATCCGGTTTGTCGAACCACATCTCATCCAGAATCGACTGACGAATTTGGCCGGCAATTTTGCGCATTTGGTCAGCCCCAGCCGTATTGCCCAGCTTATCGTACATTTCCGCCGTGGCAATCGCGTTCGCATAGGTTGTTGAAGAACCGTCTAGGCGGGCATAGTTTCCGCCGCCGTTCCAGTGCATGGAGACCGTATCGCCGTCGTTGCCCGTAATCGGCCCGTGATTGTAATAGACCAGATTCGGATTGGTTCCCTTAAAATGATTCAGCGTGCCTTTTACGTCGTTCGCCGAAATATCCGCAAATTTCTGCAGAACTTCCTGGCCGCCGCCGTAAATTTTGTAAGCTTCCCAGCCAACCTGCGAGGAGTTCTGCATCATATCCCAGGTCCAGATGTTGGGCCGGCCGGGGTTATTTTTATAGTTTTTGTTTTCGGAATATTCGCCTTGGGCGAGCCAGGTGCCGTAGGCGTAACTTGGATCGCGCAGCCACTTGAGGTCCTGCAAAGCCCATGGAACGCTGACCGTGATGCCGTTGTTGTAGCCAAGCACTCCTTCCATGTTCATCGGGAACTGCCAGTCGTTGCCCGGAATATTGGCGTCCAAAATATTAAAGCGGTTACACCACCAGCGGTAATACAGCACTTTTTTGACGTTTTCGTCCGGAATGTCGATATAAGGAATGTTGTCGGCCCACCATTCGTTATAATCGCGCACCTGCTCGGCAAACGCCGTGCCGTTATCCGTAAAGCCTTTGTACTGCTCGTATTCCGCTTTCGACTGCGGGATTTCGTCCGCCAGCCAGCCCATTACGACCTGCTGTTCCGCCGAACCGCCTGCGGGAATGGTGATCGTGCGGGTCAGCTCTCGGCCGTCGGGCGTCATCCTGGTCCCGCTCAGCCGGACATCCACATAGGACATCGCTTCGACCACTTTCATGCCGGCCGTGCCAATCATAAGCGGCGCCGCCACCCGGCGTCCGACCAGCTCGCTGCCCTCCGGCTCCTTGACAAACGGCGACTTCACGCGCAGATCCACGCGGATGTCCTGATTGGTCGGGTTATTGAGTTCAAGCAGCGATACGGCGGTATTGCCGTAGGTGATGAATTTTTTTTGCGACAACTGGAGTCCGCCGCTGGTATACATCTGGCTCTGATGGCTGGGGTAGTTTTTGCGTTCGGACTTGTTCTCCGCCACGGCTCCGCTGGAGAGGGTGATCTCGAACATCGAATTCTGGTTCAGCGTGTCCGCATAATGCACGGTCCCGACGAACCCGAGTTTGCTGTTATCCTGGGTTTTCATGTAGAGCGCGCTGCCCCGGCTGAACAGTGTGTTGGCGCTGCCCTCGTCGTTAATGTCGTCGGGGATGATACCCTCATTCACGAGCAGCGAATCGATCCAGGGGAGGTCGGCATGATCTTTGGCGAATTTGTCAAAATCAAACGCCTCAATCGCCTCCATCATCCGGCTGACCGTAACACTGCTGAAATCCACGCCTTCTCCAGGAATCTGATTGTCCTTCCACTGGGCTTCCCCGTGATCGTGGCCCACGCCGGGGTGTTCAAACCCCGTCGTGTAGTTGGCATGAGCCGCCGGCAGGGGCACCAGCCCCGTGTTCAGCGCCAGGGCCGTCCCCAGCGCGAGTATCCCCGCTTTTTTCCATACTGACCGGTTACGCATTGATTGATCCTCTCCTTTAGCCTTTTATTCCGGTTAAGGCAATCCCTTCAACAAAATACTTGTTGCCGATAAAGAAGAACAGCAGACAGGGCGTTGTAACCAACAAGGCGAGAGCCATCACCTGCTCGTAGTTGGGAATCCGCATACCGTTGACGATATACAGCCCCATCGGGAGGGTATAGTCCGCCTCTTGTTTCAGATAGATCATGGTATAAAAAAACTCGTTCCAGCAGTTAATGAAGCTGAACAGCGCAACAACGATCATTGCCGGACGGATCAGCGGCAGCATGATGCGCGCGTAAATCCGGAAAAATCCCGCTCCGTCGATTTTAGCCGCCTCCAGCAGCTCATCGGGGATGGTCATAAAAAACTGGCGCAGCAGGAAAACAAAGTAGGCGTTCCCCCCGGCACAGAAAAAAGCGGGAATAATCAGCGCAGGTTTGCCCGCAAGGCCCAGGCTCGTATACAGGGAATACTGCGGCACAAGCGTAACCGCACTTGGCAGCATCATCGTGCTGATAACCAGGACAAACCACATGCCCCGCAGCGGAAACCGCAGCTTGGCGAACGCGTATCCGGCGAAGCTGGTCGTCAGCACCGTTCCGATCACATACGGCACCACGATGGAAACCGAATTCCACAGCTGCCGCGCGAACTGAATCCGCTCCAGGCCCAGCCGGAAGTTATCCATGCTCAGCTCGCCGGGAATAAAGACCGGGGGCCGGGCCAAAATTTCCGAGTGGCTGACAAACGCGCCGCGGATCAGCCAGTACAGCGGGAAGGCGAACAGAAGCGCCAGCACGACAGAGATCGCAATCAGGATAAAATGCGCCGTTTTGGTTCGTTTTTTGGTTTTGGCCATACTCCGGTACGGCGCGTATGCGGTTGCTTCCATTATTTCGCCCTCCTTCTGGCGCCCATCGCGTCATCGCGCTTCAGCGCTCCCTGGAAGTAAAAGAGCACCGCAGTGATGGCGAGTGTGATGAGGAATACCACCCAGGCTTCAGCGGACGCGAGTCCGCGCATGCCCATCTGCACAAAGGAATGATCGTAAATCATTACGTTGATGAAGTAGGTCATCCGGTCCGGCGCCCCGTTTCGGGACAGGACCACGCTTTGGGTGTAAATTTGAATGGACGTCATCATGCACATAATCAGCTGAAAAAAGAGCACCGGCTTGATCGTCGGGTACGTGACTTTCAGAAACTTGTGCCAGGCGTTGCCGCCGTCCATCTCGATTGCTTCGAGCAGCTCGCCGGGCACATCCTGGAGCGTCGCGATCAGGACCACAATTGTCCCGCCGCACGTCCAGAGGCTCATCAGAAACAGGGTGGTGAAAATCTGGATCGGATCATTGAGAAAATCCACCGGAGCAACCCCCAGCCGAAGCAGCACCCAGTTGATCAGGCCGCCTTTGGCCTGGTTCTGCAGCAGCATCTGCCAGACGATGGTCGTCGCCAGCATCGGGATCACCGAAGGCAGGAAAAAGACGGCGCGCAGCAGGTTTCTGCCTCTGAACTTCCGGTTCAGCAGCAGCGCCACGATCAGGCAAAAGCTGATGACAAGCGCCACATTAATGAAGGAATAGATCAGCGTCACGGTGATCGACTTCTTGAATTCGGACGTCGGATCGGTGAAGATGGTCCGGAAGTTGTCCAGACCGACCCACTTCATCAGCTGTTCGCCGCCGATGATCGTAATTTTATGAAAGCTGTAATATAAGCTTGCCAGCATCGGATACAGCGTCAGCACCAGGAATCCGATGATTGCGGGAGAAGCGAACAAATATCCGGCCAGCGCCTCTTTGGTTACGCCTTTGGCATGCTTTTTGACATGCACGGCATCGATGCCGACTGCCTTGCTCTCTGGTTTCATTTCGCATTGCCCTTTCTTTTAAGCTTGCCTAACGCGTCTGCTTGATCTCGTGGTCAAAGCTGTTGTTAACTTGCGGGGCTGAGCCTTGTGATCAGGGAGTAGCTGCGCTGCACCTGGCACGTGCTGCCCGCGGATCGTCAGGGAGTGGGTTCGCCGCGAGTGGCACGTGTGCTGATCCTCGTATGGTCAGGGAGTGGCTCCGCCGCATCCGGGACGTACTGACTCCGGAACGTCAGGAAACGGCTGCGCTGCACCTGCGGCTCATTTGGACTTCCGGCCGCTGTTGTTTTCGGATTTCTTTGATTGAAGCGCCAGGCGGCGGAAATCCGAAAACAAAGGCGGACGCTTCCGCTCCTACAGTTCCAAATAGCCTCCGGCGCCGCTCCGCTCCCCTGATTTTTTAAGGCTCAGCCCAGATGTGCTCAGCGGCTTCGCTTCCCTGATACAGGGGCACTGCCGGGATCAGCGGCTCCGCTTCCCTGCTATGGAGGAGGCTCAACCCGTTCGTTCCCGGCTACCGCTTTGCCGGACTCCGATAGAACAGGAGATCCAGGTTGAGCCGGACCCAGGTTCGTCAGGAAGTAGCCGCGCCTGCGGCCGGCCAGCGCCTCCATAACCGTCGGGGGAGGCTTCGCCAAGCCTGACAAGTGTGTTTCCCGTCAAGGAGTGAACTCGCCTCCTGACAAAAAGCAACCCCGCACAGCGCCTACTCTGCTCGAACTAAGACACCTTCCCGGTTTCCCACACTTTTTTAATCGTTGGCATCACGGAATCGTAGATTTCCTTGATGCTCTTTTTACCGGCAAGGCCGGGGTCGATGACCTTTTCGTATTCGGTGTTCATTTTGATGTAAGCGGGTACATAATAGGCCGGCCACTGGACGATGGCGTCTTTCGCCGTCGAGTAGCTGAGGATGGTTTCTTTGGCGCTTGGCGGGAGGTCGCCCGTCCATTTGTCAATCAGCGCCGGGTCCGTGTACCAGTCGGATTGGTTCGGGAGCCAGGCTCCGCTTTTCAGCAGATCAAGCGCGTTGTCCGGATTCACCATATAAGCGTAAAAATCCTTGGCTTCCTCAATATGCTTGGATGTATTGTAAACGACCAGCGGAGCGCCCGCGTTCATCGTGACGGCGCGTTCCATCTTCGGCAGCACGCCCACGCCGATGTCTTCGTTCCCCTTGATGTTCGCCAGATCCCAGGATCCGCTGATAACCATCGCGTACCCGCCGCTCAGGGCATCGACCGCCGAACCGATGCCGGTATTCCAGGTATAGTTGAAGCTGGAGGCCACTTTATCTTTGTTGGCGAGATCGGCCAGCTTCTGGATGCCCTCTACCGATTTGGAGCTATCCCACAGGAATTCTTTGCCGTCCGGGGAGACGATGCCGCCGCCGTTTGCGGCAGCCGCCCAGAAGTGATGGAATTCGCGGCCGGCGGTCATGCCCACGCCGTAGTTCTCAACCATCGCCGGATCGAACGCCGGGTCAGCCGCGGTGCGGCCTTTGGTGTCGGTCGTCAGCTTTTTGGCATTGGCTACAAAAGTGTCCCAGTCCCACGCCTCCTCCACCTTCGTTGGAGGATAAGCAATGCCAGCGGCGTCGAACTTGGATTTGCTGTAGAACATCAGCTCCAGCTGGTTGGACAGGCCGACGCCGATCACTTTTTGTTCAGGCGAATGAATGGTGATGGCGTCCAGCTTCGGCGGAATTTTGCCGCTGTCCATCAGATCGCCGATATCGGCCAAAATCCCCATCTCATTGTATTTCTGGATATCGGCTTCGCCCATGTAGCTGATATCCGGCAGCTCTCCGGATTCCAGCCGGGTCTGGATGAACGTATCAAACGTTCCGTCAGCGGGAAGCACCTGCGCGTTGATTTTGACGCCGGTATCGGCGGTATAGCGCTCAACGGCCGCTTCAACCAGCTTTTTCTGCGCGTCGTCGCCCCAGTACAGCAGCTCGAGTGTCACGTCTTTTTGCGAAGAATCCTGTGCTCCGGCGGTCGCGGTCTGGGTGGCGGAAGCTCCATCGGCCTGACTGTTCGCTTTGTTGGTATTTCCCGAGCAGCCTGCCAACGCGGTGCACAGCAGCAGAGCGGCCAGCGATCCCCTCCAAGCGCGTTTACCCAATTTCATGACATCGTCCCCTTGCTTTGTAAGATTAAAAAGCCGTATGTTCTTGTGACTGACCGGATGATCTATTTTAGGTCAAACGTTTTAAACGTTTAACTTAAAACCGTTACGTCTCCTTCTTCACCTGCCGGGCTGCAGGGGATGAATCCGTCATCGGTAAGACGGACCTGGCGCATCATTTCGCCTTCAGGCGCCGTGTAGATCCAACCGCGTTCTTTCATTACATAGCGGACCGGATAAGCTGCATAACTCGTCACCGTAATGCCTTCTCTATCCCGTTTCAAAAACCCGTTAACACAACGAAGCTCTCCCGCCTGGTCCGTGTACAAATAAGCCGTCGTACCAAAGCCCTTCAAATAAGCGGTCAGTTCTTCGCCCATATCCCAATCTTCGCCGCTGACTCCGGAAAACAGGGCCGAAAACAGCGGGTCGTCCGAAGAGGCAAACACCGATTGACCAAACCGGTTATGCGACAAAACCGGCATATTCAAGTTCGGGGCATACACCCCGTAGGTGGACGCCGCCTCGCCGGGAAGCAGCTTCCGCGGAGTGGAGCGCACGTTCCAATCGTAGCCGTTGAATACCGCCATGCCGGACCGGTATGCGGCTTCCAGATACTCCGGATCGCCCAGATGCTCGTATGCAATCAGCGCCGACGAAGACACAAGGCCGCCCCACAGCGAATGAATCATATAGGATAACGCTTCCCACCAGCGGTCAGGGTTTTGGGCGCGGTAATCGTTGCTGAACCCGATGTTGGCCAGAATCAGCTGGCCGTATTTGGCGGCCTCCCTCGTTTTGTCTTGAAGCAGCAGGGCCACACAGGTCGGACCAAAACCCGCATTGTCATAAAAATGCTCGGTAACCGCCCCCTGATACCCCCGCGCCGTCTGTTCAAGCTCTTCGCCGAATTGGTTCCATAATGCCGCCAGGCGGTCATGCCATTCCGCAAGTCCTTGACGCTGAAGGTCTTCCAGCAGTTCTTTTATGTAAAAAATGAACACCCCGTTCAGCCGTGTTTCATCCTTCTCCCGTTGTCTGGTGTGGCAGTCCGGATCAAACCGGAGACAAAGCACCTCCGCCGCCCAAGCCAGGTAGGTTCGGGGGGAATGATGTTTCAGCAGCCCGGCGTCCATTCGGGACAGCAAATAATAAACATGGGCGATATAATCCAGATCGAAAATACGGTAAAACGAGCCGTACACCGCCCTCGGCCGGCGGAAATCGCCGTCTTCGAACCAGTGGGTTTTCATGTCCAGCACAGCGGAGGTTTCTACGCTTGCGACCTGTTTAGGGTCGGGATGCGTCAGACTATTTTTCATCAGCAAAAAAGTCAGTTTGCCCAGCGATTCGCCCTGGTTGGACAGCGGACGGAAAGCATATGGCCGGTCTGTCCCTTGGCCGCCGCCGTAGCTGTGTTGGATGAGCCACCGGGCCCGTTCCTCCAGCAGCCGGTCGGTTCGTTCGAGCACGTTCCAGACCAGGGAATCTGCTCTGCCGTCTTTTAGCCGAAGCACCAGCTTGTGTTCGCCCGGAACGTCCCGGGCCAGATCAAACCGGTAACGGAGGTTCCCGCCGCTGCCAATCTCCGAATACGGAATGTCTTCTTCGTAAACGTTATCCTCTCCGGAAGCGGACAGCAGGCTGACCCGGTCAATCTCCGCGCCTGGAGGCAGTTCCAGCTCTGCCTGAAACCGTCCTCCGGCTGTGAGCACCGGCGTATACTGCCACTTGGGATGCCCGTAGCTTGCGGCCTGCCGGTAAAAGCTCTCCCGGTCAACGCAAGGCTCAAACGCAAACGACCATGCAGCGTGCTCCCCGGGTTCTAACGCCAGCGCCGCGTAAGCGTTCCCATAAATCCAATCGGCCGCCGCCGACTCCCGTATCGTGCCCCCGTCTTCGATCAAAGACAAGCGATGAAACAGCATGCCGTCCAAAGAAGGAGACACCTGTTCTAGAAAGCGGTTCCAATATCGGCAGTACGTGCCTACTGCCGCAGGTCTTCCGCCTGTTGCGAACACGGCCAGGTGCGGGGCTTCATTGCTGCGCCGGATGGCGGCAAATTTGGCAAAATCTCCGCCAAGGTGCGGAAAGACCGCACAGGAATGCCGCATATTCCGCAGCACGTCGGGGTCGCGGAACATAATATAAGCAAGGGAAAACCAGAAGTGCAGCCCGCTTATCTGAATCCGCTTACCAGAATCATTGCTGCATTCGACCTTCCATGTCAAGCTGTTTGCCTTTAATTCGTACCGAAGCCGCAGCACCGCAGGATAGGCCTTATATATGATTTCGGCCGAGTGCTCTTCAAAAACAATTTGCGGCTGCAGCTCTTTACTGCAAATGTTTCGCCCGTCAACACTCATTTCCCACTCGCCGAACAGCTTCTCCGTTTCCTCTTCGTATCCGGCTTCCCGCAGATATTCGGGATCAATCACCCAATTCATCCGGTATGGATCTTCTTCAAGAATCAAGGAACGCAGCGCTCCCCGTTCCGTGAACCGGAGCTGGAACCGGCCATTGCTCAGTGTAAACATAATTTCTCTCCTTCACAAATCCGTCAATGATTTAAACGTTTAACAAATCGGCTAAAAAAATATATTTTTGCTCTAGAGTGTGTACGCAAACTGTCAATTAAGGAAATAAGGGTCGGTCAAACGATTTCGTAATGGGTTACGAAATGCTATCAACCCTGGAGCTACACCTATTTATTGTCAGATCGATCTACGAATCCTCTCCTGTGACACACCCCCAGCGGATTAACACAGCACGCGATACAGAAGTCTTTCCGGACCCAGCAGACGTTATTTCTGAAATTCTTGGGCTTTGGTATGCCTATGCGGACTCCAGATCCGTTATGCGTACCGAAAACAGACAAACTATGGATTCTCCGCGTAAATAAGCGCATCTGAGTCCGTCACTTTGCCAAAACATTGAATAAACAACAAATAAGGTATCCTGAGTCCGTAAACTTGTACCCATACTTTCTCTGGCGGCTACCAAAGGCAGGAATCTGGGGTGAAATCCTGAAACATGTTACCATTGAACCCGATTTTGAGCAGATGATGATGGAAACCACCATAGTCCGAGTCCATCAGCATGGGGCCGGCGCAAAGGCGGGCAAAGCAAGCAAACGATCAGACTATGAAAAAGACAGCCAGCATATTCAAGGCTTTTTTGACGTTGATTTCGATGAGGTTATGGCTAAAATAAGTTTGCGTACAGACTCTAGCCCACTCTATAACCTGTCGATCAGGAGTTTTGTCCCTGAATCAAATGGCTTCTGTTGCTCGAAGGCGTGCTGTCCAAAGTCACATTGACTGATGCCGGGCCGCTCGTAGCCGGCTACTCGAAGGGTCCTGCCCGCAGCCATGCTGACCGAAGGTGGACCGCTCAAAGCTAGATCTCGTAGTTAGGCTGCTCGAAGCCCGGCCGCTCGAAGCCATGCCAACCGAAGCCATGCCGCTCGAAGTCGTGCTGCTCGCAGCCATGCGGACCGAGCACATCCGGCCCAACTCCGCCGGGCGTCAATGCCCTGGCGGCGCGGCGACGGAATCGCGTTCAATCAGCCGGCAGACCGGCATATCAAAAGCTTCCGCTTCCTTCCCGTTGATCGTGCGATACAGCACTTCAATCGCCCGGTACCCCATTTCATGCAGCGGAAGATTCATCGTGGTGATCCGGGGCCGCAAATAATCGCTGAACTCGCGGTTGTCAAACCCCACTACGGACAGCTGATCCGGTATCCGCACGCCCTGTTCGTCCGCAGCCTGCAGCACCCCGACGGCCATTACGTCATTCATCGCCAGAATCGCGGTCGGCGGTTCGGGCAGCGACAGAAGCTGCCGGGTCAGTTCACAGCCGGACTGCTTCTCCCAATCGCCCATCGTGATATATTCTTCGCGGATTGGGAGATTGTAGTGGGCTAAAGCGCGGTGATAACCGTCCAGCCGGCGGCGGGAGTTCACGGAATCCATCAGGCCGCTGATCACGGCAATCCGGCGGTGGCCCTTGCCGATCAGGTAGGATACCGCCTCAAACGAGGCCTGTTCATCATTATACTGGATGGCAACTTCATCCTCTGCGTAAGCGTAGGTATAGACGATCGGCCGGCCCTCCGGATTGATCAGTCCGGTCAGATCACGGGTATGGATGCCGATGTAGATAATTCCGTCCACCTGCTTGCTGAGCAGATCTGACACAGCGCTGTTCGCATATTTCCGGTAGCGGTCCACTTGGCCGAATGACCGGCCGATCCGTTTGTCGAGCCGCAGGTTCGTCAGCAAAATGTGGAGATCATGCCGGTCTCCAAAATCGTTAATGCCGTCGATAATTTCCGGGGTGTTAAAAACCGTGACGTCTTCCGCAATCACGCCGATCGTGTTCGTCCGCTGCAGCTTGAGGCTCTTGGCGATATCGTTGGGCTTATAGTTCAGCTCCTCGATGGCTGCCTGAACCCGCTGCATGGTGGCGGGTCTGACGTTGCGCGTGCCGTTCAGCACATATGAAACGGTGGCGATGGAAACGTTGGCCTTGGCTGCTATATCCTTAATGCTGATTCTTCCCATAACCCGTCTCCCATTTCATGCCATGCTGGCGGCTAAAATCTAAACGTTTAACTTAACGCCTAAAATATACCACATGCTTTATCGATCGGGCAAGCAAAAATTAGTGTTTTCTTTGTGTAAATTTTATGCCGAAGCGCTTGTAAAGTATTGGAGTTTTGGATATGCTTAGTGTGAAAATAATTTCCGTATTTACTTAAGATATTAAGAAAATAATTTTTAGGTGGCTTCGTTATGTCCACAATACTTTCCATGCTGGAGCGGGAGCTGGATAAGCTGTCCCGCAATGAACGCAAACTGGCCGAGCATATATTGCAGGCCCCCGGCGAAGTAACACGCCTTGGTATTACAGAGCTGGCCGAACGGTGCGGCACCAGCCCCGCCGCCGTCACCCGGTTCTGCAAGCAGCTGCATTTCCGCGGGTATCCCGATCTGAAGCTGAAGCTGGCAGCCGAACTTGCCCAGGCCGGAGAAAATACCGAACAGGCCGGGCATTCCTCCTACCAGGATATCGTCGCCGGTAATCCGCTGGCCGTTATCGTGGAGGCCATGCAGGCCAACCATGTCGCCTCCATCCGCGACACGACCTCGCTGCTTGATTTTGGACGGCTGGAGCAGGGAGTTGAACTGCTGTGCAGCGCCCGGCGGATCGATCTGTATGGCATGGCCACCTCCTCTATCGTCGCGCAGGATTTTTATCAGAAGCTGATCCGCATCGGCGTGAACTGCACCGCTTTTGCCGATCCGCATATGCAGATCACTTCAGCTTCCTCGCTGGGGGAAGGCGACGTCGCTTTTGCCATTTCGTATTCGGGGGAGACGCCCGAGACAATTGACGCCTTAAGCTGTGCTGGTTCCGCGGGCGCCGCTACGATCAGCCTTACTTCTTTTGGGAACAGCACTTTGGCTTCCATGGCGGATATTCCGCTGTTCTCGTCTTCTTTGGAGCGCGGAATGCGGCGGGGGGACATGGCTTCGCGGATCGCGCAGCTGCATATTATCGATATTTTGTTCACCGGCATGGTCAGCAGCCGTTTCGGGGAGTTCATCCCCAGACTTGAGCAGTCCTATCAAAATGTCCAACAATACCGTCACCTTCGGGGAGGAGCAGGAAAATGAACATTTTAAAGTTTAATAGCGAAGAGGATTTCGTACAAACCGGCGCCAATCTGATTGCCAGTCTTCTGCAGAGCAAACCCAAAGCCGTGCTTGGTCTTGCTACGGGAAGTTCGCCTGTGGGCGTATACGCAAAGCTTGTTGAAATGCACCGCAAAGGGCTGGTCAGCTTCGCCAAAGCAACCACCTTTAATCTGGACGAATACGTAGGACTGCCTGTGGATCATCCGCAGAGCTACCGGAGCTTTATGAACGAGCATCTGTTCAGCCACGTCGACATCGACCTGGCCAGAACCTACGTGCCTGACGGCAACGCGCCGGATCTGGAAGCGGAATGCCGGCGCTACGACAGGCTGCTTGAGGAAGAAGGCCCGGTGGACCTGCAGCTGCTCGGTATCGGCCATAACGGGCATATCGGCTTCAACGAGCCGGACGCCAGCCTCAGCAGCGGCACGCATGTGATGGATTTGTTCGAGACGACGCGTCAGGCAAACGCCCGCTTTTTTGACTCGATTGATCAGGTTCCGCGCCAGGCGGTTACGATGGGTGTTGCCAGTATTCTGAAAGCCCGGCAAATCGTGCTTGTGGTACGCGGTGAAGACAAAGCCGAAGCGGTGAAATGCGCGCTCAAAGGGCCGATCACGACGCAGTGCCCGGCCTCCCTGCTGCAGAGTCACCCGAATGTCGTCGTGCTGCTGGATGAAGGAGCGGGCAAATGGCTGAATTAACAACACCGGGAGAACTGCTCTACGGCAATGTTTTGACTCCTGCAGGGCTTATTGAGGAAGGTGTGCTGGCTGTCTCGGATGGATTAATCCATTACGCAGGGGCAGCAAAATGGCTGCCAGCCGCCTATGCCGGCTGGTCTTCGGATCATGCAGATATTAACAGCCTGCTCGTTCCGGGGTTTATCGATGTACACGTTCACGGCGGAGTCGGTTATGATTTTATGCTGTGTGACCGGGAAGGGCTGGAGGCAGTAACACGGTTTCACTGTGCCAACGGGACAACCACGCTGCTGGCCACAACGATGACCGCCACCAAAGAAGCGATCGACCGGGTGCTGGAAGAGATTGACCATTTCCGGTCCAGACCGATGCCGTACGCTGCCATTGCCGGAGTACACCTGGAAGGACCGTTTATTAGTCCCAAATGGCCGGGCGCCCAAAATCCCGGCCACATCGTGCCGCCGGACATCGCATGGCTTGAGGAATGGGAGCAGCGTTATCCCGGCTTGATCCGGCAGGTGACGCTTGCGCCGGAGACCGATGGCGCGCTTGAAGCGATAACCTGGCTGCGCAGACGGAGCATTACCGCTGCGCTGGGCCACACCGATGCCTCGTACGAGCAAGTGATCGCCGCGGCCGAAGCCGGTCTGAACCAGGCGGTGCATCTGTTCAACGCGATGACGCCCCTGCATCACCGGAAGCCCGGCACCGCGGGCGCGGTGCTGTCGGACCGGCGGATCCGGGCTGAAATTATCGCAGATGGCATCCATGTCCACCCGGCAGCTATCGGCCTTGCCGCCCGGCTCAAAGATGCGGACAACCTGCTGCTCATCACGGATGCGATGTCGGCCGCAGGACTTGGCGACGGCGAATACATGCTTGGCGACCTCCCCGTTGCCGTCCGCAGCGGCGTTGCGACACTCCGGGATAACCCGGATGCGCTGGCCGGAAGCACGCTGACGATGATACGCGGCTTTCGCTTCCTGATACAGGAGGCAGGCTTCACGCTGGAGCAGGCTTCCCGTGCAGCCAGCTATGTCCCTGCCCTTTCCCTTGGACTTGAGCGGGTAACGGGCACGCTGGAGGCCGGCAAACGCGCCGATATTTTGCGCCTTAGTCCTGAACTCGAACTCCTTGAGGTGCGTGTGGAGGGCAGACGGATATCGGAGTAACCCCCGCCTGTACGGTAGTCTCCATTTAAAGACTGAATTAGACCGAATTACGCGATTGCGCGCCAAAGCGGCGTTCTCAGCACGAATAGGTGCAGGGAACGCCGCTTTGTTCGCTGAGCGCTGAATCCAGTCGGCTGGATTGCCAGCCGGCCGGAGTTCTGCCCGGTTCGGCTTCAGGAATTTAGTTACCGGTTATTATTGCCCATTCTATGCGGGAATATCCGGTCTGTCAGAGTACGGAATTCGTTAACGAAGCCTTCAAGCGGATAACCGTTGCGGGCCCGGTCGGCATAGCCGTTAACATGCGCAACAAAATCAGGGTCGGCGGAGACATAAACCGCATCGACATTCCGCGCGTTGCGTTTTACTTCATTGACGATTTTTTGCTTTAGTTGATGTGTCAGGCCATTGTTGCTGGCTCCGGCTGCACTTCCGGTCCGGGCACCCATACCTGCAGCTCCTGTTCCTGTAGTTCCCGTACCTGCAGTTCCTGTTCCTACAGTCCCTGTTCCTGCGGCTCCTGTTCCTGCGCCGGTGCCCATTCCACCGCCACCGCTGCCCGGTACTCCGGTACCTGTTCCTTGCACACCAGTGCCGGCCATTCCCATCCCGTTACCGCCCTGGCTTCTTACGCCCAGGGTACCGCCCATGCCTGTGCCGGCCGCATTCATCCCGCCGCCGTTATATCCTGCAACACCGTCCATGCCTGCTGTGCCGCCCGGCCGCATGCCGCCTGTAGCGTTCATGCCGTTGGCTGTACCGCCGGTTGTGTTTCGGTTCCCGTATCCAAAGCCGTATGGAGTAGAATTGCTGCGGTTGTTCGTCGCCGTACCATTCAACCGGTTTTGTCCGGTCCCGCTCAGCGTATCGCCTCTGCCCACACCGCGCGGAGACACTCCGGCATTCCCGTTCCCGTTATCGAGTTCCACCGCAACATAAGCGCTGCGTCCGCTCAGCAGCACGTTGGCCGTACGGACCTCCGTCATGCCGGTAATCCGGTCGGCGATATCCTGGCTGAGCTCCAGCCGTTCCGCTTGCTGAGTGCCGTTTGCTGCGCCGCCTCTCGCCGATTGCATGCCCAATCGGCCTTCCTGCGTGCCGCGCGCCTGATTCGTGCGCACATTGCCGTTGTCGTTCGCCCCGTTGCCGCAGCCGGTCAGGCCGATCATACCGGCCAGAAGCGCCGCCGATAACGAGATGCCGAGCTTCGTTGTTCGCATGCTCCAACCTCCAATGTCCAGTTATTTTTGATGGAACAAGGATTAGGATGGCATCCCGAAGGAGAGTCTATGCTGAAAGGATTTGGCACGATCGTTCACCAACGAAGGCGGGCCGGCGTATTCTATACCACAGGCACCGGCGGGGCCCGTGGGGGCTTGCTGCGCCCTTGGGAGGGGAACGAATGAAGGTATTATTTACGTTTTTTGTGCCAAGCGGAGGCGTGGAAACGCTGAACCGGCTGCGCTGCGGCCACCTGAACCGGAACGGAATCGAAGCGCATGCGCTTTACCTCCGGCCGGCGGCCGGATATCAGAACGCTTCGGACTTTCCGGTTCATATTTTAGGCGAAGACGCCGGGATTGCCGACCTGCTCCGGCAGCAGGCCTACGACGCCATCATTGTCACCTCCGATCACTCCATGCTGGAGCGGCTGCGGCGGCTTGGATACGGCGGCACATTAATTTATGAAGTGCAGGGCCTGGGCACAAAAAAGGAAGCCGCGGAATATATCGCCGCAGTATCTTCCTATCTGAAGGCATACGCGGACGCCGTACTGCTGCCTCCGACAGATCATTTGTTTCAATTGTTTTTAACGGTCTGTCCCTGGCTGCACCGCTACATCATTCCGAATTTAGTCGACCTGGAGACCTTTCATTACATTCCCGGCGAACGGCCGCAGGACCCGGTGGCGGGTTGGGTAGGGCGTCTGGAGGCCAACAAAAATTGGCGGGAATACCTGAAGATATGCCATCTGCTCCGCCGCAGCAAACCTAACCTGCATTTATGGATGTTCCACGATCCTTCCCTTGCAGCCGCGGAAGAACGTGCAGCGTTTGATCAAGAACTGCACCGGCTTGGACTCCAGGACCGGCTGAACGTCTTTATTCACATTCCCAATACGCAAATGGCTGGCTATTATTCCCGGATTGCCGATTCCGGCGGACTTCTGCTGTCTACCTCAGTCACCGAAGGCTTTGGGTACGCTGTTGCCGAAGCCTTGTGCTGCACCTGCCCTGTCGTAAGCACCGATTCGGATGGGGTCCGCGCTTTTATTGTGCACGATGGAACGGGCAAGTTTTATCCGCTGGGTTCACCCGAAAGCGGAGCTGCGGCGGCGCTTGAACTGATGGACAATCCGGCGCTGCGCCAATCGGTCCGGATGCAGGGCCGGGCCCATATGGCGTCGCAGTTTGGAGCGGCCGGTTATGCCAAGTCTTTTCGGGAAATGCTGAACTCCTTCGGAATTTTTTGAGTGCAGCTCATTTATTTTAAGACTGGATCCTATTATTATAGAAAACACGAATACACGAACGATGTTGAAGAAGAGCAAGTACGTGTCAGGGACGGGGTCCAGAGAGTCGGTGGCCGCTGTGAACCGATCCTCGCCTGATGCCGAATGGGCTTCCGAATCGCAGGGTTGAACGCTTAGTAGACGCTGCCGGGTTTCTCTCCCCGTTACCAAAAGAGCGGTATCGCAGGATTTTTGGTCCTGCCGTACTTTGAGCGGATCGCTTTACGGCGATTCATAAAGGTGGTACCACGGGAACCCCGTCCTTTGCGGACGGGGTTTTTTGTATTTTTTTAAGGAGGTGATGTCCATGGACGATGGCTGGTGGCGGCGCCGTTTCAAACCAATTTTTATGATCTCGATCATCAGGAGGGTATTCAATGAAAAAACGGATTTTAACAGGAGACCGGGTCACCGGCAAGCTGCACCTTGGACATTATGTCGGAAGTCTGAAGAACCGCATAGAACTGCAGCATCAATATGAAACTTATTTGCTGCTTGCGGATGTTCAGGCGCTGACCACCCATTTTGACCAACCCGAGCTCATCAGGCACAACCTGCGGGATGTGGCGCTGGACTATCTGTCAGCAGGCATAGACCCCGATAAAGCAACAATTGTCGTCCAGTCCCTGATTCCGGAGATTGCGGAGTTAACCGTCTATTTTTCCATGTTTGTTACGGTCAATGCGCTGCGGCATAATCCGACGATCAAAGCGGAGGCTCAGGAACGCGGATTTCAGGATATGTATTACGGCTTCCTTGGGTATCCGGTCAGCCAAACGGCGGATATTACCTTTTGCAAAGCGGCCTTGGTTCCGGTGGGGGAAGATCAGCTGCCGCATATCGAACAGACCCGTAAAATCGTACGCCGTTTCAATCAGCTCTATCAGCCTGTATTGGTAGAGCCTGAACCCCTTGTCGGGGAGGTCCCCCGGCTCGTTGGTCTGGACGGAAACCACAAAATGAGCAAAAGCCTCGGAAACGCCATTGCTCTGGATTCCACCGCGGAGGAAGTGGCAGAAAAAATCAAGAAAGCTCCCACAGATCCGGCGCGTATTCACAAGACCGACCCCGGGCATCCGGACATCTGTCCGATCTACGCTTATCATCAGGCTTTCCGCAAAGAAGGCGCGGAGGAGATTCGGGAGAGCTGCCGCAAAGGCCAAATCGGCTGTATGGAATGCAAACGTAAAGTTACGGCAAGCCTGAACAACCTGTTGGAACCAATGCGGGAGCGGAGAATATCTTATCAAAATCATCCCAAGCGGGTGGATGAAATCATCCTGTCCGGTACGGCGCAGGCCCGGCTTGCGGCCCGGGAGACGATGGGGGAAGTGCGCGAGGCGATGGGGCTTAATTATTTTTCAAGCTGAGGCAGATGTTCTTTGGATAGAATTTATTGATACAAATGTTAATTAATGGTATGTTGTGGAATAGATGACGCCAGGTATTTCTAATCCGGAGGGATACTATGAGTATACTTAACAAGTTAATTGAGACTAGACATTTGATGAAATCAACAGCCAAACAAAAATCGTTATCTGTAATTTTTTCCATTCTTATTGGGATAGCATTAGGACTGTTAGCAAAGATAGTAGATACTCCTAATTCAAACCCCATTTTCGACGATTTAGGCGGGCGTCTTGGGATATGGGTATTTACCGCAACACTTTTATCCGTTATCAGTCCTTCTCCCAAAATGGCGGCTGCTAAAGTTTTTGCTTTCTTGGGTTCCATGCTAAGTGTTTATTATCTTTACACCATCTATTTTCTTCATTTTACCCCGACAAAAGAGATCATTTTTTGGGGAATCTGCGCGGGAGTATCGCCTCTCTGTGCGTATATCATGTGGTATGCGCGGGGTAGAGGTTTGTTTTCCAATATAATTGCGGCTCTTCCAATCTCCCTATTGATAACGGAAGGATTCGGTCTCCGTCATGCTTACTTGCCTGTTCACCGTCATTACTATCTGATTCCTTGGCTAATGGCAATCTACTTGGTGATGATAGTTCTTTTGTTGCTTCTGATTCCAAAAAACAAATCTCAGCTATTTGCTATCGTTTCCATATCGGCAGTCCTATCTGTTTTTGCAATTCTCTTTAATGTCCTTGGCTGGATATTTGGCGGATGAACGGCGTATTATAAAACACAACTTACAATAATTCTCAAAATTTCCCTTGTAATTTTTTACAAGTAAGCGTACTATATGAATATCCCAAAAAAAGGAGGAAGTTTAATGAAAAGTAAAATCTACACTTTATTGTTATCCACCTGTTTAGTGGCCTCATTTTCGGGAAGTGCACTAGCTTCGCCTGCTCCTACACCTGCTGACAGTACGGTAGGATTGTATTCTCCTGGACCCGGATTTCCACTAGCTGATGGGATAGACGTGCTGGCTTCGTCAGGAGCAAAGGTCGAAAAAGCTGTTGTTAATGGAAATTTCACTACCCTCTCTACACAATCCTATAGCAGTCCGGGATTCACTACTGGCGTCTACGTAGGCGGGTCGAAACCAACAATTTTCTCTCTGAACTCCAAAGGCTATGCTGAATTCAGCAGTGTTTACCAACAAAATGTAAATCCCGGAGAAAGCGTACAGGTTACATACCAAACTTTGGACGCTAATAACGGCAGTGTTTTGGCCGGTAAAAATCTCTCCGGAATACAAAGTTCCGCCAGTGTCGTTCTTACAACTAAAGTACAAAAAAACACGGCAGTCAATGCCTATCTGGGTAACTTCACCGGGCATAAAACTTCCGCATCAGGCGTTTTTAATTACTAGTCTCTAATAATTTCTACTGTTTAAGAGACATCTGCCGCATCCTTATTGTGTCTAAACACCAATATAGGATCTGCAGATGTTTTTCTTTTTCAACCTTTCCTCCATACATCAATACGCTTGAGAAAGGACTGCCTAAAATATGATCACTTTGAAAGCAAAAAAGTCATTATATATAATCGTATTTCTTCTACTATCGGCATTGTTTTTATTGTTCTATCTACTTTCACAAGCGCATGGTAATAAAGAAAAAATAGTAATCTCTATTGGTGTGCCGGAAAGCGGGAATACAGCTTACAACTACTCCCAATTCAAAAGTGAACTAGAGAATAAATTTGACATCTCCATTAACTTGGTGGAACTTTATCCGGCTTCTGAAAACGGTACTCTTACAGAGCAAATGATAATTGATAATACGTATAAAAAAGTGAAGAATGGGGAGGTTGATTTAATTATAGGGCTGACTCCCAATAAAATAGCCCCTCTTGTGGAGGATGACTTACTCCTTGATATAACGGATAAAATTGAAAATAAGGATAGTTTACATAAAGGTGTGCTCAAAAGCAGCATTAAAGGTGGACACGGGAAAATATATTACATTTCTCCGGTGATTAAAACCATGTATTTTGTGTTACAGAACGATAAAATCTTCAAAGATTTAGGTGTTGATTTGTTACCCACTTACCCTACCTACAAAGAATTTTTAAATACACTGAAGCAGTTGAACGCCTCCTCAAAAGCACATAAGGTTCCCTATAGTCCTATAGCATTTGCAGTAAAAAACACCAACGAAGAAGAGTTGTTTATTGGTGATCAGTTTAGGATGTTCGGGTACAATCTAGAGACACCCTATTATAGCAAAGGACAGCTTATGAACGATGAATGGAGGGAATT
>NZ_JBHOFD010000032.1:0-78532 GCF_046543445.1 Paenibacillus nanchangensis
TCCCCCTACTTTCTCTGGCGGCTGCAAAAGGCGGGAATCTGGGATGAGATCCTGAAGCACGTTACCATTGAGCCGGACTTAGGTTACCATTGAACCCGACTTTGAGCAGAGGATGATGGATACAAACCATAGTCCGAGTCCATCCGTATGGGGTCGGCGCAAAAGGGGGCAAAGCAAGCAAGCGACCGGACGTTCCCGAGGCGAATTAACGACCAAGTTCATGCCGTGGTCGATGGACTGGGAAACCCGCTACGCTTTGAATTCACACCTGGACAGTCACACGCTCTCCCATTCATTCCGGGCAAGCGAAACCGGCGAAAGAAACGAGTTTACGACTATGATACTTATAGAGAACGGCATTTTATCGAATGCTTTTTAATAAAATGAAAAGTTATCGGCGCTTGGCAGCCCGCTATGACAAGACAGCGAGCAAGTTCAAGACTTTTTTTGGCGTTTTCGATGAGGTTATTGCTGAAGTAAGTTTGCGTACAGACGCTAATCAATAAAAGAGGAACACAACCTGCAGCAAAGGTTTAGCGGCGGATCTTAACGGCTTGCGGGAGTCCGTTAATTAAGGTAGTCTTTCACTAGATACAGAACCTGCGGGCGCAGTGCCCGCCGATCCGGAGGAACCCGCCCATGAACGGCGAAACATCATATACCGTTGAGGAACTCGCCCAACTGCTGAAGATATCAAAGCTGAAGGTCTACGATCTGATCAAAAAAGGAGAGCTGCCCTCCTACCGTGTCGGCAGACAGATGCGTGTCGACGCTTCCGATCTGGAGGCGTATAAGCGTGCTTCGCGCAGCGCTGTTCAAGCGGAACGCTCGGCCGAAAGCGCAGCGCCTTCGGCGGAAGGCGGCCGGCATGCACCGGCGTCCTTCATTGAACCGAGCGCACTGCACCGCCCGGAGTCTTTTACTGGCGGAGAGCCGCCGGCCGAAACGCCTGCAGGACGGTATGAAGCGCCGCAACCTGCCAAAGCTCACACCCCGGCGGACAAACAGCCGGTGCGGAATCTGGTCATCACCGGGCAGGATCTGTCGCTGGACCTCCTGGCCACCCATCTGGAGGCCAGACTGCCCGCTTCCCGCCCGCTCCGCTCGTATGCCGGCAGCCTGGACAGCCTGATCGCCATGTACCGGGGGGAATCGGATATCGTCAGCACCCATCTGCTGGACGGAGATACCGGGGATTATAATCTCCCTTATATCCGGCGGCTGCTTGTCGGTTTTCCCTATCTGGTTGTAAACTTGCTGTCCCGCAGCGCCGGGCTGTATGTCCGCACAGGCAATCCGCTGAACATCCGCTCCTGGTCTGATCTGGCCGGAGGCCGCGCCCGGCTTGTCAACCGGGAACGGGGCTCGGGCGCCAGGGTGCTGCTTGATGAGCAGCTGCGGCTGCACGGTATTCCCGTTAGCGGTCTTCCCGGTTACAGCCGGGAGGAGTACAGCCATCTGGCCGTAGCAGGCAGCGTGTCCCGGGGCGACGCCGATGTCGGTGTCGGCACGGAAAAAGCGGCGCGAATCATCGACGGCGTCGAATTTATCCCTCTGATCCAGGAACGGTACGACCTGGTCATGCTGAAGAAGCCCGAACATGAGCGCTGGGTCGCTGCTGTGCTGGACGTCCTGCGTTCAACAGCTTTCCGCAGCGAGCTGGGATCAATGCACGGCCATGACCTCAGCCGGACCGGGGAGATTTTGTATGAAAGCGAGTGAGAGGAGCTCTTCCGATGCCTTAACCGGATAGGGCGCTGCATTTAAGTGGAGTTTTACCGCAAGCTTCGCTCTAAATCCCTGTTCTGGAGGAATGGAACTTGTCTTTTAGAAAGGAAAGCATCAGTTGGCAAATCTTTATAACTCCTAAGTGCCCTAACAAGTTGGACTATGGGCGGCAAAGGACAACGGCCTCGGCTTCCGTCATAAGTCAAAAGGCTTCCAGTTCGCTTCACCTTTGCCTTTTTCATTCCTCTAGTATCATAGGTTGCTAAGCGTCAGATCAACAAAAGCCTAATAGAACGGCATAGCCGGTCGCTTGGGCTTTAGGATGGTAGGGTTTCACGGCATCTGAAAAAGGAGGATTTTATGCGGCGACATGTTCCAAGTATTCTACCGGAGACAGATCGCCAGTTTGTTTTGATAGCGATTTTAGGTTATGGTGTCACATATAATTCAGTCGCTGTACCATTTACTCCTTTGGTTTCTCGTTACATAACTATTTAGTCTTCAAGCATTGTAGTAACACTTGCTACTGGGCGAGTTAACGGGCACGTTAAAGTTCCTTCCGGTATCGAGATTATCTATAACAATTATTAAAACACATACTAAATGAAAAAACATTTCTTCATCGGGACGATTTTCTATCAGTCTTCTTTAAGTGTCTTCTTTATAACACCAAGTACATCTACCAGTAAGTCGTAATCATCATATTCTTTCAGAATTACCTTTTCAAAAACTTTTCTATAGAAATAAGCTATAACTGCAGCAATTATTGAGATACCTAAAGTAATAACGGCGACAAAAATAATCTCCACCACATTATTTTGCTTTCCCAAAATCGCACCAATGGTTTCGCTCCATAAGGTTAACAAGAATACACTTGCTATCGTAATAAACGCCCAATTATTATTTCTTTTATTAGCCCTTTTAGAAAATGATTCTATAAAATAATCAAGATCAGGCAAGAGTTTGAAATCCACTTCATCATTTAGTCTCATTGCGATGTATGGTAAATAGAAAGGACGTTTATCAGTTACAAGAAACCCTCTTTTTAGTTTGAACGATGATTCTTCTTCAAATTTTTTCTTTATTGATTCGATCTCGAACTTGTCATACACCTTGATACCAACAAAGAGAAGCGCAATGGAAGAGTAAATAATTATACTTGTAATGGCTGAATTAAACACTCCCGTGAAATAAAACAAAAGGGACAGGAATATGCAAATTGATATAATAATAAAAATATTAATAACAATATCGGTCTTTCTGTTTCTAAGAGGGACTGCTCTTAATTTACTGAATGCTTGAAACACCTTTTCCTCTTTTCTTAACAAATCGATTGGACTACTGCTTTCCATAATTACCCTACCCCTTTTCCTTTTTATAACTGATACGTACAGCAATTATTGTGCGTTTCGTATCAACAGGCGACTTATTACATTTGGCCCCTAGCACCTTTTCCTCACATTTTCGTGTACTCTTGGTCTTTGCCAAGATCGGACTTTCTATTTTGGAGCGCCCGGCAGCGGAGCTGCATAATGAATTCGAGGAGTACTTATT
This sequence comes from Paenibacillus nanchangensis, assembly GCF_046543445.1. Lineage (NCBI taxonomy): Bacteria > Bacillati > Bacillota > Bacilli > Caryophanales > Paenibacillaceae > Paenibacillus > Paenibacillus nanchangensis. The sequence goes on from NZ_JBHOFD010000032.1 coordinate 3,283, forward strand.
TTTTTGAGAAGAAACAACTTGAATTCCCCCTTGTTCCCTGTATGAATGTTTCTGTAAGATCGCGCAAACCAACTAGACTAGCCAACTGAATTGTACACTTGCCATCCCCTACACCACCAAAAAGCCCGCCCGTGCCATTAAGGCACAAGCGGGCTTTTAGCCGCTCGTTTTATGTCCGGCGGTTCACGAACATCAGCATAAGGAACGAAATCCCCATGATCGAAGCGACCCACAGCCAAGCCAGCGTCATATCGCCGCCGTCCACGGCGACATAGATGGCTGTGGGAATGGTCTGGGTCCGGCCGGGGATATTCCCCGCGACCATGATGGTCGCTCCAAATTCGCCAAGCGCTCTGGCGAAGCCAAGCACATACCCGGCGCTCAGGGAACGGGATGCCAGCGGCAGCGTCACATACCGGAGCACCTGCCACTCGCCGGCCCCTTGGGCCCGTGCCGCATCCTCCAGCTCGCGTTCCACACCGTCAAATCCGGCTTTAACCGTCCGGTACATCAGCGGAAAAGCCACCACCGCCGCCGCGATCACTCCGGCAACCCAGGTAAACAAAATCGTGTCCGAGGTCAGCCATTCATACAGCCTGCCGATCCAGCTGTTCCGCCCCAGTGCAAGCAGCAGCAAAAAGCCGACCACCGTTGGCGGCAGGACCAAGGGCAGCAGCAGCACCGTCTCAACCGCGGTTTGCCCGCGGAACGGGCGACGCGACATCGTCCTGGCGGCGGCGACCGCCAGGGCAAAAGCCAGCACGCTGGCAATCACGGCGATTTTGACGGACAACCATACAGGCGCCAGCCACTCGCTCCAGTTCACATCCATGCCGTCACCTGCCTGTCCGTCCTTTTTTTCGCCAGGTCACCCTGCGTGCCCCCCGCCTTGTCATTCATCAAGTCATTCATCAAGTCATTCACTATGTCCGTTAATGTGACCCATCCTATATCCCTTGCTATATCCTATATCCCTTATTATATCTCTCACTAGGTCCTTGCCCATATTTCCTTATTTATATCACTCTCTATATCCCTTACTATGTCTCTCGCTATGTCCCGTTGCACGTGCCGCCTGCCATGCCGCTAGCTGTGCTGCTCATAGCATCATTGCCGTGCTGTTCGAGGAGTCACGGACGTTTGAATCCATAACCCTCGAATATTTTGATTGCCGCTTCCGATTCAAGATATTCGAGAAACGCATCCGCCTCGGACTCATGGGCCGCATCTTTAATCACGCCAGCCGGATACAAAATCGGCTCGTGGGACGACTCTTCGACAGGAGCCGCGATGTCCACTTTGTCAGAAGTCAGCGCATCCGTCCGGTATACCAAACCGGCTTCGGCATTCCCCGTTTCGACATACGACAGCACCTGCCGGACGTCTTTGACGAACACCAGCTTTCCGTCCAGCTGCTCCCATACACCGGTAGCCGTCAGCGACTGGCGCGCATATTCCCCTGCCGGCACCGCTTCCGGCTGCCCTACAGCGATCCGTTTGTAGCGCTCGCCCGTAAGCTCCTTCAGCGAAGCAAGCGTCCCGGAGCCGGACGGAACGACCACAACCAGTTCATTCTTCAGCAGATCGGCGCGGCGGGAGATCAGCCCTTTCGTTTCCAGCGCCTTCATTTGTTTCTCCCCTGCGGACAGGAACAAATCTGCCGGGGCGCCCTGCTCGATCTGTTTTTGAAGTGTTCCCGATGCGCCATAATTCATCACCAGATCAACAGCCGGATGCTCCTGCTCGTAAAGAGCCGCGATGTCTTCCAGTCCGTCCTTGAGGCTGGCTGCAGCCGAGATCACAACTTCCTTCCGGTCCGCCGCTGTCGCCTGGCCATTGCCGCGCTGCGTTACAACCGCTGCGATAATTACAGCAGCCAGCACCACCACTGCGGCGGCTGCCGCAATTTTTTTTGTACGCATATGCGCCACCTTCCCCTGCTTGATTAACAATGCAGCCATTTTAGCACACGAGCGGGAAAGTGACTATATCTATTGTTATAATTAGTTATGTTTCGTTATAACTAGTTATAATTAATATCGTAATTATAGAAAAAGAACGGTCCTGTTGACCGCTCCCCCTGTCTGTGCGAAAACGTTTGTGCTGCCGCAACGCTACCGGGAATACACGGCTAGCCAGCGCTCCAGCAAAAACCTCAGCGCATCCCGGTAATATAAGGGTTCTAATATCTCGGCGTCTTCTCCAAATCCTGCGATCCATCTCATAAACCGGCTGTCCTGCTCAAGCGAAACTTCAAAAAAAAGGCAGCGAGCGTCCGGGTCGGACTTCAGCGGCCTGATCGGCATATCCACGTGACCCGTCATTTCATACAGCGCCTGCTCAGAGAAGCGCACCTTGAATTTTACCAGCAGGCTGTCCCGGTCCAGCGACCATTTCTGCTGCAGAAACTGCTGCATATCGAACCGTTCTTTGGAAAACGATGCGTCGAGCAGCGCAACACGGGAAAAGGAGCTGAGATTAAATGTGCGTATCTGCCTGAGCCGATGACAGTATCCGATCAGATAAAACCGGTTCTCCAGCGGCACAATACCATAAGGATGGATCAGCGTTCCTTCCTCCTGGTGTGAATTCTCGCAATAGTCCGCCTTAATCGCCTTCCGCTTCAGCACAGCAGCCAGTACCGCCGATAAAAAAGGAGGAACCTCCGTTTGGTAGCTTCTTTCCATCCGACCCGGACCTCCTTCTTTTTTTACTCTTTCGAGCTTTTCCTCTTTGTCGGCCCTTTGTTTGTACGCCCAGGCCAATACTTTGTCGTAGGCACTTTCGAAAGCTTCCGGCAGCAAGCCTTTCCATTGACCGAGCAGTGTTCCCGCTTCCGCGAAGGCCACCGCTTCCTCGTCCGACCAATCCAAGGGATGGAGCGCAAAATTGCCGATAAACGCATAGCCTTTGCCATGCCCTTGATGGGCTATGGGAATGTGCATGGCGCTAAGAGCCTCCATGTCTCTGTAGATGGTTCTCTCACTGGTGCCGCAGCGCTCGGCCAGTTCACGAGCCAGTATTCCGGGTCGGGACTGAACAAGTGTGATGATGCGCATCAGCCGGATCAATCGGTCAGTCATACTCCATTCTCCTTGCCCGTATAGTAAAATAGACTCATTATTTTTCGATTTTCTAGTTTATTTTTCCTATATATACAGTAATTTTCTCCACCAGAACGAATATAATAGAACTATTTTACTATATTACCACATTCATTAAATCCATAATCTTCACCCTGTCATTGCGGTATTTACGCAAATATGGGAAAGTTGCTTGCGGATGGGATATGCGTTGTTACAAGATGCCGGAGGTGCGGCTTTGCTCATGTTTTTTCAGAGCGCGGGCATTGCCGGGGAATTCGCTTTGCTTGTACATCGATTCGGCCTCCGTCAATAGTTTGGGGTCGCCGGTCCTAGCTGCCAGCAGCAGCAGACTGTCCGCGCGCCGCTTTAACTCCTCCCGCGCCTCCTCCTCCCGGCCGGACAACCGCAGACGCAGCGCCAGCTCCCTCGTCTCATCGCTCTTCAACAGCTCCAGATGCTTGTCCACATATCCAGGGCTGCTTGGGACAAGCACTCCCGTATGACGGCACGATTCCAGGCTTAGCTTCTCGATCGGAAGCTCGCGCAGCCGTTCTCCGGCAGGCTGCTTGAATTTCCACTGCACCCAGACGGCGTCATGGACACCGGCCGGCATGGAACCGTGTGTCAGCTCCAGCGCCAGCATTTTTCTTTGGCCCGCCCGGAGATTGGCCAGTTCAAACCGGTACATGCGCCCCCCTGCTTCAATCGCCCGCCCTCCATGCGCTTCCGTTAAGGATACATGCGGCTCAAGCCACACGCTAAGCTCGATGTCCCGCGCTGCGGTCCGCGGTTTGCGTCTGCGTCCGGTTTCCTGCTCGATTTCGCCGCGGTACTCTACGAGCAAAACCACCCGTTCGGTTTTTCCCGCAAAAATGAGATCTTTGCTCCATGTGTAAATCGGATGTATGCTTGCAAGCATATTTCCACCTCTTTCTTTTTCTGGGTCTTCTATTAATGTACCAAGATTGGCGGACAACTCCATGTCACGGAATGTATGTTCGGGTGGAAAAAATCGACAAAAAAGAGCCATTCACTGGAACCAAGTGAACCGCTCTTCGTAGAAATGACAGCACAGGGAAGCCGGGCAGTCCTGGGAGCCCTCTATGGATTTAATTTGCCGAAACGGCGCGGGGTGTTTCTGCGGGAACGCTCCCGGGTACGGAAGGATGAGGTGAACAGCTTCAGCGCCCACATGGCGCACAGCAGTGCGGCTGCCAAGAACAGCAGGGACCAGACGAGGGCGGGAATCGAAGTCAGACGGGCAAGATTCGCCGCGTCTCCGGCCCGGGAAGGCGCCGTCAAGGACATTCGGAGCAGAATAAACGGCGCGGCCACCGACTCTTCCAGCGTCAGGAAAGCGAGCAGCAAATAATAAATCCGGAGCAGCTTGCCTCCAGCCAGAAGAACAGCCAAGCTAAGCACTACGAAGCCGGCCAGCCAGGCCATGCCGAAAGTCCCCCGGACATACAGCGCCAGCATGATCAGCGCCAGTCCTACGGACAACATCAGTCCCCATTCAAGTTTCTTGCGGGCGTACAGGTAGAACAACAGCAGGGCAAACAGCGAAGCGGTGAGATATCCCGCTAAAGACACGGCGACAGCTGATAAACCCGGAGCAACCGAGGAATAGGTAACGCCGCTGTGATCCGCGTACAGCTCGATCCGCAGCACCTGCCCGGACAGCAGCAGCGTGGCCAGCGCATGGCCGAACTCGTGGATCATCGTGTCCAGGTTGCGGAACAGAGAAGAGAATGGGATAAGCCGTGTTAGAACGGCGGACAGCAAAAGAAGCAGGATCGTTTGCAGCCAGCGATTCATGATTTTCTCCTCCTCTCCTGGCCAAAGTATACGATAATTTGAAGCGTTTCACAATCTGTACACGAAGGGTTTTACAATCGGTCCCGCAAGCTGACGGGCAGGAACGGCTATGATAAAATAAGGGCAGGATCGCGGCTTTGCAGGCCCTCTGCCCGCGCATTAGGCTGCTATATGAATTTGCTACAGGTGGTGAATGGGAACGATGACAACGGCCAGATCCGCAAAGTTTCGAATCTTACTGACAGCGGGGCTGCTGTCCGGTCTAATCGGGATAGCTCCTTCCAGAGCAAGCGCCAATGTATTTGGAGATATGTATAACGGACTAGAGCAGTTCTCGGAGCTGCCGGGCGAAGTGAACCGGCTGCAAGAGAGCTACCGAGAAACCGTCGATGAACTGAACAAAGCGCGGCAGGACCTCAATGAAACCCGGGACACTCTCGATAATGCCGTCGAGGAGATGAATGCCTACCGGACGGAGAACGCCGAGCTTGCCGAACAGAACCGGAAGCTTACCCAAATGGTGGACGAGCTGCGCGACGAGCGGGCGGCTCGGGAGAAATACATTCGGAGAATACGTGTCACCGTGTTTACAGGCATCGGTCTGCTGGCGGGATATTTTGTGCTGGTGCGGCTGATCCGTTTGGGCATGCGGTCCCGGTCGGGACGAAGCGAGACGGTGATCGCCCCCAAAACCCGATTCCGAAAGGGGAAAAATAACCGGTGAACGTTGAATATATGGACGATTACGGCTCGGACAGCGGCCAGGCGCTGACGTTCACTCTGTCCGGACAGGAGCAGGTGCATGTGCTGCATCCCCAGCAGATCATTGCCTATCGCGGCCCTTCCGGCGGAAGAGCGGACAAGCTGATGGATATGAAAGGAATGTACCGCAAGCATAAGCTCATCCGGGCGGATATCACGGGGCCGTGCCAGTTTGTAGCGGCGCTTCCGCCGGGCTACCGGCTGAAGACGGTGGAGCTGGAGGAACACAGCGATCTGCTGTATGATTTCCGGCATCTATTTTATTACATGGAAGGCATCAACATGCAGACCCGGATCTTGAATATGAAAAACATGCTGGTCACACGCGATGTCGTGAAGGTGAAGTTCTCGGGCCGCGGCAGCATCGGCCTGCTGACGGAAGGAGCCGTCTGCGAAGCAGCGCTCCATCCGACGGAGCCGCTTTATGTGGATGCAGGCAGTGTGATCGCCTATCCGGAGAATGCCCATCTGGAGCTTACAGTCTACGGCAATCATCTTGCCAGCCAGCATATGAACTACCACTGGAAGATGACAGGCAGCGGTCCCGTGCTGTTCCAGGCCGGACGCCAGAGCCGGCGGCTGGAGCGGGAAGTGAACGGCGAGGACGGGATCGTCAAACGTTTTTTGCGGGAAGCCCTCCCCTTTGGCGGGGTTTTTATTAAGTAGATTGATTACATTTAGGAAAGACATAACAAACGGCGGCAAGCCGGACAGGTCTGTAAAAGGCCTTCGTCCAGCTTGCCGCCGTTTATGTTATTGGTGAGAATTATCCCAGAAACGCGTTCAGCATCCACATATGTTTCTCAATACTTGCACGCATGCCGATCAAGAGGTCGGCTGTCGGCTGGTCGCTGCCCTCTTCCGCCACCGGAATGGTCTCTGTCAGCTCGCGCGCGACAATGCCCAGGTCCTTCACAAGCTCGGCGACCATAGCTTTGGCTTCTTCGCCGCCTTTCGCTTCTTCCAGAGTCGAGAGCTCGATCGACTGCTTCAGCGTGGATACCGGCTGTCCGCCGATCGCCAGCAGACGTTCCGCAAGCTCATCCACGTAGCCCGCTGCCTCATTGTACAGCTCCTCGAATTTCTCGTGCAGTGTAAAAAATTGCGGGCCTTTCACATACCAGTGATAGTGATGCAGCTTCATGCCAAGCAGCGTCCAGTTCGCAACTTGAACATTCAGTGCGGTTTCCAGTGCCGCAGATTGATGGGTGTGTGTGCTCATGAAAAACCCTCCCTAAGTTATCAATTCTTCAATAAGTATTTAGACTTGTTCTAAATCTACTTATAATATAGCATAGTTTTTCCGTTGTTGCAAACACCTTTGACATAGTGCGTGTACCGCTGTCTGGAAGTTTATCATAGGTTATCCTCGGTGTATATTATCTGCGTCACATGCCGTTCTCATTCCTTGCGCCGGGGATCTGAAGGATCTGCGGGATCTGCGGGATCTGCGGGATCTGCGGGATCTGCGGGATCTGCGGGATCTGCGGGATCTGCGGGATCTACGGAATCTGCAGGATCTACGGGATCTGCGGGAGCTACGGAATCCAGTCGACCCTCACCGTGTTCCGGCGGCGATCCTTCAGGCGGGATAATATTGGGCGGATGCTGGCCAAGCGGCTGTCCATGCTCCGCCGTTCTGCCGAGATCCGTCCGGAACAGCGCACGCATCCGTTCCCGCTTGTCCTTCGGACTGAGCACATAAAGCGTATCGCCGGGCTCGATAACGGTATCGCCGCGGGGAGTTACAACACGGCTGCCCCGGATGATGGCGGTGAACAAAATATCGTCGGGCAGCTCAAGATCGGCGATCCGCCGGCCGGATATCGGCATCTGCTCCGCAATTTGAACATGGTTGAGTTCCGTATCAGTTTTTCCAAGACCCACCAGCTCCAGCAGCGAAGGCTGCGGCCCTTCCCGGCCCACCAGCCCAAACACACCGGCCAGCGGAGAAATGGTGGTGCCCTGGATGACGGCGGAGGTTAAGACGACAAAAAATACGACGTTAAAAAATAGCCGCCCGTGCTCGAGCCCCGCCAGCAGCGGGTAGGTGGCCAAGACAATCGGCACCGCGCCGCGCAGACCGGCCCAGGAGATAAAGGTTTTTTCGCGGAAACTGAACCCGGAAAAAAGCAGACTGATAAACACTCCGGCAGGCCGGGCCAGCAGCATAAGAATTACGGACAGGAGCATCCCCTGCCAGGCCACATGCACCAGCTCCTGCGGAAAAACGAGCAGCCCCAACAGCACAAACATAGCGATTTGCATCATCCAGGCAAAACCGTGATTAAAGTTCATAATAGTGCGGTGATACATCAGCTTGGAGTTGCCAAGCACCAGCGCCATCACATAAACGGCCAGCAGACCGCTGCTGTGGAGCAGCGCCGCCGCGCCATACGTTAAAACCGCCATTCCGATGGCCAGCACCGGGTACAGTCCGGTGGAATCCAGATTGATCCGGTTGATCAGTAACACCGCCAGCTTCCCGACCGCAAGGCCGATGAGCAGCCCCGCCCCCATTTCCCAGAAAAAAGACAACGTCATCTGCCATATGGAGCTGCCGGGATGCTGAATCCACTCAATCAGCGACACGGTCAAAAAAACCGCCATCGGGTCGTTGCTCCCCGACTCGGCCTCCAGGACCGCGGTCAGTTTTTTGTGAATGTTTTTGCCGCCAAGCACCGAAAAGACCGCCGCCGCATCCGTCGAGCCAACAATCGCCCCGAACAGCAGGCTTTCCGCCCAGGACACTTCCAGCACAAAATGTGCAAACACCCCAACAATGCCTGTCGTCAACAGCACCCCCACCGTTGCCAGCGACAGCGCCGAGCCCATGACGGGACGGATGTCTTTGATATCCGTCTGCATCCCTCCGTCGAACAAAATGACCACCAGTGCAAAAATGCCCACGATCTGCGTAAACGACGCGTTATTATAGTAAATAAAAGGATTGAGCAGCATGCCGGCCGCAATAAACAGCACGAGTGCGGGCATGCCGAATTTGGCCGAAAACTTTGTGGACAGCACCCCGGTGAGCAGCAGCGCGGCAAGCAGCAGGATAATCGAATCGGCAAGTGAAAGCATAAGGCCGGGTTCCTCCCTCCAGAACTTTCGGATCCATTCGTCAAAATGAGTTGAGTGTGTGCAAGTAGAGGCTTTTCAAGAAGTCATCTGGCTTATTTATGGAAAGAAAAAAAACGGACAAGCGGCGTTAATAAAGCTGGAGAGGAATGCGGCCTGAGCCAGGTCAACCCTCTAATTCGGTCCGGTATGAGACTGCCTTCTGTGTAGGCATTGCTGTTGTCCGTAAAAAGCTGGTTTAACTTTTGCCTGTATAGCGTATAGCGGAAGGATGTATGCGGCGAAGCTTAGGGTTAAATAAATACGGTAGTTAGTGCTGCAGCGCCGGTAACTAAATATTACCCGTTATTTCCCGGGTTTAAGACACCCCGGGAATCCGGCTGGATATTAGGGCGGATGTGGAATTATACTGAGGTTATATTGTCTCCTGTTTTTACTAGTTTAAGCATGGAGGTGGAGCAGAAATGAACTTGAGACTTTTGCAGCCCGGGGAGCTTGACGCCGCAGCCCGGCTGGCGGATGAAGTATTCCGGGATTCCGGGGAACGGTCCATGCGGGAGCTGTTCCCGCCCTTATTCGACCCGGGGATCAGTGAATCCTACGGAGCGTTCGATGAAGACGAAACGCTGGCGGCTTTTATGGGCCTTGTCCCCTTTGGCATTCAAGCCGGGACGGCCCGGCTGCGTACCTACGCTGTCGGTTCGGTCTGCACCGGCCCGTTGTACCGCGGCCGCGGTTTAGCCAGCGGGTTGCTGCGGCTGTGCCGGGAACATGCAAGCCGTGCGGGAGCCGCGCTGCTGTTCGTGTCCGGCGACCGCTCGCTCTACACCCGCGCCGGCTGCGTGCCGTTCGGGCAGGTGCACACCGCCCGGCTGCCGGCCGGCGCGTTCAGCGAGGCGGACGGCTGGGAGATCCGGCCGATGGAACCGGCCGATCTGTGGGACGTCCGCCAGCTGCTGGCGTCCCGGGCTGCAAGCCACGAGCTCGGCCATGGCGAGCTCGCCCGGCTGCTCGGCGCCGGCGCTTACGCTGGCGTGCTGGGCCGCAGCCAGCGCTGCCTGGTCGCGGCGCGCTCCGGCGCCGTGCAGGCCTTCGCCGCAGCTGCGCTGACGCGCACGCCAGACGAGCCCGGGCCGGGGACGGCCCTGGAGTGGGCCGGCCCGGCCGACGCCGTCGCCCGGCTGCTGGGCCGGGCTGCGGCGGAGAGCGGCGGGCTCGACGTGCCGGTGCCCTGGCAGGAGCGCGAGCTGCTGCAGCTGCTGGCCGGCGCCGGGGCAAGCGTCCAGACCGGTCCGAACAGCGGGACGGCCGGGATCGCAAGCCGCGGCGCGCTGCTGCAGCAGGTGTCCGTCACGCCGGATCGCGGCGGCGTTGTTTGGGCGGAAGGGCTGGATGACGCCGGGCTGCTCTCCCTCCTGTTCGATCCGGACAGCCCGCTGCGGCGTGATTATCCGAACGCGCCGCCCGCACTGCCCCTGCCCTATATGTCGGGACTTGCGTTTATTTAATCCGGACCGGTCCGCGCTTTCCATAAGCTTTTCAGGGAAGGTACGGACTGGACGGATGTTCAAAGGAGAACTCTAATTTATGAAGACACAGACATCTGGCCCATCCGCTCCGCCGGCCAACCGCTGGCTTGTGCTGGCGAGTGTTGCGGTCGGCACTTTTATGTCCACATTGGACGGCAGCATCGCCAACGTCGCACTGCCAACCATTGCGGGCGATCTTCAAGCGGAGCTGCATACCGTGCAGTGGGTGCTGACCGCCTATTTGCTGACCATCTGCGCCCTGCTGCCCGTCATGGGTAAAATTTCCGATATGTTTGGCAAAAGCCGGGTGTTCAACTATGGCTTCCTGATCTTTACGCTAGGTTCCGCCTTGTGCGGACTCTCCCATACGCTGTGGCTGCTCGTGTTGTCCCGGGTCGTTCAGGCGCTGGGGGCCGCCTGCCTGATGTCGAACAGCCAGGCGATCATTGCCGAGACGTTTGGACAGGGAGAACGGGGGCGCGCCATCGGCATCATCGGTACGGTCGTGTCGCTTGGTTCGCTGACCGGACCGGGGATCGGCGGCATTCTTGTCGAACGCGCCGGATGGACCTCCATCTTCTGGATCAACGTGCCGATCGGGATCCTCGGTTTCGCGGCTGGTTTGTTCCTGCTCCCCAAAGACCGGCCGGCGGAAGAACGCAAACCGTTCGACTATCCGGGTTCGGTGCTGTTTATTCTCGGCATCACCGCTTTTTTATACATCGTTTCAAACGGGCATGATTTCGGCTGGACCTCGCCGGCGGTGCTCGCCGGGGGATCCGGTTCGCTGCTGCTGCTGCTTGGTTTTTATCTGTGGGAACGCCGGACGGACCATCCGATGCTTGAGCTTAGCCTATACCGTATTCCCGCCTTCGCGCTGGGTAATATTGCCGCGCTGCTGTCGTTCGTGGCGCTGTTCTTCACCAATGTCATGATGCCGTTTTATATGCAAAATGCGCTGCATTTTTCGCCGCAGACGACCGGGTATACGATGATGGTTTATCCGCTGACCATGGCGCTGGTAGCGCCGCTTTCGGGTTGGCTGTCGGACAAAATCGGCTATACGCTCCTGACAACCGCAGGGCTTGCCATCAATGCGCTGGCCTTCGCGCTTTTGAACACCCTCACGCTGGATGCGAGTCCGCTGGCGGTGGGGCTGCATTTGTCCCTGTTCGGGCTTGGCGGCGGGCTATTCCAATCGCCCAACAACTCCAGCATCATGGGGGCCGTCCCCCGGACCAAGCTGGGTACCGCAGGCGGTCTGAACGCGCTGGTCCGCAATATCGGCATGGTGCTGGGGACTTCACTGTCCGTTGCTCTGTACTCTACCCGCCTTATGGCTGAGCAGGCTGCACCCGGCACTGGCGCCGAGCAAGCGGTCCTGAACGCGCTGCACCCGGTATTCTGGACTGCGATGGCCGTCTGTCTGCTGGCGCTCGGCGTCTCGTCACTGCGTCTGGGCGGGTCCGGTTCCCGGTCCCGCGAAACCGCCTGACCGGATCATACGATATACATGTCACATATATAATAGTAGAAACACGTAGGAAGCAGGCGGCAGCCTGCTTCTTTTTGCCATTGAGCCGCCGAACAAACAAGATCAGAAAACCCTGCCATCCAAAACCGGAGGAACACCAGCAGAACCCGGGAGGCAGAAAAAATGTCTGGAGACAGAAAGAACGCCAGGACACCAAAAGAACGCGGAACACCGAAAGAACGTCCTGAACATGCCAAAAAACCTTCCCCGCATGCGGTCGAAGGCTGTTTGTCTTAGGTGGGAAACTGGAGTTACCCGCTTTTCTTCTATTAAGCGTAAGCGGTATTTAGTAATCCTGCTTGCATAATTTATGATCCTGCCTGCTGGCCAATTTGCCATCCGCCACCCGGCAGTTCCACACAGTGCACCGCGATTCGTTTTAATCCCTGGAGTAAATATACAGCTCGTGGACCGACCAATAGTTGCCGCCCGATCCGTTTTGCATAATCCGCACATAACGCGCAGTCACCGGATTAAAACGGATGATCGTCCGCTCCTGCTTGTTCCGGTTGACTCCCGACGCCGCTGTTGTCCAATTGGTTCCGTCGGTGGATACCTGGACCTCGTATACTCTCGGGTAATCATAAGCCGAAATCGTATTGTCCAGTGTCACCTGTTCAATCCGGTGGGTGCGGCCCAGGTCTACCCGGAGCGCTTCGCCGCCTTTTTGATGGCGTCCCGAATCCCAGCGGGTACGGCGGTCACCGTCAATCGCGCTTGCCGGATTGGCGCCCTGCTCGTTTACATTGGACGAGATTTTCCAGCTGGAACGGTCCAGCGGGACAAGACCCGTCGCCGTGATGGTCACCGGATTCGACAGCTCCTTTGACCCGGTAACCCTTACCGCATAAGTATAATCCGTGCTTTCGCGCACACTTTTGTCAATATAACCGGTCTGCTGAACTCCCGAAGCAATCACGCGCAAGTCCGCATCGGGGCCGTCGGCCCGCAGCACCTCATAACCGTTCCCCGTTACCTCAAGCCAGTTCAGGCTTACGCCGGGGCCTTTCACCGCGGCAGCTGTCAGCTGCTGCGGCGCTTCCCCCGTCACCTCGGAGGAGGGCTGCAAAATAAACTGCACTCCTTCTCCGGGCGCCAGCGTTTCGGTAAAGGTCATCTCTCCGGCTGCTTGCCCTTTTACGTAACTGCGGGCTTCCTCATACGTATCGCCCCGGCCGTAACGCTCGCCTTCGTAGACTTCCTGTTTCGGCATTTTGACTTTTACCGTAATCCGCTGCTCGGTATCCTCAAAATTGACCAGATTAACCAGCACCTTATTCGACTCGGCTCCCGTAACCGGCAGCGGCTTCAGCGTCGACGTATCAACCGCACGGACATACACCAGTTTATCGGCCAGCTCCGCCTTGTTGCTCACTTCATAGGTGAGCGGCGCACCGTGTGTAGCGTAGGCCAAAGCCAAACGCCGCATGATGCTCACACGGGACTCCTGGTCTTTGGTAATATAGTACACTTTTGTTTTGGCGGGATCATGCTCCTCCAGATTAAACCCGTATTCAAACAGGCTGTAATCCTTAAAAAAAGCTGCATGCTGCACAAACATGTCGGCATACCCGATATGCGCCCGCATAATCCGGTCAAACACGGCGGCATTCCGCTGGTCCGCGCCGTACCGGTAATCATCCACATGACTGTCGGAGGTCCCGAATTCCGTGGACAGCATTTTTTTGGGCAGCCCGTTCGCCGCGCCGCTAAACGTCTTCAGGTTTTCGGTAAAGCTGCCGCCTCCCCGGAAAATATAAGATTCTCCGTAAGAGTGACCGTTCGTCAAATCCGTTGCTTCCTCCAGCTCCAGCCGCTGCTTGGGATCGCGTTCCCAACCGTCGGGATCGCCGCACTTGCGGACACTTCCTTTCTGGTTGCCGCATGAGTCGTCCTTGTAGCTCGGCCAATACGCCCAGCCTGGCGCGACGGTCTGCAGCTCGGGGGACAGCTGTTTGCCCCGCTTGTTCAGCCAGTCCGCAATCGCCAGATTGACGGCCTTGGAACGGTTAAACAGTCCCGGCTCATTATCCACCTCGTAATATTGGAAGTAAGAACCGTATTTCTTGAAATAGTCTTCCAGCTTGGCTTCCGCTTCCTTAGGCAGAGAGCCGTCCGCATCCAGCTTGATGTCGCCGGTATACAGATAAAGAGCCACCGACTGCATATTATAATCCTGCAGCACCTTGTAGTATTCTTCCATGTTGGAGCAGGAGCGGCCGACATCGCTGGCGCAGTTCGTCCGCATAATGTTGCCGCTGTATGCTAAGCCAAGCCATTTGATCAAATAAGGCAAATGCTTGACTGCCCCTTCGTCAAAATAAAACTGTTTGTTGTTAATGGTTGTGCCGGTAAGCACGTAATTGCCGTGAACCGGCTCAGGCGCAGGCGTAGACAGCGCCTCAAGGCTGAGATCGTCCCACGTCCACCAGTTAAACTGGTCTTCCGCCGCCGAACAGTATAAGCACCGGACCGCTTCGAGCCGCAGCTCATTTTGTCCGGTCTGAAGCTGCTCTTTCGGGATATACAGCTCATAGGTTTTGCGGAACGGCTGTTCAACCCCCGTCCCCGACACCCCGGCAAGCTGAATGATGCCTGACAGCTGGCGGTTGGAGAACACGGCCATCTGGGGAACGTTTTTGTATGCCTCCAAAATACTTACGCGAAACAAAACGCCGTTTTGCGGGACCTCCTTCAGGTCATAGCCGATCTTCAGCTCCGGCTGGGATTTCCCGTTTAATCCGGCTGGAATACCGCTTGGACTTGGTCCGCTCTGCTTATTGGATGAAACGGCCACGGCTTCAGTATTGCCTTTACCCTTGAATTCGCCGGCCGAGCCGTCATGGCTGCCCAGCTTCCAGAGTACGGAGCCGGCAGGCATGATGCTTTTGACGGTATTTTCCCCGGTCAGCGGTTCCTGCTCCACTGTCTCTCCATGCTCGCGGGCGCCTCCGCCTCCCAAATAATAACCGGACAGCAAAAGCAGGAGTAAGATCCCAAGCAGCTTGTACTTGGTAGAGGTGCGCTTTTTCCTGTGTGAATCGCTCATCTCCCCGCCCTCGCTTTCTTCGGAATGTACAGCACTCGTCAGCTCACCCTGTCTTTAGGGCAGGAACAATACGTTTCCGGGAATAACGGACTCCGCCCGTCCCGGCGGCTTCCATTTCAATTGGACATTCGCATCGCCATGCTGTTCGAAATATTCCACCTTGATGTCGTATGTTTCGCCGCTTTTCAGGGAAAGGCTGCCTTTGCGGTCCACTCCGCTTTGCGTTTCCCAGTTATCAATGATCAACCGGCCGCCGATCCAGACCCGGATGCCGTCGTCCGACGAAGCCGTAAAGCTGTATTCGCCGCTAACCGCCGGCTTCAGCTTTCCAGTCCAGCGCACGGAGAATTCATCAACCGCGATCACCGGTGCCGGAGCGTCTCCGCGCCAGTTGAAGTCTACATTCGCATCCTCGCGGACAAGCGCCGGTTTCCCCCTCAGCTCCGTGTTGTTAAAATATTCTCCCCGCAGTCCGGTGCCCTGCTGTGCATTGTCCTGTTGTGGATTGTCCTTCTGTGTGTTGTCCTGTTGTTCGCTGCCCGGACGTTCGGCCGGAGCTGTTTTTCCGGGACTCGGCACGGATAACCGTTTCTCCATGGAAACCGTAAACGGATGGGTCATGAACTTTTTGATGTCTTGGGTGCTGTTGTTTTCGGTCAGCATTTTTCCCCAGGTCATCATATACACCCACTGATTCTGTTTTCCCGCCATAAGGTCGGGATCAGGCAGTTCGCCGCTTTCGCCGATGGCTATCGGCTTCCCGCCGGCCAGCTTCAGCAGATCATCGTGATAGGACTGCTTGAAGTCGTTATTATAAATATCGGCGGCAAGGATATCCACCTTGCCGATTCCGGGAAAATGTGTCTCATACGGGTCCGCCCACTCATTCGGCGCGTTTGGGTTCCACACCCACAGCAGATTGTTCAGTTGATGGGTGCCGGTAAAACGGTTGTACATCAAATCCCACAAGGCGGTAAAATTGTCCTTTTGGCCCCACCAGAACCAACCGCCGTTCATTTCATGATACGGCCGCCACAATACGGGCACGCCCGCTTCCTTCAGCTGCTTCAGATAACCGGCAACTTCATCCAGATCGGAGATCAGCTGCTTGTATTCCGGTGTTCCCGGCGTAACATAAGCATCGAACATATTCTGGCTCAGCGGCATGGTGACATTAGACCAGGCTGGCGAACGGCCGGGCAGCGCCTGATGAAAGGTCATAGCGACAATTCCGCCCTGATCGTGCCAGCGGATGGCGCTGTCCACCACATTTTGCCGCTGCCATGCGATTGTGCTTTTGGACTGGTTGTTGATCGGTCCCAGCTCATAACCGTGCAGCAGCGCATGCTGGCCCGCGGTTTGATTCAGCTTGTTGCTGAACTCGTCAGGGCTCTCCAAATAGTCATGCTGGCCGCTGATCATCCCTTTGCCCGAAAGACTCGACAGCTCCTCCAGCAGCTCCCGGGCTTCGGGCGAAGCATCGGGGTTAATCGGCTTGACCGGCTGGCCGGAAGGCACAGCCGCACCGGTACGCGCCGGGACAGGGACCTCCCCTTCCGCCGGCGTATCGGGCTTTGAACCTTCGCCCCAAGGGAGCAGGCTAAGTACCACAAGTATAGGGAGCACGGTGCTAAATAGTCGGTACATACGCTTCGTGTTCAAAGTCATCTTCCTTTCGGTGGCCGAACCGCCGGCTGCCTTTTTAACGGCATCCGGCAGTCCTCTCGCGAAAGCGGGACCCGATAGTTCAGTAGCCCTGCCGGATAGCAGGGCCTACAAAACCGCGGATAAGATTGCTTCTAACGCCCTGGCAGGTATCGACTCGCAGGTCCGCAGCGTTTCGTTGGAATCAGCAGGGCAGCAAAAACCGGACTGCTGCTGAAAGAGCTTGAGACTCCTTTTTTTTATCCCAACGAAAACGCGGACAGGCCCTTTAAGGGCCCGGCTGCATTATTGAAGCGAAAACAGGGCGGATGCCGGTACAGTGGTCCAGGGCTGGCTTGGGCTTTCCCAAATCATTTTTGCGCTGGCGTCTCCCTGGTTCTCAAAATATTCCACTTTGATATCGTGCATTTGACCGGCGGTAAGGGCGATCGTTCCGGAGCGCTCCACACCGCTCTGTTTGACCCAGCCGTCGATAATCAGCTGGCCGTCGATCCATAACCGGACGCCATCGTCCGCTTGCATGTAGAATTTGTAGGTCTCGCTGTATTTCGGCTTGATTGTTCCGGTCCAACGGACCGAGAAGTTATCGGCGCCAAGCGCGGCGTCCGGACTGGCTTGTCTCCAGTTGAAATTGATTGCCGCATCCGTTCTGACCAGAACCGGTGAATCGGAAAGCGTCTTGTTATTGAAATACTCGGCCATCAGTCCGGCTGCGTACACCGGCTCGGGTTCAGCCGGGGCCGGTTTTTGCGGGCTGTCCGGCAGCGGAGCCTGAACCGGTGCGGATGGCTCCGGCATAGGGGCCGGGCTCGGCATCACGCTTGGGCTCGGTACCGGCGTCGGGCTCGGCATCACGCTTGGGCTCGGCACCGGCGTCGGACTTGGCGCTACACTTGGACTTGGCACCGGCGTCGGACTTGGTGCTACACTTGGACTCGGTGTCGGCGCCGGGCTTGGCGATACACTCGGGCTCGGCACCGGCGCCGGGCTTGGCGATACACTCGGGCTCGGTTTCGGCGTTGGGCTCGGCGATATGCTCGGACTCGGCGTCGGTGTCGGGCTTGGCGATACGCTCGGGCTCGGCGTCGGTGTCGGGCTTGGTTTCGGCGTCGGGCTCGGCAGCGCCGTCAAAGCGGCTGTAAACTCGTCTCTCGTCAGCGTTTGACTGCTGCCCATAAAGCCTTTAATGGTATCGGTAGAATTCTTTTCGTACAGCATCTTGCCCCAAGTCATCATAAACGCCCACTTGCTCTGCGTTTTGGACAGGGTGGTGAGGTTCGGCATTTCGCCGTTCTCCCCGATGGCGATCGGTTTGCCGGCCGCCAAGGCCAGCAGGCCGTCGTAATGGCTCTGCTTATAGTCGTTCTCATAAATGTCGGCGGCGAGAATGTCCACCTTGCTCGCTCCCGGGTAGGTCAGCGAGTAGGCGTCAGACCAGGCGTTTGGAGCATTTGGGCTCCACACCCACAGCAGGTTGTTCAGTTTGTGCACATTAACGAACCGGTCGTACATGATGTTCCAAAGTGCGGCAAAATTTGTTTTTTGGCCCCACCAGAACCAGCCGCCGTTCATTTCGTGATACGGTCTCCACAGCACGGGCACGTCGGCATCGCGGAGTTGTTTCAGTGATACGGCCACTTTATCCAGTTCGTTGATCAGGCTGTTGTACTGCGCCGTACCTGGCGTTACATATTTATTAAACTCCGCCTGGCTGAGACTTCTGGACACATTGG
This sequence comes from Paenibacillus nanchangensis, assembly GCF_046543445.1. Taxonomy (NCBI): domain Bacteria; kingdom Bacillati; phylum Bacillota; class Bacilli; order Caryophanales; family Paenibacillaceae; genus Paenibacillus; species Paenibacillus nanchangensis. The sequence goes on from NZ_JBHOFD010000032.1 coordinate 21,540, forward strand.
ACCAGTCATAAGACGTTCCCGGCAGATTCGCGTGAAAGGTCATGGCGACTACGCCGCCGTTTTTGTGCCAGTTGATGGCGCTATTCACCACATTCTGGCGGTACCAGGCGACGCCGCTTTCGGACTGTCCGCTGATGGCTCCAATCTCATAACCATGCAGAGCGGCAAACTTTCCGCTGGTGTTCTTCAGCTTATTATTGAACTCATCCGGGCTTTCCAGGTAATCGTGTTGCCCTGTCAGCGTGCTTTTCCCGGAGATGGACGTCAAGTACTGAAGCAGCTTCACCGCTTCAGGCGAAGCGGAAGCATTAACTGGAGTACCGGGCTCAACGGCCGCCGATGCAGCGGACGGAAAAGCGCCGGCTCCCACCGGTATTACAGCAGCAAGCAGAGCAATCGACAAAATTCTGCACAGAGGTCGAAACAAACGGTAAGCGTTCAAAAATCATCTTCCTTTCGGTAGCCAGGCTGCCACTCTTGCGAAAGGCCCTATAGCTTTGCGTCCCTGCCTTTCGACAGGTTTGCCTTTGTCGTATTTTGGAAGGATTCATCCTTCTTACCGTATGTTATCGACCTATTTAGTTTTCGTTTTAGTGCAAAATTCAAAAATGGTTAATTAGTCGCACGTTTTTCTGTTTCAGTCCCGGTTTTTTCGGGTAATAATATGTTTTTGACTTATGAAATAAACTGCTGTAGAACTATATCGTCCCACTCCAGGCAAATCCGGATGTTGTCTTCCTCCACCAGCTCGGAGCCGGTCTGTACCTCGATAAACTCCACATCCGTCAGTGCCAGGATGCTGTGTTTGGTGCCTTCGGGAATCCGGACGACGTCCCCGGCTTTCACTTGATGCAGCCGCTCATTCAGAATGACGCTGGCCTCGCCGCTGATAATCGTCCAGATTTCGCTGCGTTTGCGGTGCAGCTGGTAGCTGATGTTTTTCCCCTCTTTAATCCGGATGCGTTTCGTCAGGACCTCGTTCCCCTCTTCATATTTCACATAATCGATAACCCGGTAATGTCCCCAGCGCCGCTCTTCGTACATCGGCCGCTGCTCGATGCCCTTCAGCACTTCTTTGATCCGCGGGCTCTCCGATTTGCTGGTAACCAGAATCCCGTCGGGACTGGCCGCCACAATCAGATCTTGGGCGCCGATCACGGTGATCGGAATGTCCAGCTCGTTGATCAGGCAGCTGGAGCTTGAATCTTCCGTCAGCACGCCCCGGCCCAGCTGATTTCGGGACATTTCCTCGGTCAACGTATTCCAGGTGCCAAGGTCCTTCCAAAATCCGTTATAGGGGAGAACGACGATGTTTTCCTCTTTTTCCACCACTTCGTAATCGAAGCTGATCGACGCAAGCAGCTTGTATTGCTTCTGCATCTCCTCATAATTGAGCGGCAGTCCCTTGCGCTGGAGAATATCAAGCAGATACCCCAAACGGAAAGCGAACACGCCGCAGTTCCAGAGCGCCCCGCGGGAGATTAGCTCCTGCGCCAGCTTGCGGTCCGGCTTCTCCTGAAAATGGCTGACTTTCAGGTAACCGCGCTCGGCTCCGTCGGGCTCGGCCGGGATAATGTATCCGTATTTCTCCGATGCGAGTTCCGGAACTACGCCCATCAGCGCAAGGTTCGCTCCGCTCTCCCGCATCGTCTGCTCCAGCAGCGCCACGCTTTCGAAAAAGGAGGACTCCACATACGGATCAACCGGCAAAATTGCCACGGCGGAGTCCGGCGACACGCCTTCCATGGAATACAGATAGCTGGCGGTCAGCGCAATCGCCGGGAAGGTGTCCCGCCGCTCAGGCTCTACGATGATCGGCACCTCGGCGCCAAGCTGGCTCTGAATCATCTCCACCTGCCCCCGGCCGGTAGCCAGGTACGAAGAGTCTGCGAGTCCGGTTTCGGTCAGCTGCCGCCATACCCGCTGCACCATCGACTCCGGCTGGCCCGTAGGCCCCTCCAATACTTTCAAGAACTGCTTGGACCGCGAGTCGTTGGACAGCGGCCACAGGCGTTTGCCCGAACCGCCCGATAAAAGAACCAGTTTCATAGTGAACCCTCCTGATCGTTCGTTATAAGCGGGCCTGCCGCTTTTGCTGCCATTTCATTGGTCAGTCTATCAATGGATTGAGCTGAAAATGTACAGGCTAGGCGGAGCTGGCACTGCGGCAGATTTGCACTTCCGGTCATATCCGCTGCAGTGTCAGCCCGCAATGCCTACAGCGCTCCCGCCATACTGCGGGACATGCCGCTCAGTCCGCCCATCTGCGGGCGGCCGACCGAATGGTATTCCAGCCCCGTGCCCTCGATTTGCTCTTTCGTATACACGTTACGTCCGTCGATCAGCACCTGCCGCCGCATCGTCGGCGCAAGGAGGTGCAGGTCGATGTCCTTGAATACGCTCCAATCCGTCAGGAGGCAAACCGCGTCGCTGCCCGCCGCTGCTTCTTCCGCACTTACGCACCACCGGAGCTGCGGATGATCGTATTGCTCACGGAACTTGTCTGCAGCGATTGGATCATACAGTTTGACGATTGCGCCTTCCGCTACCAGCGTCTCCACGATTTCGCGGGCCGGCGCTTCGCGGACATCGTCGGTGTTCGGCTTAAACGCCAGCCCCCAGATGCCGATTTCCGCCCCGCGCAGCGCGCCAAGCGATTCGCGCAGCTTCGCGATTATCATAAAACGCTGGTCTTTGTTCACTTCCACCACCGAACGCAGCAGCTTGAAGTTGTAGTCCACATTGCCGGCAATCTGAATCAGCGCGTTGGTGTCTTTCGGGAAGCAGGACCCGCCGTAGCCGATACCCGCCTGCAGGAACGACGAGCCGATCCGTTTGTCCAATCCCATCCCTTGGGCGACTTCAGTGACGTCCGCGCCGACCTTCTCGCAGATGTTGGCGATTTCGTTGATGAACGATATTTTGGTGGCGAGGAAGGCGTTCGAAGCGTATTTGATCATTTCCGCACTGCGGATGTCCGTGACTACAATATTCGGGGTAAAACCCTGATGCAGCTCACGCATCACCGGCTCCAGCGCGGGGTTGTCGATGCCGATCACGATCCGGTCCGGATGCAGCGTATCGCGGATCGCCGAACCTTCGCGCAGGAATTCCGGCGCGGATACGATATCGAACGGATGCTGTGTCTGCGCTGCGATGATGGAACGAATCCGCTCGTTGGTGCCGACCGGCACCGTCGATTTGGTCATGATAATTTTGTAGCCTTCCATCGACCGGCCGACTTCGGCCGCCGCCGCTTCGATATACTGCAGGTCGGCTTCCCCGTTCGGCAGCGAAGGCGTGCCCACGGCCAAAATGACGATTTCGGAGCGCTGCACCGATTCCCGGATATCCGGGGAGAACGACAACCGGCCTTCCTTCAGGTTCATTTCAATCAGCGCTTCGATGCCGGGTTCGTAAATCGGCGACTCCATACGGTTCAGCTTTTCGATTTTGCTTTCGTCCTTGTCCACACAGATGACATGGTTCCCGTTAAGCGTAAAGCAGACGCCCGATACCAGACCGACATAGCCGGTTCCGATTACCGCGATTTTCATACCCTTCATCCTCCTTTTAAAAAGTTCACGTAGGCCTGCTCGACATACTGCTTGAACTGGTCCATGAACGTGCGTTCATCGAATTTTTGCGCGTGCTGCATAATTTGTCCGATATCCCAGGCGTAACGCTCCACCTCGGAGATCGCCTCCAGCAGGTCGTCGACCTCCTGGCGTTTGAAAAACACGCCGTTGACGTAAGGGACAATCGTATCGAGTGCGCCCCCCGCCTGGTAAGCAATCACCGGCCGTCCCGCCGCATTTGCTTCCAGCGGCGTAATGCCGAAATCCTCTTCCCCGGGGAAAATAAACGCCCGGCATTGGGCCATCAGCCCGGTCACCTGCTCATCCTCCAGCCGCCCGAGGAAAGAGACGTTGGATTTAGCCATTCCCTCCAGCCGCTTACGGTCCGGTCCGTCGCCCACGATATACAGCTTCAGGCCGTTGCGGTTGAACGCTTCAACCGCCAGGTCAATCCGTTTGTACGATACAAGCCGGGAGACAATCAGGTAATAGTCTCCGATAGAGCTGGAGCTTGTGAACCTGGATGTGTTGATCGGCGGGAAGATAACGTCCGCATCGCGTTGGTAGTAATTGCGGATGCGGGTCTTCACCACGGACGAGTTGGCCACAAACTGGTTCACGTTTTTTGAAGTGCGCTGATCCCAGGATTTAAGCTGCTGCATATATACCTTCAGTAACTTTTTGAACAAACCGGAGTTCGACTGCCGTTCCATGTATGTGTCGTAATCCCACGCGAAACGCATCGGCGTATGGCAGTAGCACAAATGAAAGGTGTGCTTGGGCACCTGAATGCTTTTCATAAAAGCGCTGCTGGAACTCAGGACGATATCGAAACCGCGAAAGTCCAAATCACGGACAGCCATGGGATACAGCGGCAGCACTCCTTTGAAATTGGTCTTCACGCCCGGGATTTTTTGCAGAAAGGACGCCCGGATGTCCGCATCCTTCAAGTTCTCGGTCAGGCGGCTTCCGTTGAATACCGTCGTGAAGATCGGAGCTTCCGGATACATATGGTGAAATACTTCCACGACTCGTTCGGCTCCGCCCATCTGGATCAAATAATCGTGTGCTATCGCTATTTTCATGTGAATCATCCTCAAAGTTTTATGGAGCAGCCACTGCGGACGCAGACTTGCCTCTTCCCGGCCAACCGGCCCGGGAGCCGTGGATCAGGTGCCCGCCAGCAATCCCTTATAATAATCGACAATATCCTTGACCGTGTTTTCGATAACAAAATGCTCTTTGACCCGCTTCACTCCCCGTTCCGCCATCTGTCTCCGCTCTTCCGGATGCTCCAGCATCCAGGCGATGGATTCAGCCAGGACAGCGGGGTCGCCGGGCCGGATCAGCAGTCCGGTTTCGCCGGGAACGACGATTTCCACCGGCCCGCCTTCATTTGAGGCGATTACCGGCAGACCGGCCGCCATCCCTTCCACGATAACCTGGCCAAACGGCTCCGGCGTGATGGAGGTATGCACCAGCAGATCCGCCTGCTGCATGAGGCCCTGAATGTCGTCGACGTGACCGAGAAGGCTGACGTTTGTTAAACCGTCCTGCTCGATCATTTTCAGCAGCTCCTGCTTGTAGGCGTCTTCTCCAAAAAGCGCGTCCCCGGCCAGCCAGAACTTCACCCGGGTATCCGGCTTAAACGACTTGGCCGCCTGCAGCAGAACATGCTGCCCTTTCCAGTGCGCCAGCCGCCCGACCAGCAGCACGTTGAAGTCTTTTCCCTGCTCCCGGCCGCGTCCGCCGCCGATCGCTTTGGCAAACGCCGAGTAGACAACCAGCGTCTTTTTCGTTCTCGGAAGCTCCAGCGCGTTCAGTGTAGAATGAGAATTGGCGATCACGCCGTTCGGAAGCAGACGCGACAGGAGCCGGATGGTTTTGGCGACCACCGGCTTCAGATACGGGGGACCGATATGGTCCCGGATATGCCAGATCAGCGGCACACCCGCCAGCTTCGCCGCAATCGCGCCGTAAAGGGCCGATTTCAGGGAATTGGTATGCACGCAGGCTACCTGCTCCCGCTTCAGCAGCGGTGCAAGGCGTCTGCCGTAAGACAGCAGCTTGAGGGCCGCGCTTGGCGCGCCCAGGTTCACCGCGTTGCGGTTCCGGGTCCGGACGCTTTCATCCAGCGGAACAACGCGCACGTCGATGCCGCGCTCACGCAGCCGGTCAGCCAGCGCGCCCTCCTCGGCCAAAATCACCAGCGGATCGATTTGACTCCCGATATTCGTCAAAATGTTATAAAGCGCTACTTCGCCGCCGCTCCATTTGGCGGTGTGATCGATATAAGCCACTCTCAGCATCCTGCGGCCACCTCCTTCCCAAGCATTTGACGGAAGACCGACTCGACTTCATCGGCCACCTTCTCCCATGTGTACCGTTCCAGCACATGCTGCCGGCATTCTTCCCGGCTCGGCAGCAGCTTGCGGTTGCCGAGCATGTGGATCATGCCCTCGGCAATATCCGCCGACGTCGTGCCTTTAAACAGCAGCTCCGGGCGGAACTTCTCAAGAATTTCCCGGTTGCCCCCGATTGGCGTTGCCATCACCGGCAGTCCGGACGACAGCGCTTCGGTCGTAATGAGGCCGAAGCCTTCCAGCGCCTGCGACGGAACTACAAACAGGTCGGCGGCCTGGTAATAACCGGCCAGCTCATGATCGGGAATGTAGCCCAGGAGCTTCACCTTGTTGCTTAGTCCGTAATCGGCAATCCGTGTCTCCAATTCGCCGCGCAGCGGGCCTTTGCCCCCAATCAGCAGAATCGCGTTCGGGAACCGTTCAGACACCTGCCGCCAGGCTTCCAGCAGCTGCAGCAGCCCCATCCGGTTCACCAGGCGCCGCACGGTCAGCACGGTGGTGGCTCCTTCCGGCAGCCCCAGCGTCCGGCGGACCGCCAGCCGGTTAGCCGCCGGCACAAAACGTTCGATATTCGCCGCCCCGGGAACGATCCGGATTTTATGCAGCGGGACGTTGTGTTCCCGGTGCAAAATATCGCGGAACGTCTCGCTCAGCACAATGAATTTATCCGCAAGCCGGTAGGCTTTGCGTTCGATCGAGCGGGCGATGGTCGTTTTGACCCGGTGTTTGAGGCCCGCTCCCTCGATTTTCATCTCCTCGTTCCAGGGACCGTGAAAGGTCATGACGACGGGAATTCCCCGTTTTTTCGCCTCCAGCGCCGGTCCGACGCCGTATGGCGCGAAATGGGAGTACAATACATCGATCCGTCCCGTTCCTTCTCCCATCAGCTCGGCAGCCCTCCGCTGGAACGCGTCTTTGCGTTTCCAGATCGTCTCCTTCGGGTCGCCTGCGCTGTGGAGCGTCAGGTTCTCCGGCGTATCCGGCCGGTCGGGCGTGCAGATCAGCGCATGCACCCGGTTGCGGGAGGACAACTCCTCGCACACCGATTTGAAATACGTATTCAAACCGCCGGGCTGCACCGACGGCCAGCTCAGGCCCGTCGCCATAATGTTAAGACCGTCATTGTACTGCATAGCTTCTCTCCCCCTTCTTGTCCGGCTCCGCCTGCTCCATACGGTTATGGGCCGCAAGCTTGTCTTTGCTCTGAAGCTCGTAATGTTTGAAGCCGACCATGAATTCGTACATCACCCAGAATACCGAGACGGCGAAGCCGGACAGCCCTTTTTTATACAGGCCGTGCACCAGATACTTCTGGAAAAAACGCGCCGGCGGACGCAGCAGCAACCGGCTGACCCGGAACGGCTTCCCGCTCTCGAAGGCGGCCTGCGCTTCCAGATCGGTGTATTTGTTGAAGCGATTCACGTGGTCGTTAATGCTGCGGAAGCCCTGATGCCAGAGCGTGCCCTTCAGCTTCACCGTCTTCTCCTCGGACACCTCGGGCATCTCATGCACCAGGCTGTTGCGGATGCCGTATTGCTTCCGGTTGTACAGCCGGACCAGGTACTCGCCGCGGTCCAGCCATTTGCCGAGAAAATCGCCGATCCGGTACAGCGAGTAGGCCGCCGTCGGATCGGACAATCCCCGTTTGCGCTGCAGGATATCGGCGGCAAGCTCGTCCGAGACCACTTCGTCGGTGTCGATAAGGAAAACCCAATCATGGACGGCGCGCTCCACCCCAAATTCGCGCTGTCTGGCGTATCCGGGCCATGGATTGACGAACACACGGCAGTTCAGGCTTTCGGCCAGCCGCACCGTCCCGTCCTTGCTTCCGCCGTCAATGACGACGATCTCGTCGGCGAAAGGCCGGCAGGATTCGATGGCTTTGGCAATCCGTACCTCGTCATCCTGAGCAATGATGACCACCGAAATCGGATAATTCCCCGGGCCGCCAATTACGCTGGTTACTGAACCCATGACGTTTCCTCCTTGTTCTACACGTCCGCCGGTTTCTTGCGGATGTAGGAATTCATTGTCGTCTTCAGCCAGCGGATATCCTCGCCCGTAATCAGCAGACGGGGAACCTTCACTTTCAGACTGAAGCGGATGTTAAAGATAATAAACGCGAACCGGAGCGTGCTGGAGAGCAGCATCGCAAGCCCTGCGCCGAACAGCCCGTAAGCCGGCACCAGCCACAGAAGCAGCGGGATCACCAGCAGCAGTCCTACAAGCTGCAGGAGCGAAACAAACTTCGGCTTACCAAGCGCCATAAACACTTGGGCCAGAATCAGCACGCTTCCGCTGATGGTCACCTCCAGCAGCAGCAGGCGGAACACGGTCAGCGCCGTGTTGAACTCTTTGCCGTACAGCAGCGGAATGACCAGCGGCGCGATAAGCATCAGCGCCAGCGAACCAAGCAGCGTGAAGGTGGAGCTGATCCGGAACGCCCGGAACGTAAGGTTAATCGCGTCATCCTTCGAAAGGTCAGAAGCTTTCGGGAAAAGGACAACCGTGATGGAGGTCGAAAAAATATTGACCATCCGCGACAAGCTGACCGCCACCGCGTACAAGCCCAGATCGGCCGGGCGGAGCAGGCCCGCGATCAAGATCTGGTCAATGTAATACGAGAATTGACCAAGCAAATCGTTGCCGTAAGACCCCATTCCATAGGTGATCAGGCGTTTGAACTGCAGATACCCGTCCCGCATTTTTTGCTTGTAGGTCTTCAGCAGCGTCACCGTCATGCCAATGTACATCGGCACTGACGGAAGCAGGTAGGCCATCGCGGTAGTGTAAGGATTCATCGTATCGGTCGCGATCAAAATGCCGATAATGACCAGCGTCATGACCGGGTTCAGGTACCGGACCCAGTTGAAACGCTTGTAATCGCCGCGGAACTGAAAGGCGGCGTTATTGATCTGCGAGATCGCCACGATCGGGCACAGGATCATCGTCCATTGGGCGGTCCGCACAACTGCCGGATCGAAGGAACCCAGCCAATAAGGCATTACCACTACGCCGACAATGGCGGCGATTGCCCCGAATCCAAGGGCGATCAGCAGCGCCATCCGGTACAGGAGGCCGGCGTCGTCCGGATTTTTTTTGGCATTGTAGATCAGAGCGGAAGGAATACCGAAACTGAGACTGAACGCCAGGAACTGGGACCAGTTCACCATCGCCGTCTGCTCCCCGCGTCCGGTCGGGCCGAGATAACGCGCGGTCAGCACGCCTGTCAGCATATTCAGCAGCAGGATCATGACGCTGACGAACATGGTTTTCACTGCCGCCGAGCTGTTGTCCTTGCTTTTAGTAAAGCGGACCAGGGTGGACCAGACGGAGCTACGAGGATATGATTTCGCGTTCAATTGCTGCATGGGAGGTCCCCTTCTTTCTGTTCGCAATAGCTTCTCTTGCTCCCAGCCCGATGCCGACCAGCATCCAGATCAGATACCCTTTCAGTCCCGGGAAACCGTTGTCCGACACCAGGCTGGCTACGGCGCCCATCCAGGCGGCCAGCGCAAGCCTGGCGTAAGGCTGCATGGGATTTTTTTTGGCGACTTTGACCGCCAGCTGCTTCAGGGCCGCGCCCAAAGCGCCGAAGAAAAACAGGCCGCCCGCAATCCCGAAGGTCAGCAGCAGGGCGATAAACCCGTTGTCCATATTGCCGTATTCGCCGAGTTCGCCGCCGTTGCCCAGCTTTGTCCCCTGCCCGACGCTGCCGATGCCCTGCCCGACCGGATTGCTCATTACTGTCGGCAGCATGCTGCGCCATAAATCGAGACGTTCATTGTAGGAGTGGTCCTCCTGCACCGAGGTCAACGTCTCCATGCGGGCCACCAGCCCTTCGGCGCCCGGCAGCTTAGGCACGATCCAGATCAGCAGCGCTGCCACAAATCCAAGCTGCAGCAGCGACTTCCATTTGCCCTTGGACGGTGAGGTGGCGATGTATACGAGCAGCATCACCAGCAGGACCAGCCAGGCCGAGCGGACCAGCGTGGTCAGCAGGCAGACGACGACGAGCAGTACGCCGATCCAGCGCAGCGTGCCCTGCCATTTTCGCTCCAGGATCATGGGAACAAGCGCAAAAACAAGAAACGTTGCGGCCGGACCCGGCGAATTCAAGGTTGAGAACACCCGGATCTCCAGCGGATACGGCGTGCCGATCGAAATCATGTCCGCGTGCCGCATCCAGAAGGCGTCCCATTCGGGAACCGTCAAATACTGGATGATGCCGTAAATCGACACAAGCACCGCGATGTTGGCGTAGGCGTACAGCAGCCTGTCGATATCCTTGGAGCTGAAGCGGATGACGGCAAAATACGGAATCAGCAGCAGCGGCACAATATAATTGGCCAGGTCATACACCGAGCCAAGCCCGTTCTTCGCAAGCCCGATCAGCGTGCCGTAGACAAGTGCGCCGCCAAAGAGGGCGATGATCCGGGTGGAGGACCGCTGGATCTTGTGCAACTCCCGCATCACCGGAATGATCAGGGTTGCCCCCGTAAGCAGCGGCGCCAGACTCAGCAGCGACACGGAATGGTATTCGCCTTGCGCCCAGTCGGCAATCCGCCGCAGCTCAGGCGCAACCGCCCAAATGAGCAGCGTGTAAGGCACCAGCGCTTTAGGCTTGATCAGCGCCAGCAGCAGAGCCGGGAACAGCAGCCCAGCCAGGACGGCGGCTTGAAGGCTCGTCGATTCGGTGAGCTTCGCGCTGATAAAGCCGATCACAAGCGGCAGTCCGAGACAGGCCGCCGCGACCGCGAACATTGCACCCGCGCTGCGCAGTTGTACCATGGATGGCAGCCTTACGCTCCCCTGATTCCGGCTCGTCATGATTAAGGCCTCCCCCGCTTCCGCAGTTCTTTGAGCAGCAGGACAAGAAACTGGGCGTCATCGACCAGGTATCTCTTCCACAGCCTGCCCGGTTCCTGGCTGAGCCGCCAGAACCATTCCAGGCCCGTCCGCTGCATGAAATCCGGCGCTCGTTTGACCGACCCGGAGATAAAATCGAAGGTCGCGCCAACGCCGATGGAGACCGGCGCCTGGTAAGACAGGTAATGGCGGTAAATCCACTTCTCCTGCTTCGGCGCGCCTACGCCGACAAATACGATGTCCGGCTTGGTCTCCGTAAGCATCTGTACAATGCGTTCATTTTCCTCGGCATTGTTCTCAAATCCGTAGGACGGGGAATAACATCCCACAATATTCATCCCCGGATAGGCGGCTTTAAGCTTCATCGTCGCCTTCTCGGGTACGCCTTCCGCAGATCCGAGGAAAAACAGCCGGTATTTGCGCTGCTCGAACGCATCGCCCAAACGGTTGAACAAATCGGCGCCGGACACCTTTTGCTTCAGCGGCTTGCCCAGCATTTTTGACGCCCAGATCAGAGGCATTCCGTCCGCGACAACCGCTCCGGCTTTGGAGTAAACGGTCTGAAACTCCTTGTCCTTGCGCAGCTTGATCACATGATCGACGTTGCAGGTTAGGATGTAGGAATGGTTCCGCTCCTTGATCGCCGTGTCTATGTAATCAAGCAGATCCATGAAATCGTAATTGTTGAAATTGACATCGAACATGTTCACTAGATTCATCGTATCACTTCTTTTTGTGGGGAATCGGTTGGCTGTGAAGACCGGTACAGGCAGTTTAGATACCAGCAGAACGGAATGATAAACTGGACCGTCGACAAGGTGTTGTCGGAAAACGAATAAATCAGAAAAGCCGCGATAAACAGTGCGTAATAAGGCTTGACCGGCGGCGCCAATACCCGGTAGACCAGGAGAAACACAGCCAATAAGGACAAGAACAGCAGCGTGGAGCCGATATATCCCCCGTCAAAATAAAACCGGATGTATTCGTTATGGGGAACGACGAACCCTCCGTACAGCGTGCCGTCATTCGCCACCGTTACGGCGCCAAGCCCTCTGCCGGACCAGGGCGAACCTTCTGCCTTGTCCAGGAAATACGTCCAGGCTTCCGCCCGCCCCGACAAGTCGATCCCCTCATCCGTCTGCCGCTCGAACGACCGCTTCATGATGTTGTCCCACTGCAGGGCCACAGCACCCGTGATGAGCGCGACCGAGCAAACGATCGGAATGAGGTATTTCGTTCTGCCTTTCAAATACTGCCGTGAAATGTCGTAAAAGTAATAGAGAACCAGCGGCGCCATTGCCAATATGGGACCCCGCGTCCCCGTGCCGATCAGGATCAGGAAATTGACCGCCAGCACGATATAATAAAACCGGGATTTATCCGGGTTCCGCTTGATCTCGATGAACGGAATCGTAATCCCGAGAAAAGCCAGCATCGCCAGATGCGCCGGAATATTCGCCCCCTGAATCCGGACCGCGCCGGTAAATTCGACGTTCATGAGCGAATGCAGGTGCGCCGCCTGGAGCAGCACCCCCGCCGCGACGCTGACGGCCGGGAGCAGGCAGATGATCCGGATATGCGTTTCGGCCACCTGCTTCTTCCAATTGATCAGCAGGAAGATAAACGGCAGCGATAGTCCGATAAACGCCTTGATCGCGATCGACGACGTCATCTCCGGCAGCCAGACCGAAAATCCGAACGTGATCAGCACGAGCGCGGCCATGGCCCAGATCGGATGGCTCAGCTTGAAGCGCAAACCGTTCACGAGAATGCAGGGAATTAATAGACCGATAATCGCCAGCTTGTAGAACGACAGCACTTCGAGTCCAAACATGCTTCCGGCGTAGAGAAAATTCACCGAAATTGCCGTCGACATGAGGACGAAGTAGCTAATGATCTCCGGCCGGGACAGCGAAACCGCAAGCACGAGAATCAGGCCGACAAACGCCACCGCGAGGATGGGCTGTACGATAACCGCCGTCCCCAGGAACAGGGCGGACAGAAGATATAGCGCTCCGACAGGCAGAGCATTCAGTTTGGAGCCCCATTGAAAGTTGGCCACGATTCGTCTCTCACCCCGCTGCGGATTCCCTTTTCCGGTTCCAGATCATTTCGAGGGTTCCGCGTATACTCTCCAGCCTGCACTTGACCAGCAGTTTGCGCCCCGCGCTCCTGGAGAACAGCGAGTCGACCAGGACAAACGCGATTTTTGCGGCCGTTGTTCCGAGCAGCACCGCATTGCCTTTCAGGCCCTCCCGCTTCATCGCGTTCGAAATGCCTTGGCTATAATATCGTTTCATAATCCATTCTTCCGTCAGCCGGCCCGCCGCCACAAAATGGTCGACCGCCATCTCCGGATGGTACAAAATGGTGTGCCGCTCCTTCCGGATCTGTCCGAACAGCCACTGCTCTTCGCCCGACAGCAGCGAATCGCCTTTACGGCCCAGCTCGAGCGGGAACAGGCTGATGTCGAACACCGTTTTACGCATGGCCATGTTCGCTCCGCACGGATGCAGCTTGCCCGGGTATTCCCGGACCCGGCCGCCCAGATCGACGATCGTGTACGGCAGCTCAAACGGCTTGATCAGCCATTCGGGGCGGCCGCTTTCGAAGATCGGCGCGATCGGTCCGCCCATCGCCATACAATCCGGCCTGCTGCCGAATGTGGAGACGATGGTATCGATCCAGCCGGGACAAGGGATGGCATCGTCGTCGAGAAAGGCGATGATGTCTGCTTTTGCCGCCAGAATCCCCGTATTCCGCGCCGCCGACAAGCCCTGGACAGGCTCCAAAATGTAGCGGGCGTCCAGTTCGCCGGCGTGCTTTTCGAGGAAACGTTTGACGGCATCCGCCGTCGTATCGGTGGACCGGTTGTCGACCACAATCACCTCCGCCTCGCTCAGGCGGTCCAGAGACAGCAGCGACTCCAGCGTCTTGACCAGCAGAGCAACGCGGTTGTACGTGCAGATGATAATGGAAACCTTGGGAGCGTCTCCGGAATCACGCATAATCATTCTCCTAAAGTTCACGGATTGTTGTATCAATAGGCATCTTTGGACCCGAGCAGCAAAAGTCCGGTTTTGAAAATAATCTTCAGATCAAGCAGTGTGCTGCGCGTTTGAATGTAAGTCAGGTCCATCTGAACCATCTCGTCAAAGCCGACGCTGTTCCTTGCGCTGACCTGCCAATATCCGGTGCAGCCCGGCGTTACCATCAGCCGCTGTTTGTCGTACTCCGTATACTGGGCCACTTCCTCGGGGAGCGGCGGCCGGGGACCAACAAGGCTCATGTTCCCGATCAGCACGTTCCAGAGCTGGGGAAGCTCGTCAATGCTTGTTTTGCGGATAAACCGGCCGATGCGGGTCACGCGCGGGTCGTTTTTCATTTTGAACATCGCCCCGCTGACTTCGTTCTGCTCCAGCAGCTGCTTTTTCAGCTCTTCGGCATTGGAGACCATGGAACGGAACTTGTACATCGAAAACGGCTTTTCGTCTTTGCCGACCCGGGTCTGCCGGAAGAACACCTTGCCTTTGGGGTCCTCCAGCTTGATAAGTACGGCAACCAGTATGAACAGAGGCAGCAGCACGAGAAGGCCAAGAGCGGAAAAAAAGATATCGATCATCCGCTTCATCACCAGATAGGATTCCGCTTCTTTGATTCCTTCTTTGGCTTGCAGCATGTAAAGTTTGGACGCCACGACATCATAATCCTCGGGCATTTTTTGCATGCTCATTCCCCGTCATTCCTCCTCTTCCCGTAAATGAACTCACCTTCGTTTGTCAGCTGACCGTCGCTTGTCCCGCTTTGCTCAGCCATTCGGCCATCGCATCCATCACCGGATAACGCAGGTCTTCGTTCTGAAGCGCAAACTCCAGTGTTGTCAAAATATAGCCGAGACGCTCGCCCACGTCGTAACGGGTGCCTTCAAAGTTATAGGCATACACGCGCTCGCTTTGATTCAGCTTTTGAATGGCATCGGTCAGCTGGATTTCGCCGCCCGCGCCTTTTTCCTGAAGGTCGAGGTATTTAAAGATTTTTGGCGTAAACACGTAGCGGCCCATGATGGCCAAGTTCGACGGAGCCGTGCCGAGCGGCGGCTTCTCCACGAAGTTGTTGACCCGGTACAGGCGTCCGTCCTGCAGGTCCGGCTCAATGATGCCGTAACGGTTCGTGAATTCGTCCGGAATCGTCTGTACGCCGATTACCGAGTTTTGCGTTTCCTCGTATTGGTCAATCAGCTGCTTCAGGCAAGGCGTCTGGCCGGTTACAATGTCATCGCCCAGCATAACGCCAAACGGCTCGTCCCCGATAAAGCGTCTTGCGCACCATACGGCATGGCCGAGGCCTTTGGGTTCTTTTTGGCGGATGTAGTGAATCTCCACCTTGGAGGAACGCTGCACCTCTTGCAAAAGCTCCAGCTTGCCGTCTTCCAGCAGGCGGGATTCAAGTTCAAAAGCATTGTCGAAATGGTCTTCGATCGCCCGTTTGCCTTTACCCGTTACGATGATGATGTCTTCGATCCCGGAAGCGATCGCCTCCTCGACAATGTACTGGATTGTCGGTTTGTTGATAATCGGAAGCATTTCTTTAGGCATGGCTTTCGTCGCGGGAAGAAAGCGCGTTCCCAGACCGGCTGCGGGGATAATCACCTTTTTCACTTTTTTCATCGCACTTGCCTCCTTGACTTCGTTATTTGGTTTGATTCATAGCGATACCGAGAATCGGGGTACCTGCCTGATCCAGCAGCAGCTTCAGCTTGCGCAGGCTTTCACGTTTTGTTTTGCCGTGACGGGCGACCACGATGACTCCGTCGCTCTGCGGCGCAAGCACGCGGGCGTCGCTGAACTCCACGGCCGGGGGCGTATCGAGCAGCACCAGATCAAAAGAGGCGCGCAGCTCGTTCAGCAGAACCTGCATCCGCTCTCCGCCAAGCAGGTCGGCTGGGCTCAGCACCGTCTCTCCTGCGGGAATCACCGCCAGATTGGCAAGCGAGCCGTATACCGGCGTCTCGTCCGCTTCCGCCTGGCCTTTCAGGTAGCCCGTCAGTCCGCCGCCTTCCTCCGTTCCGAACACGAGGTGCAGGGCCGGCTTTCTCAGATTGCAATCCACCACGGCAACTTTTTTGCCGTCCTGTACGAAGGACACTGCCAGGTTGGAGAGAATGGTCGTTTTGCCCTCTCCGTCCCCCGCCGAGGTGAACAGCAGCACCTTGCCGGCTCCAGGCTCCAGAATGCCGAGCTGGCGGATGTACGTCCGCAGGCTGCGGAACGACTCAGATACCCGGGACGCGGGATTCGCGTCGGCGACCAGGCTGTTATTCAACCGCAACATAAGCGCCCTCCCCTACTCTTGCTTTTGACTTCGCCGCTCCGCCCATATCCCGCTTGCGGATGGTCGGAACCGAAGCGATCACCGGAAGCCCGATATCGTGCAGCGCCTCCTTTTCGGTGCGGAGCGTGTTGTTCAGCGTCTCCAGCAGGAGGATCAGTCCCAGCGACGCCATCAGTGATACAACGAAGCTGATCAGGATGTTCATCATCGATCCGCCGTTCACCGGAACCGCTTCGGCGTTTGGATCGGCCGGCGTCAGGAAGGATACGTTGTCCAGCTTCATCAGCGAAGGGACGTTGCGAATAAACGTCTGCGACACCGCGTTGACGATGTTCGCCGCTTGCTCATAACTCTTGTCCTGGATGCTCAGGTTGATAACCTGGCTTTTGTCCGAGGAGCGGATTTCCAGCTTGCTGCTGAGCTCTTTCGCCGTCATGCCGAATTCGGGATGGGCCGCGACCACTTCGTCCATAATGGCCGGGGATTTCAAAATGTCCTTGTAGCTCTCGATCAGATTCAGACTGAAATTCAGTTGATTCAGCTGATTGCCTTCGGCAGCATAGGGGACGTTGTTGACCAGGAGCTGACCCGAAGCGGAGTAGACGGGTTCTACGAAGTTTTTGCTTACGTAGTAGGTAGTGCCGCAGGAGATCAGAACAAACGCTACGATAATCCATAAGCGCCGTTTGATCAGCTGGATGTAATCCAAAATCGTCTTTTCCACAAGAAGCCTCCTTCCGTAGCATTTTTTCTCTCGTTGTGCCGACAAGCAAAACAATTGAAACAATCATGAAACTTTCAGTTTTCTTGCTTTAATTCTATCAACTCGTCTTCCGGGGGACATGGGCCGTAGCTTCACTTTCCTGTTCACTTTGGAATGAGCCTTCTTACCGCATGGGACTACCCCTTGGTATACTTTAGTGCCATATTCGCAAAAAGCTGTCGGAACCTGCGGAGGCGGGGCGGGCAACGCTGCGGGGTACGCGCGGAGGCGGGGCTGGCAACGCTGCGGGTACGCGCGGAGGCGGGGGCGGGCAACGCTGCGGGGTACGCGCGGTAGCGGGGGCGGGCAACGCTGCGGGAATCGCGCGGAAGCGGGACGGGCAACGCCGCGGGAATCGCGCGGAGGCGGGGACGCAGCTGCTGCCGGAACGGCATCGGGGCCCCCAGAGTTCCCGAATTTCCAACCCGGCCCCCGATACAAAAAAGGCTGTCTCATAAGTCGCTGCAGGTGACAGCCCTTGTTCGTAATGGACTTGGCCAATCTGATGCAGAATCTATGCTTACGCGATTCAGCATTGTCCTCCCCTGTGACTTTCTCACGGACTCAGAGGACCTAATTTGCTGATTATTCCGTGTTTTGGCCAAGAGACG
Source organism: Paenibacillus nanchangensis (assembly GCF_046543445.1). Lineage (NCBI taxonomy): Bacteria > Bacillati > Bacillota > Bacilli > Caryophanales > Paenibacillaceae > Paenibacillus > Paenibacillus nanchangensis. Next base: position 39,055 of record NZ_JBHOFD010000032.1, read on the forward strand.
GACTCAGATTCCCTTATTTACGCAGAAAGTCCATCGTTTGGATGTTTTCGGTACGAATAACGGATCTGGAGTCCGCAAGGCAACCCAAAAGCCCACGAAACTCAGAAATAACGTCCTCTGGGTCCGGAAAAACCTCGGTATCGCGTTCGGTGGTAATCCGCTGCGGGTGTGTCACAGGAGAGGATTCGTTCCAGTTAGATTCCACCTCAAGGCGGACACCCATGCTCTTGGCTAACGGTAGGCGTTCGCCAGCCCCCGTTCGGGACTTTCACCCTAGAAATGACGCCCATGCTGGGCGTACAAAAACAAGCGCCCCGCCATTACCCTGGCGGGACGCTGTCATTAGCAGGCTTCTTAAGCAGAAAGCTTAGTCCACCGACATTTCGTATTTGGTTAATCCGACCGCATTGGCATACAGCGCCGCCTGCGTCCGGTCCGCCACCTGAAGTTTAGCCAGGATCTGGCTGACATGCTTCTTCACGGTGAACTCGCTGATAAACAGCCGGGAGGCAATTTCCCGGTTGCACGCGCCTTGTCCAAGCTCGATGAGCACCTCGCGTTCCTTGGGCGTCAGCTCGTCCGTCGGACTGCCGACACTCATCCGCATTTTGTCCTCCATCAGGCCGGGGTCGTAGTATTTTCTCCCCTTATGTACAAGCTGGATGGCGAACAACAGCTCTTCGGGCAGCGCCTCTTTGAGCACATATCCGTCTACGAGCACTTCCTCCGCTTTCAAAAAGTCCTCCCGGCTCGCCGACGACGTCAGCAAAATAAACTTCGTATTCAGCCCCTTCTGCCGGGCCGCCTTAATCACATCCAGTCCCGATTCGTCGGCCAGCTTCAAATCGATCAGCACGAGATCCGGCTCGCATTCGGCAATGACCTCAAGCGCCTCCTGGCCGCTTGTGGCTTCACCGGCAAACTGCACATTGGGCTGCATGGAAATAACCGCCGCCAGGCCTCTTCTCACCAAAGGGTGATCGTCCACGATGACAATTTTCACTTTACGCGACCTCCTGTCTCGTTATGCGTTCTTCAATTCCGCCATGCCTACCGGTACCGATACCAGCACCTGCGTTCCGTTATTATGACTGCTGGAAAGCTGGAAGCTTCCTCCAAGCGATTGCGCCAAATACTTCATATTCTTCATGCCAAGTCCGCCGGAACCTTCTTCCGACTGCGCCCACAGCCTGTCCGCATCGAAGCCGGCTCCGTCATCGGAGATCGACAGACGGATCCATTTCGGCTTCAGGGACAGCTCCACATCCACCCGGGTCGCCCCGCCGTGGCGGATTGCGTTGCCTGTAGCTTCGGAAATAATCCGAAACAGCGCTTTGTGGTACGGGTAAGGAAGACTGAAATCGTCCCCCGTGATCTTCAGCTCGATTTCCACGTTGTTCAGCCTGGACAGGCTCTTCAAGTGCGACCGCACCATGCCGATCCAGGTCGGGCCGCCGCTTTTTTTGGAGCTCAGGCTGTAAATGGTAACGCGCAGTTCCTTGGCGACCTTCGTCGCCGAATCGTGAATCAGCTCGATCTGTTCCTCGAGCTCGGTATCCGACATCTTGCGCCATGTCTGCTTCAGCGAATGCGTCGCATACACAATCCCAAACAAGCTTTGCGATACGCTGTCATGCATTTCATCCGCGATCCGGTTCTGCTCATTGGTAATGATCAGCCGGTTCTCGATGACGCCCAGCTCATGCCGCTCCAGGATGATCGCGCTCAGCTCCGCAAGGAACATGAGCTGCTGGATATACCATCTCCTGCCTTCCAGTCCCTCCGCCGACTCCAGCTTGACTCCAATCATGCCGACGAATCGGGTGCTCATCCGCACCGGCATCAGCAGGAAGTCGCCTAGTCCCGGAAGACTTTTGAATACCGGCTCCCGCTGCAATCTCCATTCCTGCTCATGCTTCTCAAGCTCCGCAAAAAGATACAGCTCCTCCTGCCGCTGCCAGCCGGTCTGTCGGCTGTCCGGGGCCGACTCGCCGCTCTTTCGGGCGAACCAGAACAGCGCCTTCTCCAGTTTCGTCAGCTTGACCACATAGTCCGTAATGACCTGTCCGATGTTCATGAAATCATGCTGGCTGGAGTTCTCCACAATGTGATACAGCGATTTGATGTGCTCCATGGTCTCGTTGGTACGGGCGTCGGCTTCCTCCCGCTCCCGTTTGGCCCGGACCAGCATCTGCATCACCGTGACGGCTAATACAAGCGCCAGGAACAGATTTCCGTTCTCCCGGACCGCCGCCGTCAAAAAAAATTCATCGCCATCAAAAAAACTATAACAAAATGCCATCAAAGAACCGATATAACCTAGGAGAAGTATCCATGCGAAATAAAAATGTAAAAAACCGGCAGCTGCAATAACCGGGTTTAACGCGTACCAGCCGAACGGGCTGTCCAGCCCCCCTGTTGACAGGGCCAGCACCACAATCCCCGCCGTCTCTACGCTTACGGCCAGCATCATGGTTTTTCTTGCGCCGCGCAGCCTGCGGTACAAGCTGTCAAAGACGCGGGCAAGCCCAAACAATATCGCGATAAGCAGTGTTTTGTAGCCTACGGAAGGTCCCACGGGGCTGATCAGATAGATTAGCGAGGTCAGGGACAGGGAAAAGTAGCGGTAATAAGCGAACATTCTGTCTTCCGCAGTTGATCTTATTCTCATCCCACCACCCTATTCTCCAAGATTGTGGAAAATGCGAGCTTGTTTTAGCGCTGTGTTTAAAAGCATCATACATAAAAAAAATCACAATAACAAGTTACGTCATTTTTTGTGAACGGTTACATTACATAAAAAACAAAAAAAGTTACGTTTCATTAATTAATGCAAACGTAATCAAAGGAAATATTGCTATAAATTGCACATTACATGGCATGTTAATGTGACCTTTACAAAAAAAACGCCAGCTCTTCTCTGGAGCAAGCGTTCTTCCGTCTTATATTAAATTCATTCCATCCCGTCTCAAGAGATCTTGTCACACGTACTGCCTGCTTCAACAGCCGGCTTCTGCGCTTCGCATCCGCAAATGCAGATCTGATAACGGGTCCCGTCCACAATATGAAAGCCGGTGGATAAAATCCGCACATGGGTGCTCCCGGAATCCAGTGTATGGAGACTGCCGCAGGTGATGCAGTAAAATTCGCTCATGTTCTTCATCTCCAGTATGCGAAAAAGCGATCTCGGTTCCATTCTCGGCTCTGCTTAAGCGGTGAGTGCTCCGATTCCGACCTATATTTCCAGCAATACCTAAAGAATAGCACCGTTTGACGAAGGGTGTCAACAAAAAACTACAAATTCCGACTCAATTCCTTAAATACAGGTCGGATAACCCGATTTTAATCCCTCCGCTTTACCCCGGTTTAGAATTAACTTTGGTAGATTTGTTCCCGGCACGCTGTTGGCGACTTACCGCTGTATTTTTTGAACAGTCTGGAAAAATAAAACGGGTCCGCATAACCAAGCGCAGCGGCAATTTCCTGAATCCGGAGCGGCGTATTCAGCAGCAGATGACGGGCTTCCGCCATCTTCAGCCGGTGTACGTATTCATACAGCGGATAACCGCTTGCCCGGCGGACCGCCCTTCGAAGCGTGGAGACGGAAACATGGTGCCGCTCGGCGATCGTCTCCGGCTGGAGCCCTCCGTAGACGGAAGCCTCCAGGTCCTTCCGGACGCGGGACATCAGGTCATCCTCCGGCAGCCGCTCTTTCCCGGCCGCGGTAAGCGCGCATTCCAGCAGCAGCCGTTCCAGCAGCAGCGCCGCCCGGTCCGCTTCCCCCGGCAGCCCCCGCTCCATACAGGCCAATATCTCCTCGCACATGGCCGGAACTTCTTCCCCGACCGCTCCTTCAAGCACTCTGCCCGCAAAGATCAGCCCGTTCTCCAGCCATTCCCTGCTCCGCTCGCCTTCAAAGTTGATGTAATACTCGTCCCAGCTGCCTCCCGCTTCAGGCCCAAAGTCATACGTCCGCCCCGGATGAAAAAAAAACAGCGATCCGCCGCGGACCGCCTGCTCTCCGCCGCCGTCCTCGCGGTACGTTCCCGCGCCCGAAATGATAAATACCGCCGCCCAGGTATCGAACACGGCTTCCCTGCGGAACAGCGTCCGGCCCGGCAGATGTCCCGTCTGCCCGACCCGGATGCCCCCGATTCGCAGCATGGAGCGTTCGACGTGCGGATCGATGATTCGTATCGGCACCGGGCTGATCATATAATCCATGACTTTGGATACCATTTGCATTCCTCCGTACATTTAAGCGTGATATGGTTACTTCAAGATGATCATATTCTACATTACATGAGGTGAAGCCCGCTATGTCCTTTAACCAAACTCCGCTGCTTATGCCTGCCCCCCGGCACCTTGAGCCGCACAGCGGCACATTTAACGTGCCGTATGCTTCCAAGATCGTTCTGAAAGAAACAGCCGACAAGGCTGCCCTGTCGGCTGCCCGCCGGCTCCAGACAACGCTCGAAGACAGCTGCAGCCTGTCGCTGCCCATTTCCGTGCCGGCACGGGCCGAAGTTTCCGCCGCCTTTCTTTTTGCGGCAAATGCCTCACTCCCAGCGCAGGGCTATGAAATCAGGATTAGTTCCGAAGGTGTACAAATTGCTTACAGCTCGCCGGAAGGCGCGTTCTACGCCGTCTCCACCTTGAAGCAGATTGCGCTGCAGTGCGGCCGCGTTTTCCCCTGCCTGCTTATCCGCGACGAACCCGATTTCCCGTCCCGGGGCGTAATGCTCGACATCAGCCGCAACAAAATTCCGACAACGGATACCCTGCACCGGATCGTGGATTTGATGGCCGACCTGAAGCTGAATCAGCTGCAGCTGTATATCGAAGGCCTGCCTTTCGCCTACGAATCTTTCCCTCAGGCCTGGGAACTGGAAACCCCGATTTCCGGGGACGAAATTCTCCGTCTCGACGAGTACTGCCGCGAGCGGTACATCGATCTGGTGCCGAACCAGAACAGCTTCGGCCATATGGAGGAATGGCTGATCCGCCCCGAGTTCAACCATCTGGCGGAGACACCCGAAGGGTTTATGATGCCGGAACACTTGTATTCCACAGATTTTTCCCCGAAAGGGCTGTATATGCGGCCCGGAACGTTTTATACCGGCGAGCCGGAAGTATTCCGTCTGCTGGAGCGGATGTATGACGACCTGCTGCCTTATTTCAGCTCTTCTCTGTTTAATGCCGGGCTGGACGAAACCTTTGAGCTCGGGCTAGGACGGAGTAAAGAAGAAGTAGAGAAACGCGGGGCCGGCGAAGTTTATCTCGATTTTTTACTTGAAGTCTATGAACTGGTCAAGCAAAGAGGCAAAACCATGCAGTTCTGGGGCGATATCATTCTGCAGCATCCCGAGCTGATTCCCCGGCTGCCTAAAGATCTTATTGCGATGGAATGGGGATACCATGAGGTGCATCCGTTTGAGGAGCATACGCAAAAATTCCGGGAAGCCGGTATTCCGTTTTATGTCTGTCCGGGCACAAGCGCCTGGAACTCCCTTACGGGCCAGGCAGACAACGCATTTGGCAACCTGCGCAATGCAGCGGTGCATGGCCGGAATAACGGCGCCATCGGCTACCTGATTACCGATTGGGGCGACCATGGACACTGGCAGCATCTCCCGGTCAGCTATCCGGGTTATGTGTACGGAGCGGCCGTCTCCTGGAACGTGGACGGCAATTTGAACGCCGATACGGCGGGTTATCTGGACCGGTTTGTTTTTAAGGACGAAGCGTCAGAAGCCGGACGCCTCCTGATCGACCTCGGAAACTACTACAAGCTGGAGTCGGATATCATGCGGTGGAACGACACGGAGATGTCGATGCTGCTGCGCACCGATCTCGATAATGTGGTGATTGTAGAGCAGCTTGACGAGCAAAAGCTGGAGGCGCTGGGGAACTACATCGGCGAGATAGAAGGCCGGCTTGACCGGCTCAGCCTGCGCTGCGACGATGCCGGACTGGTAATGCGGGAGCTGCAGAACGGCATCCGCTTCGTCCGCCACGCCGTACGGCTCGGTCTGCTGAAGCGCGGACTGGCAGGGCAGCCCGGCCCGGCGCTGGCGCGCGAAGCGGAAGCGCTGGCGCACGACCTGGACGGCCTGCTGCACGAGTACCGGCAGCTGTGGCTGAGCCGCAACCGTCTCGGCGGCCTCGACAAAAGCGTCTCCCGCCTGCTGCATCTGCGCCGGGAATACGCCGCCTTTGCGGCCTCGATTGAAGGCGGCGCAAAAGGTCTATAAACCTCGCAGCCCTGCTCCGATAACGACGAAAGGCCCCGCTTCCTGTCTGGAAAGCGGGGCCTTTGCATGCCGATGGCCGGTGACTGAACACGGCGGTATGGCGTTCAGCGGCGGGAAGCAAGGCGCCAGGCTGTGAGGCCGGGCCGTCGGGGTTTCCTGCCGTCAGGCTGGAGGCCACCAGATCGCTAGGCTATCAAGCCGCATGGCGCCAAGCTGTAAGCCACTAGGCCGTCAGGCCGGACCATCAAGCTGCGGACCGCACCGCTAGGGCCATCGGGCCGTCCGGACGTCAGGCTATCAGGCCACAAGGCTATCAGACCGTCAGGCTGTGCAGGCCACAAGGCTATTAGGGCCGTCAGGCTGCAGGCCACAAGGCTATTAGGGCCGTCAGGCTAGCAGGCCGCAAGGCTATCAGGGCCGTCAGACCGAAAGCCCTCAAGCGGCTGTACAAAACTGGCCGGATCAGACACCTGCACCAAGCGGATCAGATGCAAAAACAGCTCTGGCTGACGGATCCAAAGCCAAAGGATGGCGATCAGGTGCCGGGAGGTGCCCACACCTGCGTTTCGGTAACGATCTCCGTCCCCTTTAATACCGCCTCGTGCATGGCAAGCGCCAGATACTGATCCTGGCATGCCTCCGCAAGACTGTACACGGGCGGACCGCCCCGGACGAACTCGTCCATCCGCACCAGACTTTCGGCCACCGCGATTTCATCCTCCGTCAGCCGGGCGGGCGCAAAAGGATTGCGGTACAGCCACTCGGACCCGCACAAAATGCCTTTGAGAAACAGCCCTTCAAGATTTCCCCCATGCCCCGCGTCTACCCGCCGCAGTTCGGCGTAAAGCGGCGAATCATAGTGTTCCAGCCATGAGGCCTCTTGATTTAAAATTTCGCCCCGTTCGCCCCGGATCAGCATCCGGCTGTTCCGGATCCAGGAGAAATACTGTTCTTTGGCAAAATCGTACACGCCGGTTTTTCCGCCAAAATCAAACACGGCCAGCGTCTGCTCCGATTCGGCCGTCCCTTCTCCGGCCGGCGGGCCGCTCCGTCCCGGCCCGATGGCGAGCGGCGCGGTGAGCTTCACGCCGCGGACCGCGGCGGGGCCAAACCCCGCGCCGAGCAGACCGCGCATCAGGCTGACGCCATGGTAGTCGTGTGCCGCCGACACCTGCACGTGGCTGATGCTCCCCAGCCGGCCCGACCGGGCCAGCGCCAGCCTTGCGGCGTGCATCGGCTGGAACGCGTACTGCTCGGCGACCTGGACCCGCGCGGCCTGCGCCCCCAGCCGCTCCCACAAGACGCGGAGGCCGTGCAGATCCGCAGCCGGCGGCGTTTCCGCCAGAACCGGAATATCCCGCTCCGCCAGCCGAGCGGTATATTCCGGGGCAGCGGCGCGGTTCAGGCAGACAACCGCGAACCGGAACCCGCCGCGGTCAAGAAACGCCTCCAGCGAGTCGAAGACCGGCACGTCCCAGGCTGCCTGCAGCTCGGCGGCCCGGCCGGGGCTGTGCGTCCACACGGCCGAAAGGCGGAACCGCTCAGGCAGCGCCTCGGCGACGCGCCGGTAAAAGTCAGCCCGCCAGCCGCTCCCGAGCAGACCAAATGTGATTTTATCCATACTGCAACCTCCTGTCTGTATATGGGCGGGTCCATGTTTGTCCATACTGCTGCAGCCTCCTGCCTGTATACGGGCAGGTCCGTGATTACGGGGCCCCGGATTCCTCTGAACTGAGTCACTCCTGCCTTCGGGGATGGAGGAGGCGCAAAACAATGTTCAGCAGCTCCCGCTATTTGCGCTCCCGCCTGTCCTGCCGCATCGCTTCGCGGATCTCCTCATACTGGTTCTCCAGCATTTCCCGTTCCAGCTGCTCTTTCCGCTCACGCTGCTCCAGCCATTCGACGCTCTCTGCGGGATCAATCCGCCACAGATCGGAGAATAAATAATCGCGGATTTCCACGAACTTGCCCGTGCCGCCAGACTGGACATCCTTCCACCGCAGCCCGTCCGGCGTACGGATTAAAACCCGTCCATCCGGCGTGGAAGCCTGCTCCCCGAGCCGGATGCGCATCAGCAGCTGTCCAAACGTATACCATTCGTTCACGCTGCTTCCCCTTTCCTAGTTTGCTATTGATCGCCGCAAACCTGCGGCGCTATACTGGGATTGACCATATTCCATAATTAACCATTCCATATTAGGACAGGAGACCTGCCTATGAACTGGCTGAATCCGTATACCGGGGAACTGGAGTCTATTTTTGACGAATGTGCGCTGGCCATCCGCCATTTTCCCGAACCGCTGAACGCCAAGGGAGCCGCTTATCTGTCACATTTCGACCCGAGGCGGGCCGGAAGCCGTACCAACTACATCTGCTATCTGCTGCCTTTTTGGCTAGACCCGGACGGAACGGAACGGGAACTCGCCCGGCGCCTGACCGCCGGCAACCTCTTTTGCATGCTGTATTTTTTTCTTCAGGACGATCTGATGGACGAGCCGGATCATACGCCGGCGGAGGCATTGCCGCTCGCCAATCTTTTTTTCGCTGAATTTCTCAATATTTACCGGGCCTGCTTTCCCGGCGATTCGCCGTTCTGGTCTTATTTTAACCGATATTGGAGAGAGTGGGCAGCAAGCGCCGTCCGGGAACGCTCAGGCCGCTACTTTATTGACGATCCCCTGGATGCCGCACGCAAATCAAGCCCGCTGAAAATAACCGCAGCCGGCATGCTGCAGCATACCGGACGGCTTGAGCGGCTGCCGCTGGCCGAGGAGGCGATCGACCGCGCTTTGGTTACGCTGCAGATGCTGGACGATTTCGAAGATTGGGAAGAAGATTTGCAGACAGGCAGCTCCAACTGCCTGCTGTCCTTAGTCTCCGTGCAGTCCGTCCCCGGCGAACCTGCCGCCGCTTCTGCGCTCCCTGCTCCGGAGACAGTCCGCACGTTCATCCATGTGTCCGGCGGCCTGGAAGCTTACGTTTCCTTGGCCGAAAGGCAGCTTGCTTTGAACGCACATGCCGAAACCTGTTATCCCGGGCTGTATGCTTTTCACCAGGACCTGACAGCGGACTTGCGGCGGATTGCCCATGAAATAGAGGAGGAGAAGCAGGCGCTAATGGGCGGCGGATTCTCGTATTGGCTGTCAAAAAATATGAATTCGACAAAAAAATAGCATAGAATTCGAGATTTGGCTGTGCTATACTTGAGGAGGAAAAAAAACCCATTTGAGGAGAGTGGATGTTGATGTCAGAAGCAATTCTTAGAAATCAAGTAATCCAGAAGGCATGGGAAGATCCAAGTTTCAAGCAGCGGTTGTTGTCCGACCCGAAGACTGCTCTTAAGGAAGTACTCGGCATCAATCTTCCGGAGAGCATGAAGCTGAAGGCAGTTGAGGAAGGCTCCGACGAGCTGTACCTGGTCATCCCGCAAAGTCCCGCCTCGAATGACAAGAAAGCGAACGTCAGAACCCTGGGATCCTGGTAAGGACCCCTCAACCTTAACCTCATAGAGTTCGCCAAGGAGCGACGAACCTAAACGGCCGTCAGCGGAAGCTGAATAACCGATTCGGTTCCCGCTCCTTTTTTGCTGTAAAATTGAATTTCCCCGCTCATGGCTTCAATAATCCGGAACGTCACCATCAGGCCAAGCCCCGTCCCCTTCGTTTTGTTGGAGAAATAAGGTTCGCCCAGCCGGCCCAGCACCTCCGGTTCCATCCCCTCGCCGTTGTCACGGATGCGGATAATGGCCTTGTCCCCTTTGGCATAAGCCAGAACCTGGATCATTCCTTCTCCATTAAGCGCTTCGATGCTGTTTTTGATAATGTTGATGAACGCCTGCTTGAACTTGGAGGAGTTGCCTTTGACCCACAGGCCTTCAGCAACGTCGAGCACCATTTTGCCTCCGTTCAGGTGGCACAGCGGCAGCAGGATGCTCTCGATATGGGTGAACTCGTTATGTACGTTCAGAACCGTCACCTGTTCAAATTCCGGCTTCGCGAATGTCAGAAAATCCGTAATAATTCCTGAAGCGCGGTCCAGCTCGCTAAGCGCCATAGTCAGGTACTTGCGCTCGTCGCCGTCTGTCTTCTGCTCCAGCAGCTGCAGGAAACCCCGTGTCACCTGAAGCGGATTGCGTACCTCGTGAGCGACGGAGGCCGCCAGTTCGCTGATGATCTCCATTTTTTCGGAGCGCTGCAGCTCGTTGTTGAACATCTCCAGCTCCTGCGAATACTGCACAACCTGACGGTGATTCAGCGCCAGACGCCGTCCAAGAATAACGATCAGGGACAAAATAAAGACTACTAAAGCCCACTTCCAGTAGAACAAATCATAGTTGCTGGAGCGGGCAAAATACCAGATCAGTTCAATAACGCCCGTAAGCGCCGCAGTGCCGAACCCAACCGCAAAAATAATCGCATCCTTGTTGCCTTTCAGCGAATAGATCAGCACGCACCCGATCAGCAATACAAACTGGAAAATCATGATGTAACCGATCACCCGGGTAGAGACAAAATAATAAAGCTCCACGTACCGGTTCCCCGACAGGCCGTTAATCGCCATACACAGGACACAAAATGCGGAATACGCCACTTGGAACCGGCGAAAATGCCGGATCAGGCCGTATTTGCCGCCGCCGAATATTTTCTCAAACAGAAAGGTCAATGCAGGCAGCAGCGAAAGCAAACCCAGGTCAAACAGCACGATGCTGGCAGGACCTAAGTAGCCATAGAACGAGTAGACAAATGGAGAATACGTGATGGCCAGCAGCCCCGTCGAAGCGATTACTACAGATAGAGAAGCCGCGGCGGAGAAATAATCCCGGTTCAGAAAAAAAGAGCACACAAACAGCACCAAAGCCACAAATATAAACGAACAGCCCAAAATTACGTCAACCAGCCCGTTTTTGATGTAGCGGTCCACCATCTCGGAATGCTCTCCGATTACCGGCGCTTCCTTGATCCCCGCCCGTTCCTGCAGCGTGCCGGTCCAGATGTACAAATTCTTGCCCGCATCGTTTACGCCTAGCGGTACAAGGAGCGAATAGTGGTCTTTGATGTAGTTCCTGCTGTTCTCGTACACAAGCCGGTCTTCCACATACACTTTAACTTTCAACGCATACAGCGTCTCTATGTACAGCGCGGGAGAAGACCATTTCATCTCAGGCAGCTTGACCGAAACCCAGGCTCCCGAATGAGGTTTTGGCAGCTTTGTGGTTGCATTGTCACCTCTCATCTCCAGCCACAGGGAATCGTCGGCGGGCGGATGAACGGCCCCTCCATCACGCGCATCCCAACGGATCCGCCAATCCGTAATCTGCTCCGGCGGATTCGAAGCGGCGTAAACCGCCGTCAGGCCGGAGGCCGCAAGCATGACCCACAGCAGCAGTGTACCGTACATTACTTTCAGCAAACAGCGCATTCCAGCACCCCAAGCTCTTAGTCTATATAGAAACCTCACATCATAGTACTATTTCGCCCCTTAAGGCTTCCACTCCTTCAAAATTTCGGAAAGTTTGAATATTTTTCTATTTTCTTACGCCGGGTGTTAGTCCGCCGCCGGAAAAACCATCACAGCCTGGGTCCCGACACCTTTATGGCTGTAAAACTTCAGCTCACCGTTCATCGCTTCGACAATCCGGTAGGTTACCATCAAGCCCAGCCCCGTTCCTTTGGTTTTGTTCGAGTAATAAGGTTCGCCCAGCCGGGCCAGCTCAGGCGGCGTCATGCCGATTCCGTTATCCCGGACGCTGACAATCACCTCCGTGCCCGAGCTCCACGCGCCAACTGTAACCGTCCCGCGGTCAGGCATCGCTTCAATTGCATTTTTGATCAGGTTAATCAGCGCCTGCTTGAACTTGGATGCATTGCCTGTCACATAGAGATTCTGCTGCAGGTCCATCTTCAGCTCCACCCCCTGCAAATGCCCGAGCGGCGCCAGAATACCGGCGACCTGCTTCAGTTCGGCAAGCACATCCAGCCGGCCGGATTCTTGCATTTCCGGTTTGGCGAAGGTTAAAAAGTCGGTGATAATCATGGACGCCCGATCCAGCTCGGCGATGGCCAGCTGCAAATATTCCTTCTCTTTCGGCGCCGAACGCTCGCCCAAAATTTGCAGGAACCCTCGGGTCACCTGCAGCGGATTCCGGACCTCATGCGCCACGGAGGCGGCGAGCTCGCTGATAATTTCCATTTTTTCGGAGCGCTGCAGCTCGTTATTAAACTTTTCAAGCCGTGTGGAATATTGGACGACCCGGTCATGGTTCAGCGCAAACCGCCGGCCCATAATGACAATCAGAGAGAGGATAAAGCCGACAATCCCCCATTTCCACCAATACAGGCGGTATCCGCCTTCCGAGGCAAAATAAAAAATCATTTCAGCCAGCCCCGTTACGGCCAGCACACTAAAACCGGCCCCGAAAATCAGCGAATCGGGATCGCGGTAGCGCATATTGAAAAAAAGCACGGACAGCAGCAGCAAAATTTGTGCAATCACCACAATGCCGATCACGGTAACGGCGGTAAAATTCACCTTTCCGCTGGCCGGTGAAGGCAGCAGCGTATTGACTAGCACCACTGCCGCGAACAGGAATGAGGCCCAGGTTTGGATTTTGCGCAGCTTGGTGATCAGCCGGCGCGGGCCTCCGCCGAAGAGCTGCTCGAAGAAATACGTAAACGCCGGCAAAAAAGTAAATACCGCAGCGGAGAATATCAGCTCAATCAGCCGGTTCCTCCCCCCTGCCACCAGCGGAATAAACGGCGAGTAGGTGATGACCATTACTCCCGAGGAGAAAATAATCAGGACCAGCGCATATCCGGCCGGTGAAGTCTCGCTTCGCAGAAACAGTGTGCATAGCAGCAGCACAACAGCCATCAGGATCAGGGCCGCACCGATGATCACGTCGATCAGGTCGTTTTTGACATACTGCGACAGCATGCTGCCATAATCGCCCGCCCGAATACCGCCCTCCAGCAAAAATGGTCCTCCAGTCCGGATATACATTTTTTCGTCATGGTGCCGGCCGCCCGGAATCGGGATCAGCAGCTTCTCACCATGCAGCGGCCGGTTCATTTCATAGAACGGCTGACCGTCCAGATAAGCCTGCAAGCCGCTGCAGGTGATCCGGTCGAGCAGCACGGCAGCCCCGCCTTCCGACGGGGGCAGAGTAATCCGCATCCATAACGGTGCGGAACCGGCTTCGGCTTCGGCAATTGGACTTTGTCCGCTCACCTTGGTCCACGCCGCATTGCCCGGCGGGAAGGAAGCCCGGCCATCGTCTCCCCGGTAAACTGCGAGATCCGGCACACCGCCTGCGTCATGCCGGTTCCACTCCAGTGAAATCCCGGCCGGAATCAGGGCCGAGAGGAGCAGCAATATAAAAATCAGAGCAGCCGTTTTGTTCGTAGGCAGCTTCATAGCTTGATGACACCTCGTCAAGGAAGAATAGTCTGGAAGCAGTAAGCATAGGGATTTAAATTCGACATCCTTCGTCGTATCCCTGCCAGAGAAGTGCAAATAACGGCGAATAAAGGCGATTTCTGACATTCGTCAGCCCCCTCGGACCTCCGTAGAGAAGGGACTCAATTCGCATGCCATTAGCCGGACCCGCTCCCCCATTCGGCGGTTAAGAAGTCGGTCCCTGGTCAATATTAACCAAAACCTCATTATTAACGAAAAGCGGTTCGGTTACCCTAATGCGGGTATTTAGTTATATCGGCATATTGCCAGAAAAGTTCCACTTGAAGGAGGTCTGATCATGACCAAGGAACAGAGCCGCGGCCCCGGCAGGGATGCCGAAGAAGACAACCTGGTGACGGAGCGCGATAACGACGAGACGTTTGGTCTGTTTCGGGAAAACTCATTTCCCGGCGCACTGGACGATGAAGATCAGCAGGATGCCATCCGCCACGCTTATCCGCCGGACCGCAGGACATCCTCCGGCGGTAACCCCTCCTCAGGGGAAACTGCTTCATCAAACCGGACGGAGCGGCACGACAACTAAAGTCCGCCTCATATTCCACCTAAACTCAAAGGAGCTGAGTGCAATGGCTAACCGGTACAACAAGACAGAAGCCGATTTTGCATATGAACGTTACAATAAAATGAGCACCGACTTCCCTGCCGCGCAGGATATTCCGCTGGACGACATGAAGCCGCTTGAGGGGGAAACCCGGCAAAGTCTCAGCGAGGATCCTCCGGGTGCGGATCCAGCCCGGACAGAGGCCGCAGGCTCCAGATGGTCGGCCGGAAGCGGCGGGGACGAACCAGCTGCTTACTCGGGCCTGGCCGTGTCCGATCTGGATGAAGAGCTCCGGCTTGATCCGCGCCTGGCCTACGATGTCGGGCTCGACGGGGCAGCCGGCGCGCCGGCCGGTTCGGGAGCGAGGGACCGCTCCGAACCGGCCGCTGGCACGGAGCGCGGCGAAGCGTATGCCGGAGGCTCGCATGCTGCCGACGCTTATGCTGCGGACACGTATACCGGAGACACCTATGCCGGAGACGCAGCGGACGGCATCGATCCGGCTTCCGGCGTGGTCGGCGGGCCTGCGCCCGGACGGAACGACCTGCGGATGTCCGATGCGATGACGGCGGCGGGAGCCGCGGGGCTGACTGGCGGCGCAGCAGACTACGCGGCGGGCACAGGCAGCATTGACTACGCCGATGACCCGGCCGGAGCGGAGACGGAAGCGGAGGACCCGCTGCCGGACGTTCCGGACGCCGACGAGTTGCAGCCAGGCTCGCCCGTCGATCCCGCCTCGCCTCCGGAGGATGAGCCGCACGGTACGGATCTTCTTAACGGTTCTACAGGGGAGGAAGATCTCTAAGTCCAGGCTAACTGTTCGTTACGCATATAGCCGCTGAAACGAAGCCGTTGATTAACATCCGCCGTACTATGGCGTTCAGTTTAATAGACAACAGCAAGCCGGCCGGTTTAGGAGAAGCTCCTTGCCGGCCGGCTTGCTGTTGTTATTCTTAGCTTTTTGTACTTTTTGTGCTTGATGCGTGCGCTTGATGTTAATGCACTTGATGCACTGCCCTTCCCTGCTCTGTGTCTGACATCTGCACCCCGATTTATAATGTGAACGTGAACATCCAAGGGTGGACAGGGTCAAGCAGCCGAATGGCTCCTGCATCGGTTAAACATCACTTCGCGCCGGCGCTCCCGTGCGCTTGACACCGGCCGGTTTTGCCGACTCCAGCTTCCGCTTTTTGATAAAAAACGCCGCCGCCAGCAGAAGCAGACCATTCAGCACAAATACCCAGCGGATCGGCAGCAGTCCGCCAAGCAGCCCGCCTAGGATCGGCCCCGCCATCGTTGCCATTTGCGACGAAGACTGGTTTAGGCTAAACGCCCGGCCGCGGAAGGAAGCATCGGTCACCTGTACAATCATTGCGTTAATGGATGGCAGTACGGCGGCATAAAACAGGCCGTAAGCGAAACGCAGCAGCGCAAATTCCACATAACCCGAGACGGCAAACTGCAGCAGGTTTCCAATACCGGCGCCGATCAGCCCGATGAACAAAATCCGCTCAAATCCTTTGCGGCTGCCAATCTTTCCCCACTGCGGAGCCATTAACACCGTAGCGATACCGACGGCCGAAAAAGCAATGCCCGAGCTGAGCGACGCCGTGTCCCGCGATACCCCCATATCCAGCAGGTAGATCGGCAGCAGCGGCTCCAGAATCATCACCGAGAAATTACAGATTCCGGTCAGCATCAGCAGTGTCACGAAAGTCCGGTTCCCGGCCGCTTCCTTGAGGTCGTCGCGAACGTGAGACCGGGGTGCCGAGCGGTTGAAATTTTGCTCTTTTGCAAAAAACACCGCGATCAAAGCCGAAACCAGCACAATCCCGGCTGAAAAAAGAAACGCATTCCGGTTGCCAAAATAAAAACTGACCACCCCGCCGATCAGCGGGCCGACAATGCTGCCGGTGGCCCCGGAGGTAGACATGATGCTGAGCGCATACCCCGTTTTTTCTTCAGGCGTGTTGGTTGCTACCATGGCGATCGCCGCAGGCACGAACCCGGCCAGCAGCCCCTGAAAAATACGGAGCACAACAAACCAATAGGGATCATAAACAAAATAGTTCAAAAAATACAGTACAGCCAAGCTAAAGCCGGACCGGATCAGCATCGGCTTGCGCCCGTATTTGTCAGCGAGCGAACCCCAGAATGGCGATACAAGCGCGCTCGCCAGAAAGGTGATGCCAAAGGCGACGCCCGACCACAGCTCCAGATGATTGTCGACCCCCAGCTCCTCGGCCATAAAAATCGACAGAAACGGGATGGAGATGGAATAAGCGGTACTGCAGAAAAAAACACCAATCCACAGCACCACCAGATTTCGCTTCCATGAAAACTTCATTGGTGTGCACTTCCTTTCGTTGTTTTGTCCGGAAGCTTTCCGGGCGGATTCCTCCCTCTCGAACGGCTCAGCGCCCGGGGCTTTTCCCGGAGGCTTGGAACCGTTATGATAATTAGGACAACCTACAAGCATAAAGGAGAGAATAACAGTGACAGGTAGACTTCAACGCAAACGGCCCATGCTGCTCGTGCTTGCGCTGCTGCTGACCGTCCTGCTTGCCGCCTGCGGGAATAAATACGCGCAGAACGGAACAAGCGGAGCCGGCGGGAACGGCGGGGCCACAGGCGAAGCGTCCGCGGCGCCATCCGCCGCTCCGAGCGCGGCGGCCAGCCAGCCGGCGGCAACGGAGCCTGCAGCAACGCAGCAGACGGAACAGCAGACGGGACAAGGACTGCCCGATCCGTCCACGAGCCATCCGGTCGTGACGATCGAGATGGACAACGGCGGAGTGATCAAAGCGGAGCTTTACCCTGAGGTAGCCCCGAATACCGTAAATAACTTTATTTCGCTGATCCAGGCGGGCGCTTATGACGGTACAATTTTTCACCGCGTGATTCCCGGCTTCATGATTCAGGGCGGCGACCCTGAGGGCACCGGGATGGGTGGACCCGACTACAGCATCGCGGGCGAATTCTTGGCTAACGGATTTGAGAATCACTTAAAGCATACGCGTGGCGTCTTGTCCATGGCCAGATCCCAAGCGCCCGATTCCGCGGGCTCGCAGTTCTTCATTATGACAGATGACGCGCCGCATTTGGACGGCAGTTATGCCGCTTTCGGCATGGTGACGGAAGGAATGGACGTTGTCGACGCCATTGTCGCTCTGCCGCGGGACACATCCGACCGGCCAAACGAACCGCCGGCGATGAAGAAAGTAACCGTCGATACTTTAGGCCAAACTTATCCCGAACCGCAAAAGATTCAATAAGCTCCCCTTTTGGCCTCCATGCCAAAACATCAGCAAGACAGGCTTGCCGTGTTATTTCCCGGTGCCAGCCTGTCTTTTTTACGGGGCCGGCCCTCCGTTTGTCCGTCTTCCACGCAGGCTGCTGCTGCGTGCGCTTGCTGTTCCTACCTGTAAAAGCTGCTGCCACATGCGCCTGCTGCTGCCTATGCTTGTTGGCCTGTGCTTGCTGCTGCCTGTACTTGCTGCTACCGCCTGCGCTTGCCGCTGCCACCTCTACGCCGGTGCTATCGTCTTTTTGCAGGCTGATACCGCCATTTTCCCAGCTTCGTTCTGCCAGCCTTCGTTGTACCGGCTTTAGTCCTCCGCACACGTGTTCATCTCTACATTGATCAGTCCGCTAATCTATCCATCCCCGCCAAGCTCAGCCTCTTAACTGTCCCTGGTTGCCGTTTTTTCCAGTTTCTCCTGAGAGCGTTTTCTTAAGCAGCGACATTGGTCACGAAGCCCTGACAACAGAAGCCCCCGGAAAGCCAGGCCCTCCGGGGGAATACTCCAATTATCCGCGCACCCGCCGCCGGCTGAGGGCATGCTGTCCGCTGCGCAAAAACGTGCTGCGGGTATCCCGGAGCAAAGCAATCCGGTCCTCGGCAAGCCGGTCGGCCGCCTGGTACGAAGGAATGCCCCGTTCACGGGAAATTTCAAGCACACGGGTGATGTTGTCATAAATTTTGGCGACCTGTTTCCAGGCACGGTCCTTGTTGTAGCCCTGCAGCTCGTCAGCGATATTGATGACGCCGCCCGCATTGATGACATAGTCCGGAGCATAGACAATCCCCAGTTCATACAAGGCGTCGCCGTGGCGCGGCTCCTTCAGCTGATTGTTCGCCGCGCCTGCCACCACCTTCGCCTTAAGCACAGGCAGTGTTGTATCGTTAATGACGGCGCCAAGCGCGCATGGCGCATAAATATCGCATGCCGAGCCAACGATATCTCCCGGATCGACCGCTTTGGCTCCATAGGCCTCCACGGCGCGCTGTACCGCTTCTTTGTTAATGTCAGTCACAATCAGGGACGCGCCTTCCGCGTGCAGATGGCCGCACAGATTAAAAGCCACATTGCCGACACCCTGCACCGCCACCGTCTTCCCTTCCAGGGAGTCGGTGCCGAAGGCAGCCTTCGCGGCGGCTTTCATTCCTTGATAGACGCCAAATGCCGTTGCGGGAGAAGGATTGCCGGACGATCCGTGAGAAGGCGAGATCCCAGTGACGTAATCGGTCTCCTGGTAAATGAGGTCCATATCTTCAACCGTTGTCCCCACGTCTTCAGCGGTGATATAACGGCCGTTCAGTCCCTGGATATAGCGGCCGAACGCCCGGAACATCGCTTCGTTTTTGTCTTTGCGCGCGTCGCCGATAATGACGGCTTTGCCGCCGCCCAGGTTCAGCCCCGCGGCTGCATTCTTGTACGTCATGCCTTTGGACAAGCGGAGTACATCGATCAGGGCTTCTTCCTCCGTCGCATAACTCCACATCCGCGTACCGCCGAGCGCAGGGCCCAGCGTCGTATCGTGAATCGCAATAATGGCCTTCAGCCCCGATGCCTTATCCTGACAGTACACGATCTGCTCGTAATCATCCTGACGCATTGCTTCCAACAAATCCATGGTATCGGTCTCCTATCCTTGTCATTGCACCGTCTGACCGTCTGCCACCACCGCAATGGCCTTTCTTGAGACATCAGCCGGAATGTGATCTTTCATAACAAAGCTAGTACTTTTCAAACGGAATGTCAATGCTGTTTTGTCCTTTTGGCATGTCCTTTATACATGAAAACGTCATCTGGACAAGGACAATATAACCCGACACGTAAGCTTCAAGGGAGATTGTATCTATGTGATACAATCTGGTTAACAGCTCAATGAAGATTTATAACATCACACTGAAGCTTGTGATGTAGCAGAGCGGGCGTCTATTCCCTCTCGATGAAGTTCGGTTATTCCCAGTACGTATCCGGACGATATTCAATTTCCGATCCCGCAGTCAAAATCAAACAGCTTTCCGCCTCGTCATACTTCACGGGCTGATCGCCTACATAATACCAATGTTTGATGACCGGACCGCCTTCCGGCTCCTCAAAGCGGAACACATTTAGTTCCCCGGCATGCCTCAGCACTTCCGCCGCCTGCTGCGGCGAAACACCGCTGAACCGGATGACGAAGTGTTCTCCGTCCTTATCCAGCTTATAAACCGGTCCGTCCGTACTGCTCAGCAGCATGCGCCCGGTCACCGAATGTTTGACCAGCATTCTTTCTTCATGCGGCATAGGATTCGCCTCCTTCCCTTGGGTTAGCCCGCCGCAGCAGGCTGTTTACCGCTGTCTTTTACGGCAGATCAATCAGCATAAACAACGTTTCAGCCCCGGCTCCGGCAGTCATCTGAAGCGAAGCGGTCTGCGTTATACGTGCGGAATCGCCCGCCTTCAGCATCGCCCCGCCATCAAGCATCAGTTCTCCTTCTATGGCATAGAGGAAAATACGTCTGCCTTCCGCCTGCTCAAAACGCAGCGTCTGCCCGGGTTCCGGACGGCTTAAATAAAGGGTCATATCTTGTCCGATCGCGACACCCTGGCCGCTCTCCGACACAACAGGCAGCAGCGTCCCCCGCAGGGCGGCCGGATCAAACTGTCCGGTTTCGTAAGAAGGCGCCGTTCCCCGCTCACGGGGCATAAACCACAGCTGAAGCAGCCGGACCGGCTCCTCGGAAGACGGGTTATGCTCAGTGTGAATCGCCCCCGTCCCGGCAGACATGCGCTGAATGCCTCCAAAGGATGTCTCTGCGACATTGCCCAGATTATCTTCATGGCGGAGCGTGCCGGACAGCACAACCGATACGATCTCCATATCGCTGTGCGGATGGGCGCCAAAGCCGCGTCCGGGCGCAATGGTATCGATGTTGCACACTCTCATTGGTCCAAACGCCGTGTTGTCCGGATCGTAATACTCCCCAAACGAAAACAGATGACTGCCTTTCAGCCATCCGTGATCGAATTGATGTGCCTTGTCTGCCGGATAGACTTGAATCACAAGCTTTTCCTCCTTCGCCATTCAAGATTGCACTGCCGATACTAATGCCGATACTAATGCCAATACTAATGCAGATACTAATGCAGATACTAATGCCTACACTGAAGCCGTTACGGATGCGGCAAACCATTAGCTGATCTTTTTGTTATAACCCATATTGTAGCAGATCATATTCAGGACTGCTAAACCGTGGAACTGGCCCAAGCAAAAAAGAAGACCCCGAAGAGTCTTCTTTTGGCTTGACCGGCAGCGAGCAGCCCGGTTGATTGGTGCTTGCGTGCCTACTTACATGGGATTTCCCGGGTTATATGCGTACTTCCGGCGCGTTATCCGGCTTTTTACGCATATTTGCGTGCTTGCCCACCCATAGCGGGCTTCCCCGCCTGCCGGTACGGATTATTTGGACAATGTTTCTGTCAGGATAGGAACGATCTGCGATTTGCGGGAAACCACGCCTTTCAGCAGAGCCGTGTTGTTCTCCAGCTTCACATTGTAGGCTTGTTCCACGGCGCCAGCCGCGCTTCCAAGCGCAATGC
Organism: Paenibacillus nanchangensis; assembly: GCF_046543445.1. Lineage (NCBI taxonomy): Bacteria > Bacillati > Bacillota > Bacilli > Caryophanales > Paenibacillaceae > Paenibacillus > Paenibacillus nanchangensis. Next base: position 60,198 of record NZ_JBHOFD010000032.1, read on the forward strand.
CAACCGAATCGTTGTTCAGGATGTCGGTTACGACGAACAGGAACAAATCCAGCCCTTTTTCCTCAATCGTCTTGTTCAGCGCCGCTTCCACTTCGGATTGGCGGGACAGAACGTCGTTGGTATCAACAGCATTCACCTGGGCGATCATTACCTTGCTGCTGCCCATTGTGAATTCCTTTGCGTCCAGTGTCAGCAGCTGATCAATCGTTTTGTCGCTAAGATCGGCGCCGGCTTTCAGCATTTCCAGCCCGTAGCTCTCCGCGTCCACTCCCGCGATTTCAGCAAGCTCGCGTGCGGCGGCTACATCCTGCTCGGTGCAGGTCGGGGACTTAAACAAAAGCGAGTCAGAAATAATCGCCGACAGCATCAGTCCGGCAATCTCTTTTGGAACGGCTACACCGTTCTCTTTGTAAAGCTTGTTCAAAATTGTAGCCGTGCAGCCAACCGGCTCTGCACGGTAATACAGCGGATGCGCCGTTTCAAAGTTCGCAATCCGGTGATGGTCGATAACTTCGACCACACGCACCTGGTCGATATCGTCGGCGCTCTGCTGGCGTTCGTTATGGTCGACGAGAATTACCTGCTTGGCCTCGCCGGCTACTTTGTCGACGAACCGGGGAGCGTCAACTTTAAAGTGGTTCAGCGCATATTGGGTTTCCGGGCCGACTTCGCCCAGGCGGACCGGCTCGGCGTCAAACCCAAGTTCCTTTTTCAGTGCAGCGTAAGCGATTGCGGAACAGATCGTATCGGTGTCGGGATTTTTGTGGCCAAAGATCAGTGTTTTTTCCATTTCCAATCTCCTTACTTTGTTTTTGTGAGATTACTATAACACAGAACGGCCGGCACAGGCCAGAACCCCTGCCAAGCCAGCCCAACCGGTTACCCTTAAGATGGCTCTTAAGCAGCCCATAACTAGCCTTTAAATAGTCCTTAGTAGCCTTAAGACATTCCCTTAAAGCCAGTTCTGTGTAGATAACCCTCTAAGCCAGCCCTTGCAGGTATACCTCTAAGCCAGCCCTTGAGACAGCGGTTCGTTATCCGAAAACAGGTCGGGATTATGCCGCAGCATCCGGCCAAGGATTTCAGTGGTGCGGGCAGCCGAGCAGCACAGCGTTTCCGCTTCCCCGAACCGCCCTCTCCGGAGCGCCCCGCCTTCCTCCAATACCCCTTCAACTTTCCAGAAATGCTCGGACCAGGACAACCCAATATGCCGTCTGGATGGCACCTCAAGCTCTCGCCCGTCCGGCGTAACCGTATACAGCCGCTCCGGCTCGTCGCCAATTCTGCCCGGAATATCCTCCCATTCTTCTATCCCGTGAATGAAGGTGTTGCGCCGCAGATCAACGCCTACGAGCAAAATTTCAGCACTGCGGTCCAGCAGCCGGCCCCAGGCCGATCCCCGGGCACATGGGGTATCCCACCGCTCATCGCCCGCCGTAAAAGCTTCAGCGTCCGCGCCTAAGGCCGCTACGGAATGCGTCGGATGCCAAGAGCGGACAACGCCCGGCCGCTTGCGGAACAGCTCCGGCAGCACCCCGATGCAGGACGGGGACCTCAGGACGTCAAACTTCGGATTGCCGGCATCGATATAAGACCAGGTATGTGTCGGCAGGACAAGGAGTCCGTCCCTCATATATTCCGACAAGGCATCCAGGACCGTCTCCGCGCCCCCTTCCACCGGACCGATCCGTTTCATTGAAGAATGGACCAGCAGCGTTCCACTGTGCGAAATCCCCATCGTTTCCAGCTGATTCATTAAACTAAGCTTCGTATGCATTAACGCAAACCTCCCCTTTTGTTTTAGCCGTTTGACAGCCGTCATCCGTTCCTCCGCCGTATGTCCTGCTTTATCGTGCACCGTCCGGCCGTTCGAACACCGTTGTCCAAGCCGATCCCTTGTTATACGGAGCGATATTGCTATTTTACTTATTAACTGTTAAATTTATAGTAACTTAATTAATTTCAATTATAGATACGCTGTAGTACAGCCCATACTATACCCTTTATCCAGCCCGCAAACGGCAAATCCGCACAGAAAGGAAAAAACGCCATGATATTGAAAGGTCTCCATCACGTATCGTCAATCACCGCTAATGCCCAGGAGAATTACAAATTTTACACCGAGGTGCTTGGACTGCGCCTGATTAAAAAAACGGTCAACCAGGACGACATCTCCGTTTACCATCTTTTTTACGGCGATGAACGGGGAAACCCGGGCACGGAAGTAACCTTCTTCGAGATTCCGAATGCGGGACGCAACCGTGACGGCAATAACAGCATTTCCGCGCTTTCCCTGCGCGTACCGGATAATGCCGCGCTCCAATATTGGCAGCGCCGGTTTGAAGAATACGCCGTGGAGCATGAAGCAGTGCGCACGCTCGGCGGACGGCAGGCGCTGCCGTTCCGCGACAGGGAAGGCCAGCGGCTGCTGCTTGTCTCGGACGAGGGAAATCAGGGCGTGCCGGGCGGCAAAGCGTGGGAGAAAAGCCCTGTGCCGCAGGAAGCGGCAATCACCGGGCTTGGACCCGCGCATCTGACCGTTCCGGACGCCAGCCGGACGGCCGATGTGCTGGAGCAGGTGCTTGGCTTCCGGCGCGCCGGCTCCTATCCTTCGGCGGCCGCCGGCCAGCCTGATGTCCTCGTGTATGCAACCGGAGAAGGCGGCAGCGGCGCGGAAGTCCACCTCGAAGAGCGCAGCGATCTGCCGCCTGAGCGGCTTGGCCGCGGCGGTGTGCACCATGTCGCCTTCCGCGTCGATAACGAAGACGAGCTGCGCGGCTGGGTGGGCCGGATCGGCGCTCTCGGTCTGCCGAACTCGGGTTTTGTGGACCGCTATTATTTCCGGTCGCTTTATTTCCGCGAGCCAAACGGCATTTTGTTCGAGCTCGCAACCGACGGGCCGGGCTTCGACACCGATGAAAGCATCGAGCATCTGGGCGAGTCGCTGGCGCTCCCTCCGTTCCTCGAAGGAAAACGGGAGCAGATCGAGCAGCTGCTGAAGCCGCTGAATACATCCCGCTGACCGGCAGGAAGCCGGTCCATCCCTCACTCAACCTGCCTGAATTACACCGTTTTGTATAATGCCGGTCAGTTCGCTTAGATGCCGGATTTCGTAAGTCGGAGCCACTTCTGTATCGTTTGGGCGGCCATGCGGATTGAACCAGCAGGTATCGATTCCGTAATTGGCTCCGCCCGCGATATCGGAGGTGAGCGAATCTCCTACCATCAACACCTCCCGTTTATCGCTTAAACCCAGCTCGGCAAAAGCATAATCAAAAATTCCCCGCTCCGGCTTCTGGCAGCCGGCCACCTCCGAAATAATCACGCGCTCAAAGGCGGAACAGAGCGGCGATCCTGCAATCCGCGCGGTCTGAACATCCTTGATGCCGTTTGTAATAACGGCCAGCCTGCAGCCTGTCAGCGACCCGCAGAGCGTCTCAGCCCCTTCAATCAAAAACGAGCCCCGTCCCAGGCCGGCTAAATAAGCCGTACTAAACGCTTCCGGATCCAGCGCAAGCCCATTCGTCTCAAACAACCGCCGAAAACGCTCAAGTCTCAAGCTGGCGGAGGTAATGGTTCCGAGCTCCAGCTCCCTCCACAGCGCCTTGTTGATCTCCCTGTAGCTGGCGCCGTATTCGGCCGCTCCTTCCGGCAGCCCAAACGCTTCAAAAGTCTGCCTCAGCGCTTCCTCCTCCGCCTTGCCGTAATCAAACAAAGTGTCGTCGGCGTCAAACAGGATGACTTTGTACCGCACGTACCGTTCCCCCTTTTTAATTCATTCCTCTCATTCTAAATAAGAATGGTCCGGACTGTCCAACCTATGCAGAGAGCCGTCGACAATTTTTCCCCTGGTATTGTATAATCCACGTAGGCCAATTAATTCTTATGGTGGTGATGGGCATTTTTTACGCATTGGCATTTTTACTGTCGTTTCTGATCGTATATTATCTGATTCCGCCTCTTGGCAAGCTGGCGTTCCGGCTGGACTTTGTGGACAAACCCCGCAAGGACGTGGAACGAAAAATCCACAGGGAGCCGATCCCGCTGACCGCGAGTTATGCAATTTTCGCCGGTTTTTTCATTACATACCTGCTGTTTACCCGGGACTTTTCGGCGGAGACGGCCGCACTGTTTGCAGGCGGCATTCTGCTGCTGACCATCGGCACGGTCGATGACTGGTACAAGACCAAAGGCAAGGACTTTCCCGCACTGCCTAAGCTGATCGTGCAGGTCTCCGCAGCCGTGCTCGTCTACCTGTCTGGAAATGCATTCACCGGGTTCTATAATCCGTTTTCCGGCGAATATTTCACCCTGCCGGTCGTCCTGCAGTTTTTGTTGACCATTCTGTGGATTTTTGGCGTTACGACGGTCATTAACTTCTCGGACGGCATGGACGGGCTCGCCGGCGGTCTGTCTTCGATTTCAGGGATTACCCTGTTCGTCGTCGCACTGGCCAAAGGACAATCCGCTTCAGCAATGATGGCTATTATTCTGGTCGGCGTCACCGTCGCCTACCTCCGCTACAACAAACCGCCCGCCAAGATCTTTATGGGCGATGCGGGGGCAACGTTCCTTGGCTTTATTTTGGCAGTAATTGCGCTGGACGGAGCCTTTAAGCAGGCCACAATTCTTTCGCTGTTTATCCCGATTCTGGCGCTTGGCGTGCCGATTTTTGATAACTTGTTTGTTGTGACCAAACGGTTTCTTCAGGGCAAGTCCATTTATCAGGCGGATGCGACCCAGGCTCATTACCGTCTCCTGCGGGCGGGACTGAACCAGAAGCAGGTTGTACTTGTGCTTTGTCTGGTCAGCACCTGTCTGAGCTTGTCTTCGATTATCCTGCTGTTGGTGCAGCTCTAGCGGAAGGCCGGATCACGTACACAGCATGCAAAAACCCCGTCAAGACATTAGACGGGGTTTTCCTATAGATAGATGTTAATCAGCTTCCGATGGCGGATCAGCAAGCGCGTCGCGCAGCCGCCGGTAAATAGCGAGTATTTCCTCCATCGGCATCCGGACAAGGCCGCTGGAGGACGGAGCAACAAAGGCTTTAACTCCGTCGGCGGCGGGCTCCTCCTGAAATCCCCATTCGGCCGAAGCCTTCCGGGTGAACTCGGTATACACGCCTTTCCCTACAAAACAGGCGACCTCCGGCCTGTATTCCTCCAGCTTGGCCCGCAGCAGCTCCCGCCCTTCGGCATATTCTTCGCGTGTAATATCCTCAGCACCCCGTGTCGGGCGGGCCACAATGTTCGTAAAGCCATAGCCGAGCCGCAGCAGTTCTCCATCCTCCGAAGCGTCGTACAGGCGCGGCGTCAGACCGGACCGGTGCAAAATGCGCCAGAAATTGTTGCGCGGGTTCGCGTAGTGATGTCCCGTTTCGCCGGAACGGATGCTGGGATTGAATCCGATAAACACGATTTGCAGTCCATGATCCAGATGATCCGGCACGCCGGCGGAACTTAAATCAGTTGTGTTTTTCATACGCTCCCTCCTTCCTTCGTCCTTCGCTGTACGTCACCCCTGTTCATCTAACCTGTATCATTTGCTGCCGACGGGTTCACTGTCAGCCAATGCCATGTCGTCGGTTTCACTGTCAGCCGATGCATTGACGGCAGGTTCACTGTCAGCCGATGTATTGTTGGCGGGCGTCTGCGCCGGCGCTGCCGAGGCGGACTTGTCCAGTGGCTGCATCACCGCTTCTCTCCAGGTGGCGGGCTCCGCAGCCGCTTCGTTCGCCAGCGTCAGCTCCAGCTGTCCCAAAGGCCCTTCGATCCGCCCGGCGGGCATCCACTTTTCATCGAGGTTGCTTTTTAACAGGCCGGGATGGAACGTATCTATGGAAACGCCGATCCGCCGGACCTGGATTTCGATCGTTCCTCCATCCATGCCGCCGCCGTGCCGTTTGAGCCAATACGAGGCATAAGCGAGCAGATGCTTTTCCGCCTGCGCGTATGCCGTCTCGGGATGAACGGTGGCGTAAGTCCAGTTATCCCACTGGCGTCCGATGATGTAACGTCCCGCAAAGCCGTCCCGGTCAATCACCGGCAGGCTTTTTTCCCGTCCGTCTTGTTTGTGGACCAGCCGTGTCTGTACATTATACTCTCCAAAATGAATCTCCGTGTACACCCCGTGGTTGGTCCAGCCGAAAACCGGATACACCACCCGTTTGTAAACCGCCGCCATGTCTTTAAGCGTTTTGGTGGTGCTTGTATTTTCCCCGGTCAAATATTTGGCGTAAGCCGGCGATCCAAATGAAATGATGATAAAAGAAACCACCCAGAATACGAGCAGCAGGCCTGCAGGCAAAAAGCGGCCCGCAAATCGTCCCTCCTTCTTTTCAGGAAGCGGCGAAATACCGATTCCGCATGTACTGTCGGTGCATCCGCCCTCACGTTTGCGCTTCGCCGCTATCCGGCCGTAAATGCGTGCGGCGATGCCGTGAACAGGCGGAAGGCCCAGCAGCAGGCCCGCCGGATACGTCCAGCCCATCGCCCGGAGAATGGCCGCGTACGTATCGACACCTTTGTGCAGCTTGGCGTTTTTTTCCACGGCATAAATATCGTGCAGCAGATCCGCTTCGGGTATTGCCTTCAGGAGCGGTTCGCCTTCGGCGTAATCCTGCAGGGCTTTCCATTCAATGGCCTTGCGGAAATCAAGCGCGGACAAAATGCCGACCGTCTGGCGGCACAGCGGACACAAGCGGTCGTAGTAAACCGCCAGTTTTTTGCGTTTGGCGGCGATGACTTTCCCGTACAGCTTGGCGTAAGCCTCGTCCGGAATAATCGCCAAATGAATTACAATGACGAGAAAGCTGATCACCGGAATGGGAAACACCACCAGAATACCGGCATGGAGCGCAATCCCCGCCAGGCTGAGCGGCGTCCGCAGCTTCCGGAACCAGATCAGGAAAATGTAAAGTGTCTCGTACACAAGCAGGGTGTACCCCATAATGCGCATCAGCCACTCGTGTTCGATCAGCCAGGAAATATCCCAATAAGTTGTGAAGGGAAGCGAAGCAGGCGCCCACAGGCCCAGGCCGCTCAAATACATCGATGAAGACAGTTTATACAGGATCGAGTCGAGATAAAACAGTCCAATCGTCAAAATCAGAAACGCGGTATGAATAAACCTCGCTTTGGGCCGCAGCAGCTTCCGCACCCGGACCCTGGCCTCCCGGCGGTGCTCCAGAAGACGGTCAACCGACAGCGCCGCGCTTGCGGGCATAAACAACAGCAGGAAGGAGCCGGTCAAAAACAGGGAATCGACCTGCCAGTTATTCGCTTCGTTGACGGTCACAAAACCCAGCATATAAACGGAAACCGCATAGTTGACCGCCGCAGCGATCCGGAGCTTATACCCTGCCAGAATCAGCAGGAGCGCCCCCGTCCATAAAATAAAGATGACGGTAAGCAGCCATCCCTCGCGGCTAACCAGGCTTTTATCCTGAAAAATAAGCTCCCGGAAGATCATCATCTGCCCCAACTCCAGCAGCAGGCACACCGCAAAGCCGATCCGGAACAAGGCCAGCGGGAACGCCGGTTCCATGCGTTCATACAGGCCGCGCTTCAGTCCGTTCCACATCAAGTCGTCCTCCTCACTGACGGATCGTTTGGTCACTCATCATTAACCGAACCCGGATGCGGGCAAACCCGAACGTGCAAACTGACAAGCGGATGACGGAGCGGGCGAGACGGGCAGGAAGTGACAACGCTATGTAAGGAGGCACGCATGAGGGCATGTGCTGAGACATGCTATGGGGCAGCCAACAGCACCAAACGCACGCACGAGGGCATGCTGAGATACGCTATGGGGCAGCCAACGGCACGCATAAGGGCATGCTGAATACGCTATGGGGCAGCCAGCCGCACGCAAGAAGGCACGCCAGCGGCACGCAAGAAGGCACGCCAGCGGCAACGCTGAACACACTCAAAGCAGCATGCTGCCACGCAAAAAAAGCCCCCGCAAAGCGGGAGCTTCGTCCACCCGGCAGTGGCTGCCGGTCTGAATTACTTAATGGATAACGGTCGCTGGAATGCGGCCTTCGTTCAAATTCGGCTCCACACGGCTCAAAAACACCCGCGTCCGCTCCAGCTTCGGATTTCCGAACAGCTCGGCCGGCGTTCCGCTTTCCGCGATTTCGCCCTTATCCATGAACAGCACACGGTCCGCTACGTCCCGGGCAAACGCCATTTCATGCGTCACAATCATCATCGTCATCCGCTCTTCAGCCAGCTGCCGGATTACCTTCAGCACCTCCCCCGTAAGCTCGGGGTCAAGTGCCGAAGTCGGTTCGTCGAACAGTAGAATATCCGGGTCCATCATCAGCGCTCTGGCGATGGCTACCCGCTGCTTTTGGCCGCCCGACAGCCGGGACGGGTATTCGTTTGCTTTGTCCGCGAGCCCGACCTTGCCCAGCAGCTCCATGCTTTTACGGTGGATCTCCGTCTGCGCCAGCGTCTTCAGCGTCTTGGGCGCAAGCTCCAGATTGCCCTGAACCGTTAAATGCGGGAACAGATTGAAGTGCTGGAACACCATGCCCATCCGCGAGGTAATATTCCGAATATCGCCCGGAGCGGCATAACGCCCATTGTCAGCCAGCGTTTTACCCTGAATCCGGATGCTGCCGCCGGAGATTTCCTCCAGGTGCACCAGGCTGCGGAGCATCGTGCTTTTGCCCGAACCCGAAGGTCCGATAACCGCTACCGTCTCGCCAGGGGCGACGCTAAACGATACCCGCTTGAGCACGTCCAGCTTGCCGTATGATTTTTGCAGTTCTGTAACTTCTATCATTCCGTTCATCGCTTGCCCTCCCTTTTATTCGTATTTGAAGCGCCGTTCCAGCGCCTTAAAGAACAAGGTGAGCACCAGCGTCATCAGAAGATAAATCGCACCCGCCACCACAAACGGAACAATTGTGAAATCCCGGTTGACCGCGGTGTACGCGAAATGCAGCAGCTCCGGCACAGCCACCGCATACAGCAGCGCCGTGTCTTTTATCAAAGTAATCGATTCGTTCGCTACCGCAGGCAGGGCGACCCGGAACATCTGCGGCATAATCACCTTGCGGAGGGTCTGCCATCTCCCAAGCCCCAGCACCTTGGCCGCTTCATGTTGTCCTTTGTCAATCGACAGCAGGCCGCCGCGGAAAATCTCCGCAAAATAAGCGGCATAATTCAAAATAAAGCCGAGGCAGGCCGCCGTAAACCGGTCCATCACAAGATACTCACCGATCACCGGAAGCATCGGCAGACCGAAGCAGAAAAACAACAGCTGCAGCAGCAGCGGCGTGCCGCGCATGACATAAATATAAAAATTAGCGATCCAGGCCAGCGGCTTCAGCGCCGATTTGGCCAGCAGCGTAACCCCGAAGCCCAGCGGAATGGAGAGCACGATAACAACGAGGAACAGAAGAATCGTCGTCTGCGCGCCCTGGATCATTGGCCAAGCGATTTCGGCGATATAATCCGGGCTCATTTCAGTACCTTATTTTCGCCGAACCACTTCTCGGAAATTTTAGCGGCTGTACCGTCTTCGTTCATTTCATCCAGCGCTTTCTGCAGCTCCTCCAGGAGCTTGTCGTTGCCTTTCTTGACACCGATGCCGTATTCTTCCGGCGCCAGCGACTCGTCCAAAATTTTGTACGCGTTCTGTTCCTTGGACATATAGTACTTAATGACAATTTCGTCGATGACAACCGCATCAAGCCGGCCGGTCTTCAGGTCGGTCAGCGCCAGCACGTTGTCCGGATATTCGGAAATGTTTTTAATTTTATCCTTGACCGGGTTTGCGTTCAGCGCATCGGCTGCGGATGACAGGCTCTGCAGTCCAACTTCTTTGCCTTCCAGATCGGCCAGCGCGTTAATCGGCGAATCCGACGGGACAACCACCACCTGGGCATTGGCCAGATAAGGTTTCGTGAACAGCACCTTTTCTTTGCGTTCATCCGTAATCGTGTAGCCGTTCCAGATGAGGTCGATACGTCCGCTGTTCAGCTCGGACTCCTTGGCCTTCCAGTCGATCGGCTGGAACGTCACCTTGCGGCCCATCTTCTCCGCAGCGGCTGCCGCGTAGTCAATGTCAAAGCCGACAATTTCATTTTTTTCGTCGCGGAAGCCCATCGGCGCAAATTTATCGTCAATTCCGATAACCAGCTCGTTGTCCGCGCCTGCGCCCGAACCGGAACATCCCGCCAGCACCGTTACCATCATGATCAGCGTAAGCATAATCCGTTTCTTCATCTTCATTTTCATCTCTCCCGATACTCTCCTCGCAGCTCTGTTTTTATCAAACGCTTTAGTTCGTTAACACGTCACCAGAGTCTTATGATAGCACAGCATCGGAATCGCGTCGATAGAAAAAGATGTCGCTGCTGTGTCGGCCAGGAAGCTTTTCCATAAGTTTTTCCGGAACAAAAAAAGGCCGCCCTAATCCTAAACGAAATTAGGACGGCCGGCTCCGGCTGCTTCTTTTGTTTGTACGATAAGCTCCAGGACAGCGTTAACGATCCGCCGTTCAGCCGGCTGTTTCCGCAAAATCAGCTGCCGCCGCACACAGATAATAAGCAAGCCCAACCTGCTGATCCTCCAGCATGCAGAGATGAAAATCGTCATTCAGAAAAAACCGCGTTTGTGCTGCAAACACCTCGGCCGGCGTATCGTGCCCAAACCGCTGCAAAGCGGCCAGATGATCCCGGACCAAATGCCGCACCGTTTCATCATTATGTTTGACGCCTGCTCTTAACAAATCTGCCAGCCCGGTCATAAAAGCCGCAGCCTCAGCCGCCTGTTCATTCATTTTGCCGACCTCCGGCTCCCCCACTTCAAACGGTTCGATTCCGTAAGCCTCTTGCAAATACTTGTTCTGCTCTTCCAGCGCTTCGTTCCAGGCCTCCCGATCGCTTAATCCTTTGAACATCTCCTGATTGCGGCCCTGTTCCATTGTTATCCCTTCCTTTATAGATGTAATGGAGCTGCGCAAAGTGTGCAGCATATCTTCCAGTCTCCGCCGTCGGCCAACCAGCAGTTCTTCCTGCTGCGACAAGATGGACAGGCGGTCCGAATGCCGTTCCAGCATGTCCTTGATCTGCTCCAGCGAAAAATCAAGCTCCCTATAAAACAAAATCTCCTGCAGACGCTCCAGCTCCTTCTGACCGTAAAGCCGGTACCCTGCTTCGCTGATCCTTGCAGGCAAAAGCAGACCGATCCGGTGGTAATGATACAGCGTTTTAACGGTGACGCGGGACAGCTCCGACACTTCTTTTACCGTATACAGCAATGGCTCATCCTCCCTTCTGTATGAAGATTAAGCCCCGACCTAAGGTTGGAGTCAAGACACTTTTTTTGAATGAAGAAGCATGAATTTGTACCTGGCACGAACAAGCCCTCATTGATGCAAAAAGGACCCCGGCCTTCCGCTGCCTCGCGGAGACCAAGATCCTTTTAATCACTGCCGTATAAAATGAAGGCCGATTGGAAAACAATAACTTAATGCTCACTGCAAAGTGCAGCGGCTGCCTGCGTCCGCCGCAAGAACCCTGACCACGGGGTTTGCTTTAGCGCACGTCTTTCCAGAAGTTCAGCGGTTTCTGTTCCTCCGTCAGCACTTCAAACCGGTAGCCTTTTTTCTGCAGTGCTTCAAGAATGCGCGGCAGGGCTTTCAGCGTCGCCTTTTGATCATGCATCAAAATAACTGGTGCAGTTTTGCTGCGTTCAAGTGAAGCCACCTGTTTCATCACCGATTGATAGATGGCGTCGCTGTTGCCCTTATGTTTCCAGTCTTCAGAATCGACGTTCCAATCCCAGAGCCGGTAACCGGCACCCAGCACTTTATCCCGGTATGTACGGGTAAAATACGGTTTGCTTCCGTACGGAGTCCGGATCAGCTTCGTGCTTACCCCCGCCGCCTTATTCAGGGAACGGTTGTCATCGTTCATTTCCTTCAGCGCCGCCGCCGGGGAACCGTAAAACTTCTCTTTCCGGTGCGTCATGCCGTGCAGACCTGGCGCGTGCCCCTCCTTCACCAGGCGTTTCACCTGGGACGGATGCTGGCTAATGTTGTTGCCAAGCATAAAAAAGGTCGCTTTGGCGTCGTATTCTTCCAAAATATCAAGCAGTTTGCCGGTTGATGCCGAAGGGCCGTCGTCAAAGGTCAGGTACACCGTTTTGGCTCCTGGAGTCTTCACAGCCTCCGGCTGTTTTGCCTGCTCCTTGCTGGCTGCTTCTTCAGCCGCCTTGCGTTCAGCCGCTTTGCGTTCTTCTTCCTTCCGTTTCTCCGCCTGCAGGATCGCTTGTTCCTCCTGCTTCAACGTCTCACGGTGGCGTTCATAAAAAGCATCGCCGCTAAGTGCGGCCGAAGCGTTCGTCAGCCGGATCACATGCCGGTCGGACATCACGGTCACTTTGTAGCCAAGATGCTGTGCCAGCCGTACCGGCACCATCAACTGGCCATGTTTGGGATGCGTCGGCGCGTCCACCTGTGTACCGTCAGGCAGCACGGCCTTTTTTGCAGCCGGTTCCAAGCGCAGCAGGGTACGCCCTTTATCCGTTACTGCCATTACCTCGGCGGAACCGCTCAGCGTCAACCCAAGGGCTGCCGTTGTCTCTCTAAGAGGCACATAATACGTGTCCTCCACGGACTCCGCATGAATTTCCGTCAGGTCGTCATTTACGCCTATCCGCATAAAAGACTGTCCTGCCGCTTCGGCCTTCCGCAGATCCACTCCCCCGAGGACCAGCGCCGCCACTGTGACGGCCAGAAGGCACACCCGCATCCATTTCTTGTTCATCCACACCGATTTCATCTCTCTCTCCCATTCCCTCATCATATTTGCCTCCCTTACCTTACCACACCGGAAGTACTTGGAATTTGAGAGATTGTAACCGAACGTAAAAAATGTTGTTACCATTATGCTCCTGAGGATTTTTCCCCTTCCCGGGAAATCCTATTTCATTAAAAGCCCCTGCTAAAGCTGATTATACGCCACCCGAACCGCTCGAACGCCCCAAAAACGCCTTTAAAAAATGTGACAAACTTAGTAACATTGTTGATATTTTGAACAAAAATTGAACTTTAGATGAACACTGAAAAACAGCGTCGTTACAGTGATTTAAGTCATATCGCACGTCCCTTGTAACAATTTGAACACAAATTGTCAAATAATTCGCCACTTTTGAGACTGTTTCTAGTTTATTTTACAGAATATGTCTTTTGCATTCGGGGTATGAAATTCTTAGTATATATAGAGGTTAATGAATTCGGTTAAGAATAAAGAACCTGCCAGAAAGGAGTTCATCATGAACAAAAAAGTGCCGCGCTTCGCCTTGTTTTTGGGACTGATCATGCTATTGTCCGGGTGCAGCTCAATCACCGTTCTGAATCCGAAAGGACCGGCCGCAAGGACGCTGTCCGACACCATTATTTTCTCCATTCTCATGATGCTCGGGGTACTGGCCGTTGTGTACGTCCTGTACGTGTTTATGCTCGTTAAATACCGGGCCAGCAAACAGAGCGAAGACTACATTCCTCCGCACGAGGAGGGCAACAAATGGCTTGAAGCGACCTGGATCGCAATCCCTATTATTATTGTAGCGATTCTGTCTGTCGTTACGGTCCGCTCCACGCATGCTGTCGAAAATGTTCCCGCTGACTACAAGGAGCAGAAGCCGCTTGTCGTCTATGCCGCTTCGTCGAACTGGAAATGGCATTTCACCTATCCGGAACAAGGCGTCGAAACGGTGAATTACTTGAACATCCCGACCCATCGTCCGATCGAACTTCGTCTGTATTCCTTCGGACCGATCACAAGCTTCTGGGTTCCGCAGCTTGCCGGTCAGAAGTACGCTATGAGCGATATGATCACCAAAATCAACCTGGTAGCCGATGTACCGGGCTCGTACCTGGGCCGCAACTCCAACTTTAACGGTAAAGGCTTCGCCCACATGGAATTCGAAACGCTCGCCATGTCGTCCGACGAATTCGATGAATGGGTTAAAGATGTGAAATCCACCGAACCGGAGCTGACGCAGGATGAGTTCAACACGCTGCTGAAGACCGATTTTGTCGGCCGGAAGTCGTATTCTTCCACTCACCTGGAATTTAGTCCTCCGCCGGAAGAAGGCCACCACCACGGCGGCACGGCATCCGACGAGGATGAGAACGGCAACCAGGAACATCAGGAGCATAAAGAAGTCCATCCGACTCCGGCGGTTGAAGATAATCAAACCGAGTTTGACAGCAAGCCGGATCCCGAAGTGGACCAGCCGCTGCCAAGCGCTCCTGTTGAAGATCACACTTATGATTCCGGCACCGATGCCCATTCCGAGCATCAAGGACATTAATACCGGCTTGCATTGATTAACCTGAAAGGAGCCAACCTAATGGATTGGGACAAATTTAAGGTTCACGGCGAACCCTTGATCTACGGCGCGATGATCAGTATCGCACTGGCCACGCTCGGGATTATCGTCGGCTTGACCTACTTCAAGAAATGGGGTTACCTGTGGCGGGAATGGCTCACGACTGTCGACCATAAACGGATCGGCGTCATGTACATTCTGGCCGCGCTGCTCATGCTGTTCCGCGGCGGCGTTGACGCGATTATGATGCGTCTGCAAACCGCAGCTCCGGAAATGAAATTTCTGGACGCGCAGCACTATAACGAGGTCTTTACGACTCACGGTCTGATCATGATTTTGTTCATGGCCATGCCGTTTATTATCGGACTTATGAATATCATCGTGCCGCTGCAAATCGGCGCGCGCGACGTTGCATTTCCGCGCCTGAACGCCGTCAGCTTCTGGCTGTTCTTCTTCGGCGCGATGCTGCTTAACATTTCGTTCGTTATCGGCGGTTCACCGGACGCCGGCTGGTCGGCTTACTTCCCGCTGGCGAGTCTGGAGTTCAGCCCGACGGTAGGGAATAACTACTATTCCCTTGCGCTGCAGATCTCCGGTATCGGTACGCTGATGACCGGCGTTAACTTTATCGTAACGATCATCAAAATGCGCGCACCGGGTATGACACTGATGAAGATGCCGATGTTCACTTGGTCCGTCTTCATTACTAACGTCATTATCGTCTTCGCGTTCCCGGTTCTTACCGTAGCGCTTGCGCTGATGATGTTCGACCGCCTGTTCGGCTCCCAGTTCTTTACGATGGCCAACGGCGGGATGGATATGCTCTGGGCGAACCTGTTCTGGGTCTGGGGCCATCCGGAGGTTTATATTGTTATTTTGCCGGCCTTCGGGATATACAGCGAGATTATCGCGACCTTCTCCAAAAAGAATCTGTACGGCTACACTTCGATGGTCGCCAGTATGGTCGTCATCTCCCTGCTTTCCTTCCTCGTGTGGGCGCACCACTTCTACACGATGGGCCAAGGCGTAATGGTTAACAGCTTTTTCTCGATTACAACGATGGCGATCGCGGTTCCGACCGGGGTCAAGATATTCAACTGGCTGTTTACGCTCCGAAAGGGCAAAATTTCTTTTACCACGCCGATGCTTTATTCGCTCGCCTTTATTCCGATCTTTACGATCGGCGGCGTAACCGGCGTTATGCTGGCTATGGCCAGCGCCGACTACCAGTACCATAACACGATGTTCCTGGTAGCTCACTTCCACTACGTATTGATTCCGGGCGCTGTCTTTGCCGTTATCGCGGGCTTCCATTACTGGTTCCCGAAAGTATTCGGCTTCCGTCTGAACGAACGTCTTGGCAAACATGCTTTCTGGTGGATCGCCATTTCGTTTAACGTCACGTTTTTCCCGCTCTTTATTCTCGGGCTGCAGGGGATGACGCGGCGGATGTACACTTACTCCGAGGAGACTGGCTTCGGTCCGCTGAACATGCTGTCCTTCGCCGGCGCACTGGGTCTGGCCATCGGATTTGTTATTCTGGTTTATAACATTTACTGGAGCACCCGCTACAGCCCGCGCGACAAGACAGGCGATCCGTGGGATGCACGGACGCTGGAGTGGGCGACCAACAGCCCGATCCCGGCTTACAACTTTGCCGTTGTGCCGAAGGTTAAAGGTCTGGATCCGTTCTGGAGTCACAAACGCGGTGAATACAACCTGTTCGAAGATAAAATCACCAAAATTCACATGCCGAGCAATACCGGCAAACCGTTTATCCTTGGAGCGATCTTCTTCGTATTCGGCTTTGCGATGGTATTCAGCCTGTGGACGCTTGCGATCATTTCGGGTATCGGCATCCTGATCACCATGGCTACCATGTCCTTTGACCGCGACCACGGCTTCTACATCTCGGCCGACGAAGTCATGAAGACAGAAAAGAAACTGGGGGGTGGACGCGCATGAAGGTAGATACCTCCAAACCGCTGGAATACGGAACAGAAGAGAACAGTAACAAGATCTTCGGCTTCTGGATTTTTCTCGGGGCCGAGATCGCCCTCTTCGCTACGCTGTTTACCGTCTATTTTGTAATGGAGAACCGGTTCGCCAGCGGCCCCAGCGGCCCTGAACTCTTCGAGATCGGACCGGTCCTTCTGGAAACATTCGTGCTCTTGACCAGTTCCTTTACAATTGGTCTGGCAGTGCACGCCATGCGCCATGGCTATAAAAAAGCAGTGATCGGCTTTTTCATCGTTACGCTGCTCTTTGGTCTCGTCTTCCTTGGCATCGAAATCATGGAGTTCTTCACTTACGTCCATGAAGGAGCGACGCTGCAGACCAGCGGCTTCCTCTCCAGCCTGTTCGTGCTTCTGGGCACGCACGGCGCCCACGTGACCTTCGGTCTCCTGTGGGGCGGGGCGATTCTGATTCAGTTGTCGCGCCAGGGCATCAACCCGGCGACTGCCAACAAATCGTTTATTTTCTCGCTCTACTGGCACTTCCTGGACGTTGTCTGGATTTTCATCTTCAGCTACGTCTACCTGAAAGGACTGATGTGACATGATGAAGCAATTGTTTCCGATTCGCCATGTGATGGGTTATATCGCCTCCCTCGTCCTTTCCGCCGCCGCGCTGGGTGTCATTTATCTCGACCTGTCGCGCACGGCTGACCTGGTCATTCTCGGGGTGACGGCCATCATCCAGGCGTCCCTGCAGCTGTTTGTCTTCATGCATATCAACGAGGATGCCACCACGAAACGCGATCTGTACCTCAACCTGATCTACGCCCTGTTCGTGGGCCTGGTCACGATCTTTGGTACGTTGTTCATCTTCATCTGGGGCTGGTACGCTTAAGCGCCGCACCGCTCCATGTAAAAAGCAGCTTGCCTTTTGGGCGAGCTGCTTTTTTGCGTCTGCTGGTTTACCTGCGGCGAAGGCTGCCTGATCGCCTAGAGTCTCTCGACGATCCTACAGGACGGGCTGCGCCCTGTTTCCGTAGCGTCTTTGAGCGTCTCAACGAAGCGAAAGTCTACAGGAAGAGCTGCTGCCCGAAGCACCATTGAGCGCCTCGATGAAGCGAAAGTCTAAAGGACAGGAAGGGCTGCGCCATCCACTGCGGTCGATTTGGACTTCCGATCGCTGTTGTTTTCGGATTTCCTGATTGGATAATTTATTTACGCGGTAGAAATCCGAAAACAAAGGCGATCGCATTCGCTCCTACAGTTCCAAATGACCTCCGGGCTGGCTCCGCTTCCTGTCTGCACTTGTTCCCGTGCTTCGAAAAAGCCAGACGGATAGGAACGGCTGCCATCTTCCTGCCTCGCCTAGTCGCGTCTCAGTGAAGCGAAAGCTCGCAGGAGTAGTGCGCCTCCTTTTGCTAGACTTTCGGGGCATCTTGACGAAGCGGAGGCTCGCAGGAGTGGCAAACAGCCAGACCTTGGAGCACCTCGACGCGGCGAAGGCTCACCGAAGTAGCTGCGCCTCCTTCCATTAAGTCTTGGAGCGTAAACGAAGCAAGGGTACAGGAGCGTATGCTCCGCCTACACGTCAGGCCTTAAAGTGCCTCGACAAAGCAAAAAAGCTCGCAGAAGTTGCTGCGGCCCTCCCTGTCAGAGCTTGAGACGTCTCAACCAGGCGAAGGCTACACAGGAACGGCAGCCATCCTCTTGCCTTTCTTAGTCGCGTCTCAATGAAGCGAAGGCCCATGAGAGGGGCGGCCCTACTCCCATAGAAGCGGGCGGGGCGCTCCCGCGTCGCTCAAAGTGTCCCACGCTGAGGCGCACAGAAGAAGCTTAAGCGTGCAGAAGAAACTCAGGCATGCACAGGAAGCCCCACCCTCCCTATTTTTTCTTAAGTGCCAACAGCAAAATGAGTCCGACAATACATGCGGTGCCGATCCACTGAAAAGATCCAAACGGCTCTTTTAACCAAAACACGGTGGTGGCTACAGCAGCTAGGGGCTCCAAACTGCCCAAAAGG